>CALZQV010000008.1 GCA_945828295.1 uncultured Prevotellaceae bacterium | reverse complement strand
TGACCAACTACAAGCAGAAGCCCCGCCCCTTCAAACTGCTGGAGACGGGCGTGCGCACCATCGACACCTTCAACCCCATCGTAGAAGGCGGAACGGGCTTCATCCCCGGCCCCTTCGGAACGGGTAAGACCGTGCTCCAGCACGCCATATCGAAGCAGGCCGAAGCCGACATCGTGATTATCGCAGCCTGCGGTGAGCGCGCCAACGAGGTCGTGGAAATCTTCACCGAGTTCCCCGAACTCGTCGACCCCCACACCGGCCGCAAACTGATGGAGCGCACCATCATCATCGCCAACACCTCGAACATGCCCGTGGCCGCCCGTGAGGCATCAGTCTACACCGCCATGACCATGGCCGAGTACTATCGCTCGATGGGACTGCGCGTGCTGCTCATGGCCGACTCCACCAGCCGCTGGGCACAGGCCCTGCGCGAGATGTCGAACCGCATGGAGGAACTGCCTGGCCCCGACGCCTTCCCCATGGACCTCGGTGCCCTCATCTCGAACTTCTACGGCCGCGCCGGCTACGTGTTCCTGCGCAACGGCGAAGTGGGCAGCGTGACCTTCCTGGGCACCGTGTCGCCCGCCGGCGGTAACCTGAAGGAGCCCGTGACGGAGAACACCAAGAAGGTGGCCCGCTGCTTCTACGCCCTGGAACAGGACCGTGCCGACAAGAAGCGCTACCCGGCCGTGAACCCCATCGACTCATACTCGAAATACCTCGAATATCCCGAGTTTGCCGAATACATCAAAGGCCACATCAACGACGAATGGATTCCCAAGGTGCTCGCACTGAAGACCCGCATGCAGCGCGGTAAGGAAATTGCAGAGCAAATCAACATCCTGGGCGACGACGGAGTACCCGTGGACTACCACGTGACGTTCTGGAAGTCGGAAATCATCGACTACGTCATCCTGCAGCAAGACGCATTCGACGAGGTCGACGCCGTGACGCCGCTCGAACGCCAAGAGGAAATCCTGAATCTCGTGACCCGCATCTGCGACAAGGAAGACCACAAGTTCGACACGTTCCAGGACGTGACCGACTACTTCAAGAAGATGATCAACCTGTGCAAGCAGATGAACTACTCACAATACAAGAGCGAGCAGTACTACGACTACATCAAACAAATCGAGGCAATGTTATAAGAAGAGAATACTATGGCAACAGCATTTCAAAAAGTATATACACAGATAAGCCAGATTACAAAGGCCACCTGCTCGCTGAAGGCTAAGGGCGTGGGCTACGACGAACTGGCCACCATCAACGGCCGCCTGGCACAGGTGGTGAAGATCATGGGCGACGACGTCACCCTGCAGGTATTCGAGGGCACAGGCGGCATCCCCACCAACGCCGAAGTAACCTTCCTCGGCAAATCGCCTTCGCTGAAAGTCAGCGACCAACTGGCCGGCCGCTTCTTCAACGCCTACGGCCAGCCCATCGACGGCGGACCGGAAATCGAGGGCAAAGAAGTGGAAATCGGCGGTCCCAGCGTGAACCCCGTGCGCCGCAAGCAGCCCAGCGAACTCATCGCCACCGGTATTGCAGGTATCGACCTTAACAACACGCTCGTCTCGGGCCAGAAGATTCCCTTCTTCGCCGACCCCGACCAGCCCTTCAATGAAGTAATGGCCATGGTGGCCATGCGCGCCAAGGCCGACAAAATCATCCTGGGCGGCATGGGTATGACCAACGACGACTACTACTTCTTCCGCAACACGTTCTCCAACGCCGGAGCGCTGGACCGCATCATCTCGTTCATCAACACCACCGAGGACCCCGCCGTGGAGCGTCTGCTCGTGCCCGACATGGCACTGACGGCAGCCGAATACTTCGCCGTTGAGAAACACGAGACCGTGCTCGTGCTGCTGACCGACATGACCTCCTATGCCGACTCACTCTCCATCGTGTCGAACCGCATGGACCAGATCCCCTCGAAGGACTCCATGCCCGGTTCGCTCTACAGCGACCTGGCCAAGATTTACGAGAAGGCCGTGCAGTTCCCCGAGAGCGCAGGCGGCGGCAGCATCACCATCATCGCCGTGACCACGCTGTCCGGTGGCGACATCACACACGCCGTACCCGATAACACGGGATACATCACCGAGGGCCAGCTCTACCTGCGCCGCGACAGCGATGTCGGCAAGGTCGTTGTCGACCCCTTCCGCTCCCTGTCGCGTCTGAAGCAGCTCGTGGCCGGAAAGAAGACCCGCAAGGACCACTCGCAGGTGATGAACGCCGCCATCCGACTCTATGCCGACGCCGCCAACGCCAAGACAAAGCTGGAGAACGGTTTCGACCTGACCGACTACGACAACCGCTGCCTCGACTTCGCCAAGGACTACGCCTCGAAGTTGCTGGCCATCGACGTCAACCTCAACACCGAGGAAATGCTCGACGTAACCTGGAGCCTGTTCCGCAAGTACTTCAAGCTCGAGGAAGTTAACATCAAGAAAGAGTTTACCGACGTTTACTGGAAATAATAAATGGCAATTAAGTTTCAATACAATAAGACATCACTCCAGCAGATTGAGAAGAACCTCAAGATGCGCCAGCGCACCCTGCCCATCATCAAGAGCAAGGAGACGGCGCTCAGACTCGAGGTGAAGAAATGCAAGGAGGAGGCCGAGAAACTTGAGCGTAAGCTGAAAGAGCAGATTGCCGGCTACGAACGGATGTACGCCCTGTGGGGCGAATTCGACACATCGCTCGTGAGCCTGCAGGACGTGCAGATTGAGCCAAAGAAGATTGCGGGCGTACGCGTCCCCGTCCTCACCAATATTAAGCTCGCCGTGCGCCCCTTCGGACTGTTCAGCGCTCCCAAGTGGTACTTCGACGGCATCAACCTGCTGCAGGGTCTTGCAAAAACCGCCGTCGAGCGCGAATTCGTCCTGGCAAAGACCGACCTGCTCGAACATGCCCGCAAGAAGACCACCCAGAAGGTGAACCTCTTCGAGAAGGTGCAGATTCCAGGTTTCCAGGAGGCCGTGCGCAAGATTAAGCGATTCATGGAAGACGAGGAGAACCTGTCGAAGTCTTCACAGAAGATTCTGAAGTCCCTGCAAGAAAAACGCAAGAACGCTGAAGAAGAAAGAAAGGAGGTTGTGGCATGATTGAGAAAATGAAGAAACTCACCTTCCTGGTGTACCACCGGGAATACGAGGATTTCCTGCATCGGCTACAAGACTTAGGCGTCATGCACGTGGTGACCAGCGAGGTCAATCCACAGCAGTCGCCCGCCATCTCGGCCTACGTGGAGCAAATCAAGCAGCTCACGACGCTTCAATCGCAGATGAAGGAACTGTTGCAGTCCGCAAAGCTGAAGGCCGACACGCCTGAAACCACCAGCGAGATAGGCATGGCCGAAGCGCAGGAACTGAACTCACGCTTTGAGAACTTCGCAAAACTGCTTCAGGAAGAGAAAGCTCAAGCCGACCAGTTGAAACAGCTGGCCCCTTGGGGCGAATTCGACCCTGCCCAGGTGAAACAGCACATGGATGCCGCAGGCTGTGAACTGCAATTCTACGTTGCCCCCACCAAAGTCTTCCGCAAGCAGATAGAGAACCAGTATCCCGTAATGGCCGTTAGCGAAGAAAGAAAGAACACCTACTTCGTGCTGGTTGCATACTCGCTCAACGGGGATGAAGACGCCCTTCTGCCTGCCACCCGGCTGAACCTGCCCGAAGCGGCACAGAGCCAGCTGAAAGCATCCCACGAATCGCTCATGCAACAGCTGAGCGCTGAAAGGGAAAACCTGACCGCGCTCTCGCAAACGCAACTGGCCAGTGTGGAAGCCAAGCTCAAGGAACTGAACGCAAAGATGCAGTTCGACGTTGTGAAGGAAGGAACCAACACCGTGGCCGGCAACTACCTGATGGTGCTTAACGGCTGGTTCCCCGCCAGAAAGCAGGCCGAACTGGAAGAAGCATTCAGCGACAACTCGGCCTGGTACGAGATTAGCAACCCAACGCCAGACGACGAGATTCCCATCTGTCTGAAGAACAACCGCTTCTTCAAGATGTTTGAGATCATAACCAACCTGTACATGCTGCCAAAGTATAACGAGCTTGACCTCACCCCGTTCTTTGCTCCGTTCTATACGATATTCTTTGGCCTGTGCCTTGGCGATTCGGGCTATGGTCTGTTCATCGCGCTGGCTGTGCTGCTTGCTAAGGCGTTCATCAAGAACATGGGCGAAAGCATACGCAGCGCACTCAACCTGTTGATGACGTTAGGCCTCTCGGCCTTCGTGTTCGGCTTCCTGTCGGGCGCATTCTTCGGTTTCAACCTCTACGAACTTAACGTGCCTGTGCTCGACAAGATAGCATCAGCCGTGGCTCTCAACAATAGCCAGATGTTCAACCTCTCGCTTATCCTGGGCTTCATCCAGATTATCTTTGCCATGTGCCTTCACGCGTGGAACAAGATTATCCAGTTTGGTTTCCGCTACTCCCTCTCCACCCTGGCCTGGTTGGTAGTCGTGCTGTCGGTGGCCGTCGGCATGTTCCTGCCGCAGTATTCCAACATTGCGAAATGGCTGACCTACGCTGGTCTGGCCGTGGCGTTCTGCTACAACAGCCCCGATGCCTACAAGAAACCCCTCACGGGTCTTCCCATGAACATCGGCCTGGGACTATGGGATGCCTACAACATGGCCACGGGAATGCTGGGCGACATGCTGTCCTACATCCGTCTCTTTGCCCTCGGACTTTCCGGAGGTATCGTAGCCTCGGTGTTCAACAGCCTGGCAGAAGGCTTCGCGCCCGACGATGCCATCCTGGGACCGCTGGTATTCCTGGTAATCTTTGTCCTTGGCCACGCGCTGAATATGTTCATGAACGTACTTGGCGCCTTCGTCCACCCCATGCGTCTGACCTTTGTCGAGTTCTTCAAGAACTCAGGTTACGAAGGCGGAGGCTTGGCATATAACCCATTCAAGAATTAAATAAATAACATTACTAACTAAATTGATTTAAAAAATGGACACAAATTTGCTTATTGCCTATCTTGGCATTGCTATCATGGTTGGTCTGTCGGGAATCGGCAGCGCCTACGGAGTAACTATCGCCGGCAACGCCGCCATCGGTGGCCTGAAGAAAGACCCGAAGATTTTCGGTAACGCGCTTATCCTTTCGGCCATGCCCGGTACACAGGGTCTGTACGGCTTTGCAGGATTCTTCATGTTCCAGAATTCCTTTGGTCTGCTGACACCCGAAATCACTGCCATCCAAGCAAGTACAGTGCTCGGTTCAGGCATCGCCTGCGGCTTGGCTTGCCTTTTCTCTGGTATTCGTCAGGGTCAGGTTTGCGCCAATGGTATCGCCGCAATAGCTCAGGGTCACAAAGTATTCGGTAACACCCTGGTGTTGGTCGTGTTCCCCGAGCTCTATGCCATCATCAGCCTTGCCCTGGTCTTCCTGGCTGGCCAAGCTGTTGCTGCCTAACAGGGTCAATAAACCATAGAAACGAGAATCCCCCATCGGTCAGTTCCGATGGGGGATTCTTGTATATTGACTTCGCGTTACTTCCAGTCGGGGACGCCGCTATTGCAAGGATAGACGGCCGTCATGTGGATGCGCCATACGAGAGTGCTGTGGGCAGGAATCATGTCGCGTTTATTCTCGCCATAGGCCAGACGGGCCGGAACATAAACCAACCAGTCGTCGCCCTCAACCATATACTGAAGCGGAGTGTAGAATCCGACGACGAATGGCGACACGGCATTGAGTACAGGAACGGCAGTTTCCAGGTTGAACGGTCCCGAATAGGTTTCGGTGAAGACGAACTGACGCAGGCTGTCGACGAGCACATTCTCGTCGTTATATAACTGGTAGACCGTGGGCATCATCCAGCCGCGGAAACTGATGCGAATGCTGTCATTCCACTTCGGCGAATAGTTGCCGGGCTCGGTGTTCGGCGCTGCAATCTTCACGCAGACGCTGTCGTCGACCCGCCCCGTATTGTAGTCCTGCGCCTGGTCGAGTCGCTTATACATGCGCCAGTCGCAATGCTGTTCCCACGAGTCGCCGTACTGAGCCTTGGCCTCAGCAATGGCCGTGCGTGCCGAATCGGCAACCGAGGCAAACCACGCCGTGTTGCGAGCCTTCCAGTTGGTGTAGGGGTCATACGCCTCCTCTTCGTCGGAACAAGCTACGACGAAGAGCAACAGCAGGGATGATACTCCGAATAATAAGCGTTTCATTATCGTTAATTAGTTGTCGATGCGGCGAAGCAGTGATGTGATGCTCACGTTGTCCTCGATGATACCGCGCAGGTCGGCGATGTTCACACGGCGCTGCTCCATGGTGTCGCGGTCGCGCAGTGTCACGGTATTGTCCTCCATGGTCTGCTGGTCGACGGTGACGCAGTAGGGGCAACCGATAGCATCCATGCGACGGTAGCGTTTTCCTATCTGGTCCTTCTCTTCGTATTTGCAATTGAAATGGAAGCGCAGGTCCTTGATAATCTCTTGTGCCTTCTCGGGCATGCCGTCCTTCTTTGTGAGGGGGAACACGGCCAGCTTCACGGGAGCCAGAGCTGCGGGCAGCTTCAACACGACGCGGCTTTCACCGTTGGGCAGCTGCTCCTCGCAGTAGCTGTGACACATGACGCTAAGGAACATGCGGTCGACGCCGATTGACGTTTCGATGACATACGGCGTATAGCTCTCGTTGGTCTCGGGGTCGAAGTACTCAATCTTCTTACCAGAGTATTTGGCGTGCTGTGTGAGGTCGAAGTTTGTGCGCGAATGTATGCCCTCCACCTCCTTGAAGCCAAACGGCATGTGGAACTCAATGTCGGTTGCAGCGTTGGCGTAGTGAGCCAGCTTGTCGTGGTCGTGGAAGCGATAGTTCTCAGCGCCGAAGCCCAGCGCCTGGTGCCATGCCATGCGCGTCTGCTTCCACTTCGAGAACCACTCCAGCTCGGTGCCGGGCTTCACGAAGAACTGCATCTCCATCTGCTCGAACTCACGCATGCGGAAGATGAACTGACGCGCCACGATTTCGTTGCGGAAGGCTTTACCTATCTGGGCGATACCGAAGGGGAGCTTCATGCGGCCCGTCTTCTGCACGTTGAGGTAGTTGACGAAGATACCCTGTGCCGTCTCGGGGCGCAGGAAGATAGTCGATGCGCCGTCGGCCGTCGAGCCAACCTCGGTCTTGAACATCAGGTTAAACTGGCGCACCTCGGTCCAGTTGCGCGTTCCGCTAATGGGGCACACAATTTCCTCGTCGAGGATAATCTGTCGCAGTTCTTCCAAGTCGTTGGCGTTCATGGCCTTTGCAAAACGCTCGTGCAGGGCGTCGCGCTTCTGCTGGTGCTCCAGCACCCGGGCGTTGGTCGCGCGGAACTGCTCCTCGTCGAAAGCATCGCCAAAGCGCTTGCGAGCTTTCTCCAGCTCTTTCTGTATCTTATCGTCGTACTTTGCCAACTGGTCCTCGATGAGCACGTCGGCGCGATAGCGCTTCTTCGAGTCGCGGTTGTCGATGAGGGGGTCATTGAAGGCGTCGACGTGTCCGCTGGCCTTCCATGTCGTGGGGTGCATAAAAATAGCTGCATCGATGCCCACGATATTCTCGTGCAGAAGCACCATCGACTGCCACCAGTACTGTTTGATGTTGTTCTTCAACTCCACGCCGTTCTGCCCGTAATCGTAGACTGCGCCCAGTCCGTCGTAGATATCACTTGATGGGAACACGAAGCCGTATTCCTTGCAATGCGAAACTATTTTTTTGAAAACATCATCTTGTTGTGCCATAGTTATTTTATGTTTAATCGTTGTTTTTCCGTGCAAAAGTACAACATTTGCGCGGAAAAAGCACTATATTTGCGTGATTTTGTAATCTTATAAGTATGAATTTAAAAGTCTTTTCGGTTGCCACCACCATTGTCCTGGCAATCCTGACGAGTGGCTGCAAGCAAGGCCACAAGTATGAGTCCGTGAAGGACGACCCCATGCAAACCCGTATCTACACGCTGAAGAACGGTTTGAAAGTCTACCTCTCCGTTAATAAAGAAGAGCCGCGAATACAAACCTACGTTGCCGTCCGCACCGGCTCGAAGAACGACCCTTCCGAAACCACCGGCCTGGCCCACTACTTGGAGCACCTGATGTTTAAGGGCACCAAGCAGTTCGGCACCACGGACTCCGAGGCCGAGGCACCGTTACTCGACGAAATCGAGCGCCGTTACGAGGAGTACCGTACCCTGACGGACGAGGCACAACGTAAGCAGAAGTACCACGAGATAGACAGCGTGAGCCAGCTGGCCGCCAAGTATTTCATCCCCAACGAGTACGACAAACTCATGGCCGCCATTGGCGCACAGGGCACCAACGCCTTCACCTCGAACGACGTCACCTGCTACACCGAGGACATCCCGGCCAACGAAGTCGAGAACTGGGCCCGCATACAGGCCGACCGTTTCCAAAACATGGTCATCCGTGGGTTCCACACGGAGCTGGAGGCCGTGTATGAGGAATACAACATCGGGCTGTCGAGTGACATGAACAAGCAGTTCGAGGCCCTGATGGCCAAGCTATTCCCTAACCACCCCTACGGCACGCAGACAACCATCGGCACACAACAGCACCTGAAGAACCCCTCCATCACGAACATCAAGGAGTACTTTGCCAAATGGTACGTGCCCAACAACGTGGCCATCTGCATGGCGGGCGACTTTGACCCCGACGAGGTCATGCAAACCCTGGAGAAATACTTCGGCCAGTGGCAGCCGGGCGACGACGTCAGCCAGCCCACGTTCCCCGAACTGCAAGCCCTGACCCAGCCCGTCGACACGACCGTCGTGGGCCTGGAGGCCGAGAACATCTGGCTGGGCTGGCGCAGCGAGCGCGCCCAGTCGCTTCAGAACGACACGCTGCAGCTCATCAGCTCCATCCTCTATAACGGCAAGGCCGGCCTTTTCGACCTCGACCTTAACCAGCAGATGAAGGTGATGGGCGCCCAGGCCGAGGTGGAACCCATGCTTGACTACGGGGTCTTCCTGCTGGCCGGTATGCCCAAGGAAGGGCAGTCGCTCGACGAGGTGAAGGCGCTTATGCTTGGCGAGATTGAGAAGCTGAAGCGCGGCGACTTCGACGACGACCTTATCACGGCAGCTGTCAACAACATGAAGCTCGACGAGCTGCAAGGCCTCGACCGCAACAGCGCTCGCGTGAGCAAGATGCTCGACGCCTTCATCAACGGCATAGCGTGGGAGCAGGAAGTCGGACAGCTCGACCGCCTCAGCCAAATCACGAAGCAAGACATCGTGAACTTCGCCACCCGTTTCTTCGGCGAGGGCTACGTCACCGTGTATAAGCGGCAGGGAGCCGACACGTCGCAGAAGAAGATAGAAAAGCCGGCCATCACGCCCATCCCCACCAACCGCGACCTGGTGAGCTCCTTTGTCAAGGAGGTACAGGAGAGCACGGTCGACCCCATCCAGCCCGTCTTCCTCGACTTCGAGAAGGATCTCTCGCGCTTCGAGACCGCAAAGGGTCTGCCCGTCATCTATAAGCAGAACAAGGAGAACGACCTTTTCAACCTGGTCTTCCGTTACGAATTCGGTCAGGAGGATGACAACCGCTACGACGTGGCCGCCGGCTACATCGACTTCCTGGGAACCGACAAACTCTCGGCAGCCCAGCTGAAACAGCAGTTCTACAAACTGGCCTGCAACTACTCCCTCAGCGTTCAGGGCGATGCCATACAGATTGGCCTGAGCGGCCTGGGCGAGAACATGGCGCAGGCGCTTGCCCTGCTCGAGGACCTGCTGCGCCATGCCAAGGCCGACCGCGACGCCTACGAGCAGTACGTGGCTCTCACACTCAAGAACCGCCAGGACGTGAAGACCGACCAGCGCACATGCTTCAACATGCTCAACTACTACGGCATGTACGGTCCCCACAATGTCATGCGTGACAACATGACCGAGCAACAGCTGCGCGAGACCGACCCGCAGGCCCTGCTCGACCTGCTCGCCGGCATCGCCCAGTTCGAGCACACGGTGCTCTACTACGGCCCGTTGTCGGAGAAGGAACTCGACAAGAGCATGACCGAACTCCACGTCACGAAGCAGCCGCTGAAAGCCGTACCCGAAGGCACTCCCTACCGTCTGCTCACGGCCACGCAACCCGAAGTCTTCATCGCCCCCTACGATGCCAAGAACATCTACATGCGCATGTACTTTAATGAAGGACGCCAGACCAGCCCCGACGAGCACGCAACCATCGACCTCTTCAACGAGTACTACGGCGGGGGCATGAACGGAATCGTCTTCCAGGAGTTGCGCGAGGCCCGCGGTCTGGCCTACAGTGCCGCCGCCTACTACCTCACGCCGTCGAAGCAGGGCGAACCCGAAAACTTCTTCACCTACATCATAACCCAGAACGACAAGATGATGGACTGCGTGCGGCAGTTCCGCGAGATTCTCGACAAGATGCCGCAATCCGAGGCCGCCTTCCAGATTGCCAAGGACGCCCTCACGAAGCAACTGGCCAGCCAGCGCACCACAAAGTTCAACGTCATCCTGGCCTACATCGCCGCTCGCCGGATGGGTTACGACTACGACGTGAACAAGAAGATTTACGACGACCTGCAGGGACTCACGCTCCAGGACATTGCCAACTTTGAGCAGCAGCACATGGCGGGCAAGACCGGCCGCTACCTCATCCTGGGCGACGAGAAGGAACTCGACATCGCAGCCCTTGAGAAGATTGCCCCCATACACCGCCTCTCGCTGGAGGAAATCTTTGGTTACTAACATCCCTGCCTGTATGCATTTCACATCCATGCGCCCCTTGTGGGGGCTCGCGCTCGGTGTGTTCCTCTGCTCAGCCGCGCCCGGCAACCGGCCTGCCGTGACGGAGGAACAGGCTGTGGCCGACACCGTTTCGCTCCACGAGATAGTAGTTACCGGAGCCCGCGACTCGGCCGACGTGCGCCACCTGCCCATGACCGTCAGCGTCATCGGCCGTGAGCGACTCACCGAGCAGCACTTGCCAAACATCCTGCCAACCGTCATGCAGCAGGTGCCGGGCCTTTTCGTCACCAGCCGCGCCATGATGGGCTACGGTGTGTCGACGGGCTCTGCCGGAGGCATCAGCCTGCGTGGCATTGCCGGCAGCGCGGGCCAGCTGATGGTGCTCGTCGACGGTCATCCCCAGTATAACGGAGTCTACGGCCACCCCATTGCCGATAGCTACCAGACGCTGATGGCCGAGCGCGTTGAGGTCGTGCGCGGACCAGCCTCGGTGCTCTACGGCTCCAACGCCATGGGCGGCGTGGTGAACATCGTCACGCGAGGCTTTGCCGTGGGCCACGACACTGTTTCAACCCACCTCAGCCTCAGCGCCGGCAGCCACGCAACCCTGCAGGCCGAGGGCTCGAACCAAGTGCGCCACGGGCGCTTCTTCTCCACCGTTGCGGCCCAGTATGGCCGAACCGACAACCACCGGCCCAACATGGGCTTTGAGCAATACGGCGGTTACGCCAAGTTGGGCTACGACATCACGAGCCACTGGCGAGCCTATGCCGACCTCAACGTCACCCACTTCAACGCCTCGAACCCCGGGCCACGCACGGCTCCGCTCTACGGCGCCCAGCAGTGGATAACGCGCGGTGTCTCCTCGCTCGTGGCCGAGAACCACTACGGCCGCACGAGCGGTGCCGTCAGCGTGTACTCCAACTTTGGCCGCCACAAGATTGACGACGGAACGACCAACGCCTCGTCGCCCACGGTCCGATACTTCCGCTCGCGCGACAACCTGGCAGGTCTGTCGCTCTACCAAAGCACACAACTCTTCAAGGGCAACCGACTTACCCTCGGGCTCGACTATCAGCACATCTACGGCCACGCCTGGTACACCTCGAAGGCCACCGGCGAGACCCTCACGACACCTGGTAAGCAGAGCGGCAAGTTGCACCGCAACGAGACGGCGGCCTACATCGACTTCCGCCAGACGCTGGCCCAATGGATTACGCTCGACGCCGGGCTGCGCCTCGACCACCACTCCATCACCGGCACCGAGTGGATTCCACAGGCGGGCATCGTCCTGCGACCCATGGAGACGGGCCAAGTGAAACTCTTGGCTGGCAAGGGATTCCGCAACCCCACCATGCGCGAGCTGTACCTCTACCCTCCCTCGAACCTCGACCTGGAGCCCGAACGCATCTGGAACTACGAAGTGTCGTGGCGCCACCGCGTAGGCCCCGTCACCTATGGGGCCAACATCTTCTACCTGCGCGGCGACAACCTCATCCAGCCAGTGGCCATGCGCAACGTCAACACGGGCAAGGTTGAGAACTGCGGGGCAGAACTCGAAGCCAGCTGGAGGGTCAACCGTCACTGGCAACTCACCACCAATCATGCCTACCTGCACATGGAGCACCCCACGGTGGCAGCGCCGGAATACAGCGGTTTCATCGGTGCAAATGCCACCTACGGACAATGGTCTGTCGTGGGCAACATGCAATATATCCACAACCTCTACACAGCCGTCGGCGCCAACCCCGCGAAAGAAGACTTCTGCCTGCTCAACGTGACCCTGGGCTACCAGGTGTGCCGCCAGGCCAACCTGTGGATACGTGGCGAGAACCTGCTCGCCCAGCACTACGAGGTCAACCAAGGCTTCCCCATGCCCCACGCCACGGTGATGGCGGGCATCAACGTCGCTTTCTGACTTCCCAAGGTTAAGTTAACCTTCGGCCTCAAGTTAACTTAACCTTGGGGCGAGGGTTAACTTAACTTTTGCCCCCAAGTTAACTTAACCTTCGCCGCACCCTCGGCGAAGTCCCGTTCCTGTCGAAACGGGGCTCATCGCCGGCCTTCGCTTGATTAAAATCGGCGAAATGCATCGTCTTGTCCGTTTTTTTTAGTATATTTGCGCGAAATAACGACGAATTACCCTTAAATTTCATGACCGACGACGTAAAGCACATTGAAGGCATTACCCACCACTTAAACCAGATGTACCAAAACTGGTTCCTTGACTACGCCTCATACGTAATCCTGGAACGCGCAGTGCCACACATAGGCGACGGATTCAAGCCCGTTCAGCGCCGCATCATGCACTCGATGAAGCGCATGGACGACGGGCGTTTCAACAAGGTTGCCAACATAGTGGGCCACACCATGCAATTCCATCCCCACGGCGACGCCAGCATTAAGGATGCGCTGGTGCAGCTGGGACAGAAGGACCTGCTCGTCGACTGCCAAGGCAACTGGGGTAACATACTCACGGGCGACGACGCAGCAGCCGGCCGTTACATCGAGGCACGCCTGTCGAAGTTTGCACTCGACGTCGTCTTCAATCCCAAGACAACGGAATGGAAGCTGTCGTACGACGGCCGCAACAAGGAGCCCATAACCCTGCCCGTGAAGTTCCCGCTGCTCCTGGCCCAGGGAGCCGAAGGCATCGCCGTGGGCCTGAGCTGCAAGATACTCCCCCATAACCTCAACGAAATCTGCGATGCAGCAATCAGCTACCTCCACGGCGAGGAGTTCCACCTCTACCCCGACTTCCCCACTGGCGGAAGCATCGATGTCTCGAAGTACAACGACGGGCAGCGCGGCGGCAGCGTGCGCGTCAGGGCCAAGATAGAGAAGCGCGACAACAAGACCCTTGCCATCACGGAAATCCCCTTCGGAAAGACCACCGGAACGGCCTCGAAGCCAAGCGCCTTCATCGACAGCATACTGAAAGCTGCCGAGAAAGGCAAAATCAAGGTACGCAAGGTGGAGGACCTGACAGCCTCCGGCGTGGAGATTCTGATACACCTGACGCCCGGCGCCTCGAGCGACAAAACCATCGACGCCCTGTATGCCTGCACCGACTGCGAGGTATCGATATCGCCCAACTGCTGCGTCATAGACAACCGCAAGCCCTGCTTCCTCACCGTGAGCGACGTGCTGCGCCGCAACACCGACACCACGCTCGAACTGCTGCGCCAGGAACGACTCATCCGCAAGGGCGAGCTCATGGAAGCCCTGCACTTTGCCACGCTCGAACAAATCTTCATCGAGGAGCGAATCTACAAGGACCGACAGTTCGAAAACGCCAAGACGATGGACGACGCCTGCCTGTGGATTGACGAACGCCTGACCCCGTGGTACCCGAAGATGGTGCGCGAGGTCACGAAGGACGACATCCTGCGGCTCATGGAAATCAAGATGGCCCGCATCCTGAAGTTCAACAAGGACAAGGCCGAGGAGAACATCGCACGCATCAAGGACGAGATAGCCCAGATTGACAAAGAACTGGCCAACATGGTGGAAGTGACTTGCGACTGGTTCCGCTTCATCAAGGAGAAATATGGCAAGGACCACCCCCGCCTGACCGAAATCAAGAACTTCGACACCATCACCGCCACCAAGGTTGTGGAGGCCAACCAAAAGCTATACATCAACCGCGAGGAGGGCTTCATCGGGACTGGCATGAAGAAAGACGAATTCGTGTGCAACTGCTCGGATATCGACGACGTCATCATCTTTTACAAGGACGGCACATACAAGGTCGTACGCATTGCCGAAAAGCTGTTCGTGGGCGAGACGGAACGCTCGAAAAACGAGAAGAAAAAGGCAGAAATCATCCATGTCGCCGTGTTCAAGAAGAACGACTCACGCACCGTCTACAACGCCATCTACCGCGACGGCAAGAGCGGGGCTTCGTATATCAAGCGCTTCAACGTCACCAGCATGACGCGCGACCGCGAGTACGACCTCACACAAGGAAAGCCCGGCAGCCGCGTGATCTACTTCACGCCGAACCCCAACGGCGAGGCCGAGGTGGTGAAGGTTACACTGAAGCCCAACCCGAAGCTCAAGCGCGTGTTCTTCGACAAAGACTTCTCCGAAATCGCCATCAAGGGACGCCAGAGCATGGGTAACCTGGTGACCAAGCTCGACGTAGCCAACATACGCCTGAAGAGCCACGGCGGAAGCACGCTGGGAGGACGCAAAGTGTGGTTCGACCCCGACGTGAAGCGCCTCAACTACGACGGGCAGGGCAACTTCCTGGGCGAGTTCAACAGCGACGAACAGATACTTGTCATCCGCCGCAACGGCGAGTTCTACGTCACCAACTTCGACATCAACAACCACTACGAGGACGACATTCTGCGCATCGAGAAATATGAAGTCGGAAAGGTGTGGACGGCATGCCTCTTCGACGCCGACCAGCAGGGATACGCCTACATGAAGCGATTCACGCTCGACGCCATCGCACGCCACCAGAACTACCTGGGCGAGAACCCCGAGAGCCAGCTCATCCTGATTACCGACACGCCCTATCCCCACCTGCTCGTGACCATGGGAGGCAACGACGACTTCCGCGAACCGCTCGACCTGGAGGCCGAGGACTTCATCGGCGTGAAGAGCTTCAAGGCCAAGGGTAAGCGCATTACCACCTGCAACGTGGCACGCATTGAGGAGTTGGAGCCCACACGTTGGCCCGAACCGGCCGAAACCACGGAGACCGGCAACGAAGGCAACGGAACCGAGGACACCACACCGACGGACGACAACGAGGAAGACCAGCAAAGCCAAGCCGAGGCGGCCGACGAGCTGAACGGCCAACTGAGGCTCTTCGAATAAAAAGCCATCGCCCCAATCCCCAAAACACCATAACGAGGGAAAGTCAACATGAAAAGGAGTCTCTACATATTCGCAACGCTCATGCTCCTTCTGCCCTTCTCAGCCAAGGGAGAGGAGCCGGAGGGAAGGCCGTCGACCCACGCCACCCTCTTCGCACTGGGCCGCGCCAACCACCTCGACACCTACCTCTCGCCCATGGAATACACGGGGCCGCAGCTGACCTTCCTCCACACCACCCTGCGCCACCTGAAGCGCAACGAGCACATTGTGTTCGAAACCGCCACGCAAGGCGAAGTCTCGTACACCGAGAACCAGGCCCAGACGGCCCACTACATGGGGGGAAGCGTGCGCTACGACTTCGGCTGGGGGCGGCAGTGGCGCAACGTGCTCTGGAAGGGCCTCGAGCTCACGGCCGGCGGAATGGCCGGAGGCGACCTCGGATTCCTATACAACGACCGCAACTCCAACAACCCCGCCCAGGCGCGAGCCAACATGCGCCTGTCGGCTGCCGTGCGCGCCGACTATAGCTTCAGAATCAGGAAACAAACCCTCGGCCTGCACTATCAGGCACAGATGCCCTTGGTGGGCATGGCCTTCACGCCGCAATACGGACAGAGCTACTATGACCTGTTCGACCGCGGCCACTACGACCACAACATCGTGGCCACGCACCCAGGCAATGCCCTGTCGCTGCGGCAGGCCTTCAGCCTCGACCTGCACATACGCCACGCAACCCTGCGCCTGGGCTATCTCAGCGACCTGCGCCAGCTGAAGGCCAACGGCCTGCGCCAGCACCAGTACGGCCGCGCATTTCTCATCGGCTATGTCCACGAAATAACCCTCAAACGATGAAGAAACTTACACTCGGCATACTGCTCCTGGCCTCGCTGCTCACGGCCTGCGTGCGCGAAGATACCTTCGACAACACGCCGGAAGGCAACTTCGAGGCCCTGTGGCAGATTATCGACGAACACTACTGCTTCCTCGACTATAAGGCCGACGTCATCGGCCTCGACTGGAACAAGGTGCACACCGATTACCGGAAGCGCATCTCGCCCAACATGACGAACGTGCAGTTGCAAGAGGTGCTCACCGACATGCTTGCCGAACTGCGCGACGGCCATGTCAACCTCTACACCTCGGCCGACGTGAGTCGCTACTGGCACTGGCACGAGGACTACCCGCGCAACCTCGACGAAGAACTGCGCCGGGAGTACCTGGGCTCCGACTACAAGATTGCCGCCGGCATCCACTACCGAATACTTGACGACAACATCGGCTACGTGGTGTATGAGTCGTTCAGCAGCGGTGTGGGCGAGGGAAATCTGGATGACGTGCTCTACTACCTGCGCTCGTGCAACGGCCTTATCATCGACGTGCGAGGCAACACGGGCGGACAGCTCACCTATGCCGAACGCATAGCCCAACGCTTCACGAACCAGCGCATCCTCGTCGGCTACAGCTGCTACAAGACGGGGCGCGGCCACAACGACTTCTCGCAGCCCAAGGCCGAATACATCGAGCCCTCGACGGGAGTCAGGTGGCAAAAGCCCGTGGTGCTGTTGCAGAACCGTGAGTGCTACAGCGCCTGCAATACGTTTGTCAGGAACATGAGCGCCTGTGCCAACGTAACCACGCTGGGCGACCAGACGGGTGGCGGATCGGGCATGCCCTTCTCCTCCGAACTGCCCAACGGATGGGCCGTGCGCTTCAGTGCCTCGCCCTCGTTCGACAAGGACATGCAACACATCGAGTTCGGCATCCAGCCCGATATCGTTTGTACGCTCGACTCGGCGGACATGCTCAAGGGGCGCGACACGCTGGTGGAGACCGCCCGGAAACTGCTTAAAAATTAATAGGATTCTTCGTTGCGCCGAGCCGTGTCGGCAATGGCTTCGTGGTGGCCCGACAAGGCTGCGAAGGGGGCAAACTGGGCCGCGCGCTGCATCATCGACATGCGCGGATGGCGCGTCGACGTGGGGTGCGGCAGGTTGATGATGTCGTCGTATTCGTCCATTTCCTTTAACCTTGTAGCTTTATCTTTAGTTCTTATTCCGTGGGCAGAGGCCGATTAAGCCTTGTGGCCGCCAATCTGCCGGTTACGCTCCTTGGCCGTAGCGCCCTCGGCAAAGTTCAGCCCGCGCAGGATGGCATTCTTGCCAAAGCGTTCCTTAATCTTCAGTCGGGCTTCCTGTATGCGCCGCTCCTTGGCCAGCCGTGCCTCGCGCTGCTCACGTTCGCGGGCCATCGCCTCGTAGTCGGTGAAGAGGTCGAGCTGCCCCGTGGGATGCTCGCGCTGCAACGTCTCCTCCCTCACCACGTGGTTGACCGTGAGGTTCAGCCGGCGGATGAGCAAATCGGGGTTTGCAATGCGGTCAAACACTTCCTTGACAGCCTCGGTGATTACGTGCAGCGACGATGTGGAATACTCGAGGTTGGCCGTCCCGTGACTGTGCTTGGGCACCTGGCGCCCATAATGGTCGGTCACCACCTCGCCGTGATACTTCACGCGTATTTCGGGGCGCGTGAGGTTCTCGACGTCGTAGCCAAGGGTCACCACCAGCTGGTCGCACACCAGCCGCTTGCTCACCAGTTCCAACGCCATGCCGTCGGCCATCTCCTGGATTACCACTCTCGCCTTCTCCGTGGTGTAGGGTTCCGTCAGCACCTGACCGCTCGACAGCGAATTGGTTTCGGGTCGGTAGGCCTTGATGTAGTCAATCGTGCAGGGTTCCCATCCCCAGGCATGGTCAATCAGCAACTCGGCGTTGACGCCGAAGAGACGGTAAAGAAGGTCCTCGTTCCTGATTGAGCAGCGGGCCACCTTGCCCATCGTGTCCATGCCGTACATCATCAGCTTTGCGGCTATGCCACGGCCCACACGCCAGAAGTCGGTGAGCGGACGGTGGTTCCACAACTGACGACGGTACGACATCTCGTCGAGCTCAGCCATGCGCACCCCGTCGGCGTCGGGCTCGGCATGCTTGGCCACGATGTCCATGGCCACCTTGGCCAGGTAGAGATTCGTGCCGATGCCCGCCGTGGCCGTTATGCCCGTCTCGGCCACCACGTCTTGCATGATGCGCTTCGCCAGTTCGCGTGCCGTCATCTTGTAGGTGGCCAGATAGTTGGTGACGTCCATCATCACCTCGTCGATGGAATAGACGTGGATGTCCTCGGCAGAGACGTAGCGGAGATAAATCTGATAGATGCGCGTGCTGTACTCGATGTAGAAGCGCATACGGGGCGGGGCGATGATGAACGGCACGCCGCGGGCCTTCTGCCTCACCTCGAACAGTCGCGGCCGTCCGGGTATGCCCAGGGCCTTCAGCGAGGGGCTCACGGCCAGGCAGATAGTCTTGTCGGTGCGCGACTCATCAGCCACGACCAAGTTTGTGCGTAGAGGATCGAGTCCACGTTCCACGCACTCGACCGAAGCGTAGAACGACTTCAGGTCGATGGCCACGTACACACGTTCCTCCGCCTTCACGCTTTAGTCCATGTGGAAAAGTTCGGGCAGGGGGATGGTGACGGGCGAGTTGTCGGGGTTCACCTCCATGATGTCGGCCATCATGTCCCACCAGCGCTGCGTGATGGGGTCGACGTCGGTCGTGTCCTGCGAGCTGCCTTCGCCTTGGCACTCCTGATAGGCAAACAGGATATTCGTGTCGCGGTCCCAGTAGATGCTGTAGTTGCCCACGCCCTGATCCTTAATCATCTGCTTCAGTTCAGGCCAAATGGCGGCATGGCGTCGCTCGTATTCCTTCTCGCACCCGGGCTTCAGGAACATCTTAAATGCAAATCTTTTCATATATTAACAAGGTCTTTTCTTCGGCAGGTTGAATACGTCCTGAACCTCCTTCATGGCCTCGGCGGTCATGCCGTCGGGTTCGGAGCCCATGCTGCGGGCACACATGTAGATGTTGGCTGCCTTGCAGAGCACGTCGGTCTGGTCGAAGGCGTCCATGATGTCGGTGCCCACGGCCACGGTGCCGTGCTTTTCCCACAGCACCACGTCGTGTGTCTTCACCTGTTCCACGGTGGCCTCGGCCAGCGACACGCTGCCCGGCAGGTCGTAGGGCACGATGCCGATGCCCAGGGGGGCGAAGGCCAGTGTCTCGGGAATCATCGACCAGAGCACACGCGTCATCTCGTCGCCGCGCAGGAAGCGCTGGATGTGCGACATGGCCACCAGTTCGATGGGATGGGTGTGCAGGGTAGCCTTGTACGTGCTGCCCGTCTCCAGGAGCAGATTCTGCAGGGCCAGGTGCGTGGGCAGTTCCGAGGTGGGCACTACCGGTTCGTCGGCAATAATCTCGTACGAGGCGCAGTCGTCGCAGATGCGCACGATGCTGCCGTTCTGCATGGGAGCCTTGGCCAGGTCACGCATGCGCTTCCCCGTACCCTTACAGTAGAAATACTTACCCTTTAGCTGAGGCAGCACCATGCCTATCTTCACCACAGGTGCTATGGCCGGCATCTGTCGGCACTCCTCATCCATGTATTCCGTAACGTTCACTGTGATGTTGCCACCATTACGCTCGGCCCATCCCTTTTGCCACAGGTAACCTGTCACCTCGGCCACTTTGTCTATTTCGGCCTTCAACTCAGGCCGTCCGTCCAATATGCTTTTCATTGTCTTAATAGTTATCTCCGTATCTTTCATATGTTATTTGTTCCAGCGACTTGCCACGCGTGTTGGGGCAACCGATGACGCCCACCACCAGCGATATGAGCAGCAGGGCTATCATGCACCAGGCTGCCAGGGTGAAGCCTTCGCCATTCTCGCCATAGATGAGGGTGAACACAAGGCCCCAGATGGCCGACAGGCCACGCACGAGGAAGAACATCATACCTTGTGCTCCGGCACGGAACTTGGCGGGGAATAACTCGCTGCCCCACAGGGCATAGAAAATCTGCACTGACAGGCCGCCGTTGATGCCCCAAAGGATGGAGAATGCCCAAAGGCTGCCCATGCCGTTGACGCCACCGATGATGACAAACCACGTGGCCAGTGCGGCCAGCAGTCCCAGCACGTAGAAGATTTTATGCGACATCTTGTCAATCAGGAACGAGAGCACAAAGGTGACACCCACCACGAAGGCCCATCCGGCACAGGCGAGCATGTTGGCGTACTCGTTCGTGACGCCGCCCGCCGTCTCGTAGATGTGGGGCTGGAAGAAGCCCATCACCGAGGCCACGAGGTTCCAGGTCAGGTAGATGGTTGCCAGGAACAGGGCCGTGCGCATGGCTATGCGGTTGGAGAACAACACCTTGATGTTTTCCAACAGTCCCGTCTTCTTGCCCGAAGCCTTGCTTTCCTCAAACTCACTGCTCTCCTGCAGACCGCGCTGCAGGTTCCAGGCGATGAAGGCCACCACAAACAGCGAGAAGAACACCACGCGCGAACTGAACACGTTCAGCGCCTCGGTGCTCAGGTCGGCACCGCCGATGGCATGGGCCAGCGATTCCACCCACCCAAACAGGTGGCCGCCGGGGGCAAAGAGCATGCCCAGCAGCAGGATGAACATCGGGCCAAAGCCCCACGACATCTGCGAGATGCAGATATTGCGCCCGCGGTTGTTCACTTCCGAGCTCTCGGAGATATAAGTCCACGAGGCCGGTACGCCCACGCCCACCGAGATGCCGGTGACGAGGAATCCGCAGAGCAGCATGGGGAAGTTGACGGAGAGCATAATCAGCAGCACACCCGTCATATAGACCAGCAGGTTGTAGGTGAAGATGAACTTGCGCCCGTACTTGTCGGCCAGCAGACCGCCGATGATGGCACCGATGGCGGCACCCAGGCAGTTGGCGCTGATGAAGTTAAGCCAGCCCAGATGGACCTCCGAGAGTCCGAGGTACTGTTGCCAGAGGGTGAGTCCACTGGCTCCTGCCACTATGGCTCCCGCGTCGAGATAATTGGTGAGCGACACCGCCAGAGTACTCTTTAAACTTCCATTTTTTGCCATAATCCAAATTAGAAATTAGGAATTAGAAATTATGATTATCTACACACCACATCGCACTCGATGTCGAAGATCTTGGCCACCTTCAGGATGGTGTCGATGTGACGCCCGACGGCGGCTGCCATGTGGTGGGTGGGACCGGCCTCGCTCCACTTGTTCACGAACTCGCGGCAGGGCAGCGAGAACTTCGTGCGCATGTTCGTGTCGCCAAACATGAAGATGGGCCCCTCCTCGTTCACGCCCTCGGCCACGACGAACTTGAACTTGCCGTTCTTGTCCTGCGTGATGGCCAGGTAGGTGACGGGACCTGTGGGGGGATAGAACTGCGTGAGGTAGCCACCGCCCGTCTTGCCGTGGAACACGGGCACAATCTTCATGGTCGGCTTGCGGGCCTGGGAGATGTCGAAGTCGCCCGAGCCCGAATGGCCGATGATGCAGATGTCCTTGGGGAAGTCGATGCTATACATTTCGGCCAGCGTGCCTGTGCCCGAGATGGTCTTCAGGATAGACATGGCCATGGCCACCTTCATGTCGCCCTCGACGGCGCAGGCCGTGTGCTGCTTGATGAGCATCGAGAAGGCGGGGATGAGCATGGAGTCGAGCTTGCCGGCCACGCCCTGGGCAAAGCCTGCATAGTGTGAGGCAATCATGCCCAGCTTTTCGTCCTTCACCCACTGTTCGAAGGCCACGACGTACTTGGCCATGTCCCATACTTTCTCGATGGTGCCGCCGCCCTCGATGTCGAAGGTGTCGAGGATGTCCTGCGCCTTGGCGCGGATGGCGTTCTCGTCGGTGATGTTGTCGGCAATGGCCCACATCTGTTCCCAGTCGAACTGCTTGGTGTAGACAAACATGCGGTGGTAGAGGTTGGTCTCGTCGATGTAGAGGTCCATCATGCCGGGATAGGGGCGGCCAATCTGGGCGATGTTGGTGTCGCGGAAGCGGCGGCGCACCTGTGCGGCACGGCACCAGTCTTCAATCTCGGCCTGCACGCCGGGGTCGCCACCCTCGACGACGCCTGTGATGACGGCCGAGCGCTTGCCGGCACGGTTCAGGTCGGCCACCATCTCGCCGATGGCGCCGCAGGCATAGAGTTCGCCCAGCCAGGTGGGAATGTCGGTTTTGGCGTAGTCGGGGGCCAGTTTCTTCTGCACGTTGACGATGACGACGGGCACATCGAGGTCGCGCACGGCGGGCAGCATGTTGTATGACGTGCAGTAGGTGAGCATCTGCAGGATGACGAGGTCGACATCGGCCGCGCGGAACTTGTCGCCGGCAGCCATCGACTGCTCCTTGGTGGTCACCATGCCCCCGTCGATGATTTCGATGCTCTGGGGCAGTGTCTGCTTGAAGGCTGCATACTGGGCCTCAAACTCGGGCACGAGCTGAGGAAACTGGGGAAGGTAGGCTTGCAGGGCTATGCTGAACACACCCACGCGGGCCTTTGTTTCGACTAATGGTTTTGCCATGACTTTTTGGTTTTATTGTGTTACGTTATTATTTACGGGGAGCCAGCTTCAGGAATCGGGCGTAGGCCTGTTCCCAGTCTGGGGTGTGGTTGGGGCTGTAGTGTTTCAGCTCGATGCTGCGGGCCACGATGCGGCGCATGTCGGTGAGCGTGTCGACGCCTCCGGCGGCGCGCACCTGCACCAGCGTATTACCCAGGGCCGTGCCCTCGGCGGGGCCTGCAATGACGGGGAGCCCCGTGGCGTCGGCGGTCCACTGCATCAGGTGGCGATTGAGGCTTCCGCCGCCGATGACATGGAGCCGGCGGAGCGGAAAATCGGCCATTTCACCGAGGATTTCCAGCACCTGGCGGTAGCGCAGGGCCAGCGAGCGGAAGATGCAGCGCACGTAGTCGGCAGGCTCTTGCGGCAGGGCCTGTCCCGTCTGCTGGCAGAACTGGCTGATGGCGTCCGTCATCGAGTCGGGATGGGCAAAGAGGGGGTCGTCGGGCAGGATGAGACTGTCGAACGAACTGGCGTGGCACAGGGCGTTCAGCTCGTTCACGTCGGAGGGCACGCCGGTGAACTCCTTGCGGCAGTTCTCGAAGAGCCACAGGCCGCAGATGTTCTTCAGGAAGCGCGTCGTGCCGTCGAGCCCGCCCTCGTTGGTGAAGTTATATTCGAAACTCTTGTCCGTGATGATGGCATGCCGGCTCTCGATGCCCAGGAGCGACCACGTGCCGCAGGAAAGATAGGCATATTCCTCGTCCTCGGCAGGCACGGCGGCAACGGCCGATGCCGTGTCGTGACCGCCCACGCAGACCACGGGCACGGGGCCGAGGCCGCAGGCGGTTTGCACCTGCTGGGTGAGGCATCCGGCTTGGTGGCCGGGCTGCACCAGCGGACCGAACTTTGAGCGGCTGAGCTGCAGCCGGTCCAGAAGTTCCTCATCGATGTCGCCCTGCTTGGGGTTCAGCATCTGACTGGTGCTCAAGACGGTATATTCGCACACGGCGTTGCCCGTGAGCATGTAGGTGAGCGCATCGGGGATGAAGAGTATCTTCTCAGCCGCGCCAAGGGCCGAAGAGACGTTGCGGCGCAGGGTGTCGAGCTGGAACAGGGAGTTGAAGGGCATGAACTGAATGCCCGTGCGGTCGTAGAGCTCGCGGGCCGGCATGTGGTCGGCAAAGAAGCGCTCGATGGCGCCGTCGGTGTGGCTGTCGCGGTAGCAGTAGGGAAGGCCCAGCAACTGGCCGTCGGCGCCGAAGAAGGCGAAGTCGCAGCCCCAGGTGTCGATGCCCAGCGAGGTGAGCTCGATGCCCTCGCTCGCCACCTGTTTCAGGGCCGTTAGTATCTCGTTGTAGAGGTGGGGCAGGTCCCAGAAGAGGTGGCCCGAGATGGGGATTTGGGGATTCTTGAAGCGCGTGAACTCGCGCATTTCCACACGTTCGCCGTCGAATGAGGCCAACACCGTGCGCCCACTGGTGGCGCCAAGGTCCACTGCTAAGAAGTGTTTCATGGTTGTCAGGAAAACTGTTGTTACGATACAAAGATAGGTATTTTCTGTCAAAACTTTTCAGTCTTTTTCCACTTTTTTCTGCAGGCCCGGAAAATGGGGGTCTCAACGACCCCGGTTCGTCGACGCATTGACGGAGCCTCGTCGACGCATTGACGGAGCCTCGTCGACGCATTGACGGAGGCTCGTCGATGCAGCGACCGTCGAGCCCCGAAAAATCAGGGCCCCGCGAAGCAACTTTTGTTGGACGAAAATGTCGCCGTTTCGCGATAATTTTGTAAGTTTGTATGCAAAACGGAAAAAACAGCAATGAGAAAGCCCAGCATCGACTGTTTCGTGCCCTACGAGAGCGAGGAACAGGCACAGCAAACCATCCGACAGCTACAGGCCGACCCAAACGTGGCCAGCGTGAACCACCTGAAGGAAGCCCCCTTCTCGACCCGGGCCCTGCAGGAGATTGCCAACATCGCGCACGCGCGTTATACCTTATTATATATGAAGGCCTGGCCACTGGAACTGGGCTACGAGGCACTGACCCGACTGGTCACCATTGCCGACGACAGCGGGGCCACGCTGGTCTATGCCGACCACGACACCGTGCTGCCCGACGGACAGCGCCAGCACCGGCCCCTCATCGACTACCAGCTGGGCAGCGTGCGCGACGACTTTGCCATGGGCTCGCTGCTGCTCCTGCGCACCGAGTGCCTGAAGCAGTACTTCGAGCAGGGGATGCTCCACCCCTACCACCACGCCGGCCTCTACGACCTGCGGCTCTTCCTCTCGCGCAGCATGCTGCCACTCCACGTCAGCGAGTACCTCTACACCGAGGTGGAGACCGACACCCGCCTGAGCGGCCAGCGCCAGTTCGACTACGTTGACCCACGCAACCGCACACGCCAGATGGAAATGGAGCGCGCCGTAACGCGCCACCTCCGCCAAATCAACGCCCACCTGGCAGCCGGTGAGTACGACCAAATCGTGCTCAACCGCGAGGAAATGCCCGTCGAGGCAAGCGTTATCATCCCCGTACGCAACCGCGTGCGCACCATCGAGGATGCCGTCGCCTCGGCCCTGTCCCAGAAGACCGGCTTCCCCTTCAACGTCTTCGTCATCGACAACCACTCGACCGACGGAACCACCGAAGCCCTCGCCCAACTGGTTGAGCGCGAAAAGGCAGCAGGCCGCCCCGACAGGCTCATCCACCTCATCCCCGAAAGGACCGACCTGGGCATTGGCGGATGCTGGAACCTGGCCATCCACGACCCGCGCTGCGGACGATTCGCCGTGCAGCTCGACTCCGACGACCTCTACTCCTCGCCCGCGACGCTGCAGCGCATCGTCGACACCTTCTATCAGGAGAACGCCGCCATGGTCATCGGCTCCTACCGCATGTGCAACTTCCAGCTCGAAACCCTCCCGCCGGGCCTTATCGACCACCGCGAGTGGACCGAAGCCAACGGCCGCAACAACGCCCTGCGCATCAACGGGCTCGGCGCCCCGCGCGCCTTCTTCACCCCCGTCCTGCGCGACATCCAAATCCCCAACACCAGCTACGGCGAGGACTACGCCCTGGGCCTCATGCTCAGCCGCCGCTACCGCATTGGCCGCATCTACGACGAACTCTACCTATGCCGCCGCTGGGAAGGAAACAGCGACGCCGCACTGTCCACCGAGGCCGTCAACCGCAACAACCTCTACAAGGACCAGCTGCGCACCCACGAGATACGCGCCCGGCAGCGACTCAACGAACTGTGGCAGCACGAAGTAAACGCCGATGAAATAGAGCAATTCCACGCTTCCGAGATTGCCAACTGGCCCGAGGCGGCCGAGCGCTACGCCGCACTGGCCAACGTGCAGACACGCGAACTCAAGAAGCCCGAGAACAACCCCACCCTCGGCACCTTTGCCAGCGAGGGACTCGTGGTGCAGTGGAATCCCGCACGCATCGTCAGCACAGGCGCCTCCATCGACCCCAAGACCATACAGCAGCGCCCATGTTTCCTCTGTAACCACAACCGCCCCAAGGAACAGCACTGCCTGGCCACAGAGAAGCACTACGAGATTCTGCTCAACCCCTTCCCCATACTGCCGGGCCACCTGACCATACCCACAAGGCGCCACCAGCCGCAGAGCATCTTTGCCCACTTCAACACCCTGCGCCACCTGGCCTGGAACATGCCCCGCCACATCGTCTTCTACAACGGACCCGAATGTGGAGCCTCGTGCCCCGACCACTGCCACCTGCAGGCGGGACTGCGAGGCACACTGCCCATCGAGAGGGACTGGAAGCAATACGACACCCAGCTCCAAAAGATTTATCCCATCACCACACAGCAGGAAGCAGAGCTGGAGGAATCGGGCAACAAACGGGGCTGCGGGCTCTATCTGCTCACCACATGGGCCTGTCCCGTCTTCGTCATCCGCTCCATGCCCACGGCCCCCGACAGCGTGCTCTGCCAGCGGCTCTACGACGCGCTGCCCATGCCCGAAGGCTGTGACGCGCAACAGGATGCCTACACGCCCTGCGAACCACGCATGAACATCATCTCGTGGCACCAGGAATGGGGAGCCGGGCGCGACGACGAAATCGTGACCCTCGTATTCCCGCGCAAGAAACACCGCCCCGAATGCTACTATGCCCAGGGCGACGAACAAATACTCGTGAGCCCGGGCGCACTGGACATGGGCGGACTCATCATCACGCCGCGCGAAGAAGACTTCCGACGCCTCACACTCGAGCGCGCCGTCGACATACTGCGCGAGGTGACCATGACCGACAGCGAGCTCGCACCCATCATCGAAAAGCTGAAGGGCGAACCGGCCCAGGCTGCCGAACAGCCCGCCGAGGACGACAACCACAGGGAGGACGAGCCCGAAGTGTCGGTGGGCATCATGACCACCAGCGAACTCACCTTCTGCCTCAACGGCGAATTCCGCGCCAAAGGCACCCTGGTGACGGGCCAGCAGACCGTGACCATCGAGGACGGCGCACTGAAGTGGAACGGCAACATCTACCACGACCTCACCCTGCGCCCACAAACCGACGAGGCCTCGTTCAGCCTCTACGGCGTGACCATCGGCAAACAGTTCCACTGGGAGCGACAGGAGGTGCAGACCTTCCAAGGCAAACTGCAGTTGCTCGTCGACGAGGGCAAAATCGTGGCCATCAACGTACTGCCCGTCGAACAATACCTGACGAGCGTCATCAGCAGCGAAATGAAAGCCACCTGCCCCCTGGAGTTCCTGAAGGCAAGCGCCGTAATCAGCCGCTCGTGGCTCATGGCACAAATCAACAAACGCAAGAACGGCACCGGCCACGCCTTCTTCCAGTTCACCAAGACCAACAGCGAACTCATTCGCTGGCACGACCAGGAGGAGCACACCATCTTCGATGTCTGTGCCGACGACCACTGCCAGCGCTACCAAGGCATCAGCCGGCAAATCAGCCCGCAGGTGATGAGGGCCATCGAGGAAACCCGCGGACAGGTGCTCACCAGCAACGGCGACATCTGCGACGCGCGATTCAGCAAATGCTGCGGAGGCGTGACCAACGACTACGAGAACTGCTGGGACAACACGCCCCACTCCTACCTCCACGCCCTGCGCGACATCATGGGGAACCACGAACCCATGGACCTCAGCAACGAGGAGGCCGCCCGGCAGTGGATTCTCGACACACCGCCCTCGGCCTGCAACACTCAGGACCGCAGCCTGCTGGAGACCGTGCTCAACGACTATGACCAGGAAACACAGGACTTCTACCGCTGGACCGTGGAATACTCACAAGAGGAACTGCACCAGCTCGTCACCGAACGGCTGGGGCGCGACCTGGGCGCCATCCTGGCCCTCGAACCCGTGGAGAGAGGAAGGAGCGGCCACCTCGTGCGGCTGCGCATAGTGGGCAGCGAGGCCTCGTTCACCATCGGCAAGGAACTGGAAATCCGCCGCACGCTAAGCCAGACCCACCTCTTCTCGTCGGCCTTCGTAGCCGACACGGCCGACACGCACGACGGCATTCCGCAGCGCTTCATACTCCACGGAGCTGGATGGGGTCACGGAGTGGGCATGTGCCAGATAGGCGCAGCAGTGCTGGCCACGCAGGGACAACCCTACGACAGCATTCTCCGCCACTACTACGACGGAGCACAAGTCGATAAACTCTGGGATTAATCCTACACTCCCCCTACATCTATTTTCCGGAGGGCCTGTCACCGCAGGCCCTCTTTGGGCTATAGACAAGGCCCACCAAACCCAGCACAGCCACAAGCATGGTCTGCAGCGAGTGGACGATGAGCACAAACATCGCACCGTTATTGCCCTCGACGCCATAGAGCATGAGCACCGTCTTCACGGCGAAATGCCACGGGCCGGCTCCGTTGGGCGTGGGCACGATGACGGCAAACGTGCCGACAACAAAGGCCACCAAAGCCACCGTGGGGCCAAGGTTTTCGGTGTAGGAGAAACAAAAGAAGGTAAGATAGAAGTGGAGATAATACGATACCCATATCCCCACGGAATAGGCCCAAAAGAGCAGCTTGCTGCGCACGTGGCCCACACTGAGCAGCCCGTCGGCCAAACCACGAAGGGCCTCGCGGCCACGGTCGACCACACGGAAGCGGTACATCAGGTAGACCGCCATGGCCACAACCAGCAGGCCGCTGGCCAACGTCACCAGCCAGCCCGTCAGCGAAAAGCGCGACAGGATGCTCTCGGCCGAAAGGCCCGTGCTGGCCATGAAATGCATGAACACGGGCACCTGCCACATTACCGTAACGGCCGTCAGCAAAAGAATCAGGAACACATCGACCACGCGCTCCGTAACCACGGTGCCCACGGCACGGCTCATGCTCGTGCCCTCGTAGCGGTTCAGGTAGCCGCAGCGCAGGAGTTCGCCCACGCGGGGAATGACCAGGCTGCTGGCGTAGCTCAGGAAAATAGCGTTGACACAGGCTCGCCGGCGCGGACGCTCGCCCATCGGCTCCAGCATCTGGCGCCAACGCAGCGCACGCAACACCTGAGGCAGGACACCGAAGGGCATGGACAGCAGCATCCAACCCCAGCGCATATCGTCGCGCAAGGCACCGACTACCTCGTCCCAGGCAAAGCCGCGATACATCCACCACAGGATGGCGCCGCCCAGCACAAGGGGTAACGCAATGCGCACGATATTTTGAAGCCTTTTCCTCATAATGTCCACAAAGATACGAATAATTCTCTTTTAAATTCTTAATTCTTAATTCTTAATTATCAATTTAGTTGTATCTTTGCAATAATTATGCTAAAAGTAAGGCCCAAAAAGTTTCTCGGACAGCACTTCCTGACCGACCTTGGCATAGCGCAACGCATTGCCGACACCGTAGATGCCTGCCCCGACCTGCCCGTCCTCGAGGTGGGCCCCGGCATGGGGGTGATGACCCAGTTCCTTATTCCTAAACCGCGAGAACTGAAGGTGGTGGAAATCGACTTCGAGTCGGTGAGATACCTGCGCGACCACTTCCCCGACCTCGAGGACAACATCATCGAGGACGACTTCCTCAGCATGCACCTCGAACGCACCTTCCAAGGCAGCCCCTTCGTGCTCACGGGCAACTATCCCTACAACATCTCCTCACAAATCTTCTTCAAGATGCTCGAATACCGGCAGCTCATTCCCTGCTGCACGGGCATGGTGCAAAAGGAGGTGGCCGAACGCATTGCCGCCCGCCCCGGCTCGAAGACCTACGGCATACTCAGCGTGCTCATCCAGGCTTGGTACGACGTGGAATACCTGTTCACCGTCGAACCCGGCGTCTTCAACCCGCCACCCAAGGTGCGCTCGGCCGTCATACGTCTGACGCGCAACCAGACGCAGGGCCTCGGCTGCGACGAGCAACTCTTCCGCCGCGTCGTGAAGACAACCTTCAACCAACGCCGGAAAACACTGCGCAACAACATACGTCCGCTGCTCACCGACGGAAGTTTCGACCAGACGGCAGTGGACCAACTGCTCGCCCAGTCCGTCTTCAACATGCGGCCCGAACAACTCAGCGTGGCCGACTTTGTGGAACTGACACAGCAAGTTAGCCTAACTCTTAAAAAATATTAAAAAAACGGCCCGCACGTGACCTATTTACTGCAAAAATACGTATATTTGCTACGTAATATGGCTTAAATCCTAATTATGACACGAAAACAAGAGAACAACTAACCTTTTATTAACTAATTAAAATCACTATTATGAGAAACAGACTACTTACTCTGTTGAGCGTGGCCTTCGTGGCCATTTCCTCATTTGCTCAGTCGTGGACCGAACCCGAGGTTCCGACAACGGCTTCTGACCCCGTGAGCGGTCATCTCTACCGTGTGAAGAACGTCGAGTCCGGATGGTTCGTTGCCGGCGGACAGTCATTCTTTACCTGGAAAACGACCGCCATTCTGGTGGAAGAGAACCCCATCACCTTCACCATGGACTTTGATGAGGCCAAGAAGGGCTGGAGCTTCAAGGGCTACGACGGCAGCTGGCCCAACAGCTACCTCTTCATTTCGGGTAACGGCATCGACGGCTATGCCATGCACGTCGACAATCCCACCGACCCTCACCGCTACTTTGAAATCATCAAGCAGGACAACGGCTACTACCGTGTTCGCTGCGTGGCAAGCGATGACACGTACGGTGACGTGATTGAGAACTACGACAACAGATTCTGGGGTTGGAATCCTGACACCGAAGCTCAGTATCCCAATGGCATGTATGCAGCCGTTGACCCCGAGAAGTTTGCTTGCGACTGGGAGTTCATCGACATGTCTCTCTATTTTGCCAAGAAGACCATGTACGACCTGGCAGTTGCCATCCTGGATGAAGAACTGGACGTAGACTACGAGCAGTACACCACAGCCTACAACAGCAGCGACTACGAGACCGTAAACACCGCCAAGGAAGCCCTGCAGAAGGCTGTCGATATGGCTCGCGCATACAAGGTATTGTCTGTTGGCGACGATGGTATCAATCCTCCCTCCGACGATAATCCCTGCACCGCAACCTCTCTGATTAAGAACGCCAGCTTCGACGCCGGCAACATCAGCGGCTGGACCTGCACCTTCGAGAGCGGCAAGAATGCTACGAACGTAGGTTACCAGGGCGCCACCCACACAAACGGCGACGTTCAAATCAGCAAGTTCATCGAGGCTTGGGCTAAAAATGGCACCAAGTTCAACCCCGACCTGACCTATAGCGCCATCGGCGACGGCAAACTGAGCCAGACCATGGCTTCACTGCCTCAGGGTAAGTACAAGTTCACCTGCGACGCCATCTCCGTTCAGCAGTATCAGGCTGCCGAGAACCCCGTAACCGGAGTTCAGCTGTTTGCTACCGGCGGCCAACTGGAGCAGACCCAGAACATTGCTACCGGCAACGGCCTTCCCGAGCACTTCGAGATTACCTTCGTCAGCACGGGTGGCGACGTTGAAATCGGTCTGCGCACCGTGAGCGCTACCGCCAACTGGATTGCTGCCGACAACTTCACACTGACCTATTACGGTGAGGTGGTAGGCAACCCCGCACAGATTCTGCTGCAGAGCTACATCAACGAGTGCACTGCTAAGTACGACGTTGACGCTTATAGCGTGAAGGCTGAAAAGAGCGCAAAGGACGCCTACGCAGAGGCTATAGCCAACGCCAAGAACGCAACTGAGGACTTCGAGGCCTACAAGGCCGCCCTTGAGGCTGCAGTGAAGAATCTGGAAGAGTCCATCACTCTGTATGAGAAGCTGAACAGCACCATCACTGCGATGAAGAAGCAAATCAGCGACGCTGCCAAGGATTGGACGGGACTGAGCGAACTGTTGGCCGACATGCAGGCAAGCCTGCTGGGCAAGTACAACGAGGGTACTGCCGACCAGGCGCTCATCGAGGCTCTGTCCGACAGCATCTATAACATGTGTGCCGACTACATCACCAAGGCCCTGAAGGAAGATCCCAAAGGCTGCATCGGTAAGGAAATCACCATGCTGCTGAAGAACCAGGGCTTCGACACCGGTTTCGACGGCTGGAAGATTAACAGCGGTGCCACACCTGCCTATGGTGGTTGGGACGTGCCCCTGCCCGAGGATAACCCCGTATATCCCTATGCTGTAGAGTACACCGACAAGGATGGCAATGTGAAGCACATTGTCGACGGTGGTTGCGCCGAGGTCTACAAGGCCGCATTCGACATCAGCCAGACCATTAAGGACATGCCCGTGGGCGTATTCGAACTGAGCTGCCAGGCCTTCGAGCGCTGCGAGGATGGCGACAAGAGTTCTCTCGAGACCCAGGCCGAGCTCTATGCCGTTGTGAATAACAGCACCCAGAGCACCAAGGTAAGAAACATTCACGAGGATGCTCAGGACCAGCAGCTGTACGACAAAGCCTACGGTGGCGGTAACAACGCCGATCCTCAGACCTATGGCGACGTTATGTCCGGCGCATATCCCGAGAAGTGGATTCCCAACGGTATGTGCGGCGCTAACGTATGGTTCCGTTATGGCCTTTACAAGAACTACTTCAACATCGTAGTAGGTAGCACTGCCGACCTCACTGTCGGTATCCGCACAAATGCCACGAATGGTTGGGTACTGTTCGACGACTTCAAGATTACCTATAAGGGTGAAGACATCGAGAAGTATAAGGAAATGCTTGAAGCCAACAAGCAGAACCTTGAGAACCTGCTGGCCGAGGCCGAGGTTTCTATCACCGACAGCGTAAGCAACGTTGTTAACGATGCTTTGGCCAAGGCCGACGAGGCTCTGGCCGGCAACGAAGGCAAGGCTTGCACCGATGCTATCCAGGCTCTGATTGACGCCATTGCTGCTGTTCAGCAGAACCTGAAGGACGTTGCTGCCTTCTCCGACGAGTTCTTCATCATGCAGGATTGCCGCTACAACCAGGACGGCCTGAGCGGCGACACTCCTGAGATTATGGCAGAAATCGAGGATCGTCTGGATCCCGATGGCAACGAGAAGTTCAAGGACAATGCCGACATTGAGAAGTATCGTATCGAGATGAACCGTGCATACACTCAGTTCGTACAGGATTGCCTGACCAAAGGCGCCAGCGAGGAAGAGCCCGCCGACATCACCTACGTTATCTACAACCCCGACTGCAACAGCTACTCTGACGTTGACGACCAGGGCGACCCCGTTGCCATTGGCGCTCAGGGCTGGAATGTTCCCGTTGGTTCTGTAGGTTATGGTGATGGTGGCAAGCACGTTGCTGAGTTCTTCGAGCAGGCATTCGAAATCAACCAGACCATCTACGGCCTGAACCCCGGATGGTATCGTCTGTACGTTAAGGGCTTCTACCGCGATGGTAACAGCGCTCGTCTCGACAGCTGCATCAACAACGTTGAGGGCTTCACCGAGGACAAACACGCACGACTCATGGCTGGCGAGACAGAGACCGCTCTGAGCCTCATCACCAGCGAGATGAAAAACTACACCGACCTGCTGAACGACGCCGAGTACGACATCGTTACCACCGGCAACTCCGCTAAACTGGTTTACCACAACACGGAGGATGAGGATAGCGTAAGGTACATCCCCAACAAAGCTTCTGTTGCCAACCTGCTCTTCAACTTCGACAAGGAAGACACGTCAGTAACTCCTTGGTACCAGAACATCCTGCAGTTCGAGGTTAAGGAAGGTCAGGGCGACGTGAAGATCGGTCTCTACAAGTTGCACAACAAGAACGTAGAAGCTGATGCCGAGAACGGTATCGAAGCCTACGCTTATGGCGACTGGACCATTTGGGATAACTGGAAGCTCGAGTTCCTGGGCACCACCGAACCTACGGAAGACCCGACAACAGCCATCATGGGTGTTGACGCAGTTGCTCCCGCCAAGGCTACCATCTACAACATGGCCGGCCAGCGCGTAAGCAAGGCCACGAAGGGTATCTTCATCATCAACGGTAAGAAGGTGGTGGTTAAGTAATAACCCATTCCCTAAGCCTCTCCCCTTTTGCGGGGGAGGCACAAATAAAGCCTCTCTGGAGTCCCAGGGAGGCTTTATTCTATCCCTTCGCGGAAGCGAGGCAAAGCGCGTAGGGCAAAGGGCGAAAGAAAGCGTCGCGAGGGACGGAGGGAAGCGTCGCAAGGGACGGAGGAAAGCGTCGCGAGGGACGGAGGGAAGCGTCGCGAGGGACGGAGGGAAGCGTCGCGA
>CALZQV010000007.1 GCA_945828295.1 uncultured Prevotellaceae bacterium | reverse complement strand
TTGTTTGATGTTTCGGTAATACACAATCGGGCGCAAAGATAATAAAAATTATCGAATTGCGAGTTATTATTTATTATTTTTTGTCACGCGCAGGCGCACGAGCTCTATCTTGGTGGTGGTGTTCTTGATAATCTTGAATTCCCAGTTGCCGAACTTCACAACTTCGTTGAGCTTCGGGAAGCTTTGGTATTCGTGGAGGATGAGGCCGCCCAGGGTCAGGTATTCCTCGCTCTCGGGCAGGTCGAGGTCGAAGCGCTCGTTGATGGCTTCGATTTCGAGGCGTGCCGAGAGCAGGTATTCGCCGTTGCCCAGATCCTTGGCCACGTACTTGTTGCTGTCGTGCTCGTCCTCGATTTCGCCGAATATCTCTTCGACGAGGTCTTCGAGGGTGACGATGCCCGAGGTGCCTCCGAACTCGTCGACGACGATGGCCATCGACTTCTTCTCCTGCATGAATTGCTTCATGAGCTTCTGGGCAGTCATGGTTTCGGGCACGATGGGTATCTCGCGGATGCTGGCGGTCCAGTCTTCTCCTGCCTTCAGGCGGAACATTTCGCTCGAGTGGACGAAGCCCACGATGTCGTCGAGGTCTTCGCGGTAGATGATGATTTTCGAGTGTCCGCTCTCCACGAACTGGTTCTGCAGTGCCTCGAGCGGGGCGTCGATGGGCGCCGCGTCAATCTCGGTGCGGGGCACGATGCAGTCGCGCACCTTGGTCTCCGCAAAGTCGAGCGCGTTCTGGAATATCTTCACCTCTTCGTTGATTTCGCTTTCGTCGCTGACGTTGTCCATGTTGCGCTGGATAAGGTCGTCGAGGTCAATCTTCGTGAAGGCCTTCTCGGCGGTGGCGGGTTTCACCTTGGCTCCTGCCATCCAGAGGAAAGCCTTCGACAGTCCGCTCGTGAACTTGCTTATGGGGAAGAGCAGGACGTAGAAGAGGAAGGCGGGCAGGGCAAAGGCGTTCATCATGCCGTTGGGGTTGATGCGGAAGATGGTCTTGGGCAGGAACTCGCCGGTCACCAGCACGATGAGGGTGCTGATGACGGTTTGCAGGATGAGCTGCAGGGTTTCGTTGTCGGTGATTCCCAGTGGGATGAACAGGTAGTCGCCGATAATCCGTGCCATGAGTATGCCGTAGATGACCAGTGCGATGTTGTTGCCCACCAGGAGGGTGGAGATGAAGTTATTGGGGTGGGCGTAGAAGATGCCCAGGATGCGCGAGGTGAGTCCTTCCTTCGAGGCTTTGTCCATCTCGACGCGCAGTTTGCTGCTCGACACAAAGGCAATCTCCATGCCCGAGAAGAAGGCGGAGAAGAGCAGAACGATGATGCAACTTATTATCAGCATTTTCAAGTATAATCTATTCCGTTATATCAAGAAGACTACTTCCAGTGGCCCTGTTGCCTTTTGTGCTTCCCGGGGGCGGTGGGCATGACGCGGCCCGGCTTTTCGGGCGTTGTGGGCGTGGTTGCTTTCACGGCGGCAGCGGTGTCCTTCGGGGCTTCGTCGTCTTTGTTCTTGCCGTCGACGTCGCTCACGGGGAAGGCTCCCACGGAGTTCGACACGTAGTAGTCGGTCATCTGCTCGTTCGAGCGGAAGTCGGTGCCCTCCAGTTCCTGGTCTGTCGTCTTAATGCGCATGTATTTTGTGCTCCACATCTGGTGCTCGTTCATGTCCCAGAAGAGCTCCTCGGTGCGGAACAGCGTGCCTTCGATGTTGCGGATGACCACCCTTCCGCGAAGCTCCCACAGCCGTTGCTCATGGAGGTAGGCCGTGTCGGCCTGCACGTGCAGGTCGATGTGGAACGACTCGTCGAAGCGTTCCATGAGCATTCCCTTCATGAAGCGCCACGTTGGCGGGTTGGTGTTGGTGTAGATGTCCCATTCCTCGGCAATGAGCTTATAGCGCAGCACGCCCGAGTCGGAGATGAGTGAGCTGATGCCTCGCGAGCGCATGAAGGCGGCCGAGTCGTTTTCGCCCAGTACCACTGCGGCTTGCTCGGTGGATTCGGAGCACGACGGCAGGCTGAGGCACAGCAGGTGGGCAAGGACGAGGGCAAGGACGTAGAAGCGTCGGTGGAAGGGCGAAGTGCTTGCTTCCGTTCCTTCCACGGCGTTGTCCCGGTTGCTGTCGGTGTCTCTCATTTGCTCTGTGTTGCTTTCGGGGGAGTTGTTTACTGGAACTTCCACTTCATGAACCACGCCTCGTTGAAGGTCACGCCGGCGTGCAGCATCAGGTAGTTTTCGGTGATTTGTCCCTTGTTGCGCGGTGCGCGGTGCAACCACTCGACCGTGACGTTGACCAGGGAGCGCGTCCGCGTGTTCAGCGGAAGCGCCACACCGGCCGTGATGCCGTATTCCTGAGGTCCGTCCTGGCCGTTCACCTTGACGTTGGGCGTGGTGTAGGAGGCTCCCAGGCGGTAGTGTATGTGGTCGCCGTACTTGCGGCCTTGCGGGTTAATCATGTATTCTGCGCCCACGGCAACGCGGTGGCGGTTGAGATACTGGTCGGTGGCCACGTTGATGCTGCTCGACGTGGCTGTCGTGTGCGATACGGGCACCTTGCAGCCCGCCCAGCGCTCCAGGGTGTAGTCGGCCCCGACGGTCAGCTTCGCATTGTATTTCCACGAGGCGCCGGCCTGTATGGTGTAGGGCAGTTCGAAGGCGTTCTTGGCCTTGCTCTGGAGCGTGTCGCCCTGGCTGGTGAAGCGCATCAGGGTCACCTCACTGCCGATGCCGTGGCCCAGGCTTGCCGTTGCGCCCAGGGTGAGGGTGTTCTTCGCGTTGAGCCGTATGGGGTATTGGGCGCCGATGTCGAGCTTGTAGGTCTTGAGGTCGCTGCTCCACACCTCGTTCTGTGTGTTGTAGTTTGTGCTGACGCTTCCTCCTTCGTAGAACGTCTGTACGAGGCTGTGGCTGTAGTCGCCCCACAGGTAGCCCACGTTGACGCCGATGCTCAGGTCGGCAAACGGGTTCCAGCCGATGCCCATGTATATCTGGTGCAGCCCGCCGTTGCCGTAGTATTGGTTGTCCGAGGTGATGGCCAGCCCCGTAGTGTGGGAACTGCCCACCTGGGTTGTGTTCGTGAAGTTGTAGCCGATGGTGGTGTAGGGCATGAACCCCACCGACATACCCAGTCCCTTGCGCAGGCGGAAACCGGCGGTGACGTACTCGAGCGAGGCGTTAAAGGCGTTCACGCTGCTCCCGTTGGCCTTCATGTGGCCCCGCTGGATGCCCATGCCGGCGTCGAAGATGAAGGTGAGGGAATCGATGGCGGCATACGATGCCGGGTTTTGGGCGTTGACGTGCTCGCCGTGGCGCATTCCTTGTGCCACGCCGCTCATGGCTCGGTTGAAGCCCACCGACTGGTTGTTGCTTGTGCCCAGTCCGAATCGCGAATATGACGAGTTGCTGCCGTTGCTTTGGGCCAGGGCGGCAATTGTCAGCAGGGCGGCCGTGAGAAGGCTGAAGAGCCTCTTTATGTGGTTCATTCGTTGTACTGTAATATCTTGTTAAGTCCGCGGGGGACGATGAAATCGTCGACAAAGATACTACTTTTTGGCGACATATCAAGGTATTTTATGTCTCCGCCCGTTAAAAAAACTGAAATCTGCGGATATTCCTGCTGAAAATGACGGATATAGCCCTCGATTTCGTACTTTATGCCGCGCACCACGCCGCTGCGCAGCGCCGTTTCCGTGTCGTATCCCATTTCCGGCACCTCGCCTTCGGCGCTGATGAGTGGCAGCAGTGCCGTGTGTTCGTGCATCGAGCGCAGCCGCAACTCCAGCCCGGGCGCAATGTTTCCCCCGAGGTAGTTGTTCTCGCTGTCCAGGAATTCATAGGTGATGCACGTGCCGCTGTCGATGACCAGCAAGTAGCCTTCCGACTGCAGGGTGCGTGCCCCCACGATGGCCGCGATGCGGTCGGCGCCCAGCGTCTCCGTCGTGTGGTACTTGATGTTCACGGGGACGGGCGTCTCGCCGGTCAGCTGCACGAGCGCGAAGCCCAGTCGCCCCATTTCCTCGTAGCCCTCCTCCGGGATGTGGGCCACGCTGGAGTAGATGCCCCTCGTGCAGCCCGTGCGGCGGGCAAAGTCGGCGAGGCCTGTCAGCCGGTGGTCCGTGGCCATGCTGTCTGCGATGCGGTCGCCCTCAAAGGCGAAGGCCTTCGCCCGTGTGTTCCCTATGTCTATTATCAGGTTCATAATCTTATGCGTTAACGTTAATACAAGAAACCAAAAGCCCAAAGGGGTATTTTCTTTCCATAGGCCGATTCGATGTCGTCAGCGGCCACAAAGGAGTGCTCCTGTCCATCCAGTTGACCGAATCCTTTGTCTTCGCCGCCAACCTCAATCACAATGCTCCCGTCAATCCGGAAGTCTCCTTTTTTATAGCCGGCGTATTCCACCTTATGACCCGCTGAAGCCAGTTGGTTGGCAAGGAATGTTTCGCGCATGGTGCCCGTCTCTGGCCTTTGTGGACAAAGCGCATAGAGCAGATTGGTATTGTCGAGATATATCTTGTCGGGCTTCTGCAGGTCGGTAATCCTCATCAAATCGGTAAACAACCGGCGAATAAGACTGGCTTCTTCCAGATAGGTCAGGTATTTCAGGACGGTCATGCGCATGATTCCCGTTGCTTTGGACAACTTGGCAATATCCACTTCGTAAGGAACCATCTGTGAAATGACTTGCAGCAAAGCTTTCACCTTACGGGTATTGCCCACTTCCATACTGCGGTGCTTGGTCAGCTCCACGTCGACAGTGTAGTTGACCACACCTTCCACCTTGTCGTAGTACTCCCGTTTCTCTTCGAAGTAGAATGGATAATAGCCATATTGTAGATATTTGCCGAAGTGTTCTAATGGATGGCAGCGGGAGCACACGTCAATGCAGAATTTCTCTGGCCTTTCCAACAGTTGATCAAGCGAAATAGGGTTAAAGCACAGCCCTGCATCGAGGTGCAGAAACTCGCGAAACGACAATCCTGGCATGTCGTGCACGAAGAGACGCCGGGAAAGATCTGCCTGTCCGTCGTTAATTTGTATAAGCGACGACCCGCTGACTACGACGTGCAGTTCCGCATAAAGGTCATATATCTCCTTGATTTCGCGGCTCCATCCTTGGTACTTATGCACTTCGTCGATAAATAGCCATAGGCCACCTCTCTTTACGAACTTCTCTGCAACTTCCAACAACGTATGAGTCGTAAAATAATTTGTATCGGCGGAGCAATAGAGGACATGACGGTCGCCAGGTTCAAAATGGCTCTTGATGTACTGCTTCATGAGCGTTGACTTGCCGACTCCTTTCGGGCCCCGAATGGCAATCAGTCGTGAATTCCAGTGAATCCGTTGCATGATGTCGCGGACATATTCCATTGAAACGTTGGAAATGGCAGCGTCGTGGCGTTCAAACAGTTTTTCCATATCCTTTGTTTTGTACTATATGTTTTGGCCAAAGAGCACTTTTGTTGCAATTTCGTCTTTCCTAAAAGACATATCTTTCATGAGAGTGTTCTTTTTAAAATACACAATTTCGTATGCAAATGTAGGAAATAAAGTTGAAATCTCCAAGTGCAAAGTTAGTATATATTTCCGTAAATTTTACATCTTTGGAAGAATAAAACGCAAGCCCTGCACCGCATTCTATATTCATCGTTCGACGGCTATATATTCATCGCCGACGAACATACATTCATCGTGCGGTGTTTGTATATTCATCGCCCGATGAATATAGTTTGCCGTGCAGGCTTGTTTTTTTTATCGTGCAGGCTTGTCGGGAATGGGGTGGTGGGGCGGCGCTTTTTTGTGCGTTCGGGAGGCGAGAAAGTGGGCGAAAGGTTGGTGGGTACGATATTTTTTATTACCTTTGTGGCTGTTTATGTGCGCGTGAGTGCGTGCGCATACGCTATAATAGTAATGAATAGGATAAGAACTCTGCTCGTGGCGCTTTGGGCGCTTTGCTCCTGTGCGATGGCGCAGGTGAGCGACAGCGTGGAGGTGAGCCTGCTCACCTGCTCGCCCGGCACCGAGGCCTACCAGCTCTACGGCCATACGGCGGTGCGCGTGCGCGACCTTCGCGGCGGGGTGGATGCCGTGTTCAACTACGGCGTGTTCAACTTCCGTGCGCCCCATTTCGTGTGGCGCTTCATGCTGGGCGAGTGCGACTATGAGGTGCTGGGCTACCCCTTCGAACTCTTCATGGAGGAGTATGCCGAGCGCGGTTCCTCGGTGAGGGAGCAGGTGCTGAACCTTTCGCCCGGGGAGGCGCTCCGGCTTGCCATGGCGCTGGCCGAGAACAGTCGGCCCGAGAACCGCACGTACCGCTATGATTTCCTGAGCAACAACTGCACGACGAAGTCGCGCGACATCATAGAACAGAACCTCGACGGCTACGTGGTTTACGGCCCGTCGGCCGATCACAGGACGTATCGCGAACTGCTGCACGAGCTGACGGCCGAGTCGCCCTGGAGCGAGGTGGGCGACGACCTCCTGCTCGGGGCCGCCTGCGACACGCTCCTCTCCGACCGCGCCCAGCAGTTCCTGCCCGGGCAGTTAGCCGACTATGTTGCCGAGGCCCAGGTGTTCGACAGCCTCGATAACCGCCGGCCGCTGGTGCGGCGCGATGCGTTGCTGCTGGCCGAAAGCCGTCCGGCCCCCCGGCCCGAGCCCATGCTCACGCCCCTGCAGCTTGGGGCCGTCGTCTTCGTGCTGGCCCTGTTCTTCATGCTCGTCGAATATCGCACGCGCCGCATGTTCTGGGGCCTCGATGTCCTGCTCATGACCATGCAGGGCATCATGGGCCTGCTCCTGTGGTTCATGTTCTTCTGCTCCGAGCATCCCACCGTCGACACGAACTGGCAGGTGTGGCCCTTCAACCCGCTGCCCCTGCTGTTCATCCCCTGGGTCGTGCGCTGTGCCCGCCGCCGTCAGGTATGCCCGTATCACTACGTAAACCTGCTCGTGCTGGCGCTCTTCGTGCTGCTCATGCCCTGGATTCCGCAACAATTCAGTGCGCTGACGCTGCCATTGGCACTCGTTTTGTTGACACGACCAGTTAGTTACCTCATCAATTACAACCGCCGATGACCAGCCGACAATATCATCTACTATCCTCCCTGGCCCTCCTGATGGCCCTGACTGCCGCCCAGGCACAGACGGCGCCCGAGGTGCCCCGCCTGGTGGTGCAGGTGGTTGTCGACCAGTTGCGCACCGACTATCTTGAGGCCTTCTCGCCCCTCTACGGCGAAAACGGGTTCCGCAAGCTGCAGCGCGAGGGTAGTGTCTATCATCAGGCCGAATATCCCTTTGCCCTGCCCGACAGGGCGTCGGCAGTGGCTGCCCTGATGAGCGGCTCCACGCCCTACGAAAACGGAATCGTGGGCCAGCGCTGGCTCGACCGCCAGACCCTCGCGCCCGTCTCCTGCATTGCCGACAAGATGCAGACGGGAGTCAACACGCGCGAACAGGTGTCGCCCGCCAACCTCACGGTCACCACGATTGCCGACGAGCTGAAGGTGGCCACCGAAGGCAAGGCCCTGGTCTACGGCATAGCCCCCAATGGCGACGCCGCCCTGTTTGCTGCCGGCCACGCCGGCGACGGCGCCTTCTGGATTGACGACGAGACGGGCCAGTGGTGCACGACGAGCTACTACGGCGGACAGCCCATCTGGCTTTCGTACTACAATAAGAGCGACCACGCCGCCAACCGGGTGGCCCAGGTCACGTGGCAACCCGTCAGCGACCTCGTGGGCGGCTTCAACTACTTCGTCTCGGGCGGCATGCGCAAGCCCTTCAGCCACCAGTTCAAGCGCGAGGGCGGCGTGCGCCTGTTCAAGTCGAGCGCCCTTGTCAACGAGGAGGTCAACGACTTCGTGGCCCACTGCCTCCAAAACTCGATGCTGGGCGGCGACGCCGTAACCGACCTTCTCAGCGTCGTCTACTACGCCGGAAACTACGACCACCGCTCCGTGGCCGAGTACCCCATGGAGATGCAGGACGCCTACGTCCGCCTCGACGAACAGCTGGAGCGCCTCATCGCCATGGTGGAGAAGAAGGTGGGCCGCCAGCGCGTCCTGTTTGTCCTCACCAGCACCGGCTACAGCGATGCCGGCCAGGCCGACGGCGACCTGTCGCGCTACCGCATCCCGTCGGGCGAATTCAACATCACGCGCGCCAAGCTGCTCCTCAACATGTACCTGTCTGCCGTCTACGGCCAGGCGCAGTACGTCGAGGCCAGCATGGGCAACCAACTCTACTTCGACCTCAAAGGAATAGAAAAGAAAAATATTAACCTGAGCGAACTGCTGGAGCGCAGCGCCGACTTCCTGATACAGCTGAGCGGTGTGCGCGACGTCTACACCTCGCAGCGTCTGGCCCAGGGAGCGTGGACGCCTGGCATACGCAACCTGCGCAATGCCTACAACCCACGCTGTTCGGGCGACGTGCTCATCCAGGTGGCACCCGGGTGGACCCTCGTCGACGAGCAGACGGGCGAGCGAAAGCAGTACCGCGAGTCCTACATGACCTTCCCGCTCTACTTCTACGGGCTCGACATCGCCCCCCAGGAGCAGAAGGAACCGGTCAGCGTCGACCGCGTGGCCCCCACCTTGGCCCGCTGCATGCGCATCCGCGCACCCAATGCCTGCAACGCAGCGCCCCTGAGGGGTGTCAGGTAAACGGTAGTGAAAAAGGACATAATCTGAATAACGTAATAGTAAAAGAATATATGAAATTTATAGATTTTCTGAGTAGTATCTTCGGCAACAAGGCCCAGCGCGACATGAAGGCCATACAGCCACTGGTTGAACAGGTGAAGGCAATATACCCCAGCATCCAGAGCCTGACGAACGACGAACTGCGTGCCCGTTCGCAGGAGATAAAGAAGCAGGTGCAGGAGGCCCCCGCCGAGCTGCGTGCCAAAATCGCCGAGCTTAAGGCCAAAATCGAAACCACAGAGCTTCAGGACCGTGCCCCCATCTTCGCACAAATCGACAAACTGGAAAAAGACGTTCTCGAGGTGCTCGAAAAGGCACTCGAGGAGGTGCGACCGGTGGCCTTCGCCATTGTCAAGAGCACGGCCGAGCGCTTCACCAATAACGAAAACATCGTGGTCACGGCAACCGACTTCGACCGCGAGCTGGCAGCACGCCACGATTTCGTGGACATCGAGGGCGACAAAGCCATCTACCACAACCACTGGGTGGCCGGCGGCAACGAGACGGAGTGGAACATGATTCACTACGACGTGCAGCTCTTCGGCGGCACGGTGCTCCACCAGGGTAAGATTGCCGAAATGGCCACGGGTGAGGGTAAGACACTGGTTGCCACCCTGCCCGTCTTCCTCAACGCCCTGACCGGCAACGGCGTACACGTGGTCACCGTCAACGACTATCTGGCCAAGCGTGACTCCGAGTGGATGGGCCCTCTCTATATGTTCCACGGCCTGTCGGTCGACTGCATCGACAAGCACCAGCCCAACAGCGAGGCGCGCCGTCAGGCCTATCTCGCCGACATCACCTTCGGAACGAACAACGAGTTCGGCTTCGACTACCTGCGTGACAACATGGCTACCGACCCGGCCGACCTGGTTCAGCGCAGCCACAACTACGCCATTGTCGACGAGGTCGACTCCGTGCTCATCGACGACGCCCGTACGCCCCTCATCATCTCCGGTCCCGTGCCCAAGGGCGACGACCAGCAATACGAGCAGTACCAACCGCTGGTTGAGAAGCTGGTGGGCGTGCAGCGCCAGCTGGCCACGCAGTACCTGGCCGAGGCCAAGAGCCTCATTGCCCAGGGACAGCAGAACGACGACAAGGAGAAGTTGGAGCAAGGTTTCCTGGCCCTCTATCGCAGCCACAAGGCCCTGCCCAAGAACAAGCCGCTCATCAAGTTCCTCTCCGAGCCGGGCATCAAGTCGGGCATGCTGGCCACCGAGGAAATCTATATGGAGAACAACAACCGCCGTATGCCCGAGGCTGTGGAGCCCCTCTACTTCGTGGTCGACGAGAAGCAGAACAGCACCGACCTGACCGACAAGGGACACGCCTGGCTGGCCAAGGAAGTGAACGACGCCGACCTCTTCGTCCTGCCCGACCTGGCCATGCAGATGGCCGAGATTGAGGCCCTGCCCGAGCAGGAGCGACTGGAGAAGAAAGACCAGCTCTACACGGAATATGCCATCAAGAGCGAGCGCATGCACACCATCCAGCAACTCCTGAAGGCCTACGCCATGTTCAACCTTAACGAGGAGTACGTTATCATCGACGGCGAGGTGAAGATTGTCGACGAGCAGACCGGACGTATCATGGAAGGTCGCCGCTGGAGCGACGGACTCCACCAGGCCGTGGAGGCCAAGGAGCACGTGCAGATTCAGGCTGCCACGCAAACCTTCGCCACCATCACCCTGCAGAACTATTTCCGCATGTACCACAAGCTGGCAGGTATGACCGGTACGGCCATCACCGAGGCCGGCGAGTTCTGGAACATCTATAAGCTCGACGTCGTCGAGATTCCCACCAACCGCCCCATTGCGCGCAACGACATGAACGACCGCGTCTACAAGACGCAGCGCGAGAAGTACAAGGCCGTCATCCAGGAAATCGAACAGATGCGCGCCACCGGTCGCCCCACGCTGGTGGGCACGACGAGCGTCGAAATCAGTGAGATGCTCTCCAAGATGCTCTCGATGCGCAAGATACCCCACCAGGTGCTGAATGCCAAGCTCCACCAGAAGGAAGCCGACATCGTGGCCCAGGCCGGACAGAGCTCAATGGGCACGGCCTACTTCACCACCGACGGGCGTGGCTTCTGCGAGAAGACGGCAGCCGTAAGCTATCAGGCACGCCTCGAGGAGGCTGCCGCAGCAAGCGAGAAGCGTGAGCCGCGCGACGCCGCAAGCCTCGTCAGGAGCGAAGAGCGACTGCTGGGTGCCGTGACCATCGCCACCAACATGGCCGGTCGTGGAACCGATATCAAGCTCTCGGCCGACGTGAAGGAAGCCGGCGGTCTGGCCATCATCGGTACGGAGCGCCACGAGAGCCGTCGTGTCGACCGCCAGCTGCGCGGACGTTCCGGTCGTCAGGGCGACCCCGGTAGCAGTGTCTTCTTCGTCTCGCTCGAGGACAAGCTGATGCGCCTCTTTGCCAGCGAGCGCATTGCCCGCGTCATGGACCGCCTGGGCTTCGAGGAAGGCGAGATGATTGAGCACAAGATGATTTCGAACAGCATCGAGCGCGCCCAGAAGAAAGTAGAGGAGAACCACTTCGGTGTGCGTAAGCGCCTGTTGGAATACGACGACGTGATGAACAAGCAGCGCACCGTCATCTACGAGAAGCGCCGCCACGCCCTCATGGGTGAGCGCATTGGCATGGACATTGCCGACATGATCTGGGACCGCGTGTGCAACGTGCTCGAGAACAACGACTTCGCCGGATGCCGCGAGCGCTTCCTGGAGATTTTCGCCATGGAGTTCCCCGTGTCGCAGGAAAGGCTGGAGAGCGGAAAGCTCGACGACGTGGCCGAAGAGGTCTACCAGAAGGTCATGGACCGCTTCAAGGAAAAGACCAGCCTCATGGCCGCCAATGCCAACAAGGTTATCAAGCGCATCTACGAAGGTCCTCAGGGACAGCAGTTCGAGAACATACGCGTTCCCGTGCTCGACGGCCGTCATGTCTACCAGATTGTCGTAGGCCTGAAGGAAGCCTATGAGACGCAGTCGCAAGTGCTGGTGAAGGCTTTCGAGAAGGCCATCCTGCTCCACACCATCGACGAGGCCTGGAAGGAGAACCTGCGCCTGCTCGATGAACTGAAGCACAGTGTGCAGAATGCCTCCTACGAACAGAAAGACCCGCTGCTCATCTTCAAGCTGGAGAGCGTGAAACTGTTCGACGACATGGTCAACCGGATCAACAACAAGACCATCAGCGTGCTCATGCGCGGACAGGTGCCCGATGTTGACCTGGAGATGGCTCAGGCGCCGCTGCCCAACCAGCAACCCCGCCAGCACCAGCAGTACACGGAAAGCCGCGCCGACCTGTCCGACCCGGCACAGCGGGCTGCAGCCGCCCGCGACACCCGCGAGCAGCAGGGGCCCGTCCAGCCCGTAGTGGCCGAGAAGTTGCCCGGGCGCAACGACCCCTGTCCCTGCGGCTCAGGCAAGAAGTTTAAGAACTGTCACGGCAAGAACCTATAATCTATATTTCCAATGAAAGCAACACCACAGACCTATCAGCAGATAGAGCGGGCTATCCGAAAGGTTGCAGACAACTTTCCCGCAGAAAAGGATGCCATCATGACGGACATCCATTTGCAGGTGAAACCCTCATCGGGCGAACTGCTTGCCTTTGATGACAATGACGAGGAACTCACCCGTATTGTGGTTGAGCAATGGATTGACTCGGGAGACGAACTCTACGAGGAGGCTGCCGGGCAAATCTGCCAGTGCCTGGGGAACATGCGTGAGTCAATCATCGACCACATGGCCGTTCTCCACCCCTTCTCCTTTGTCATGGTCGACGAGGACGGAGAGACGCTGCGCGACCTTTATCTGGTCGACGACGACACCATCATCCTCAACCACACCCTGCTCGAGGGCCTGGACGAGGAACTCGACCAGTTTCTCCACGATTTGCTGGGCTGATGCCTTGACAACGGAAATAAAAAACCCCGATGCCGTCATGACATCGGGGTTTTGTTTTTGGTCTGTTGCCTGTTGGCATTACTTGGCGAACTTCAGGCCAAGGTGCACGCCGTCGTACTTCTTCAGCAGGTTCGTGAGTGTGCCGAAGCTGCTGCTCAGCGTGCTTACCTGTGTCGTAACCGCGTTGAGCAGGGTCAGCATCTTGTCGGCATTCATGGCCAGTTGCAGGTTGCCGCCGCTCAGGTTGGCGTTAATCTTGATGGACTTGCCCAAGATGGTCAGCACGAGATTCGTTCCCTCCACGCTCCAGGTGCCCTGCACGGGCTTTCCACCAACGGCCATGCTGAAGGTTTTGTTCTCATTCAGGGTCAGCACCACCTTTCCGGGTTTGAAGCCAATCTTCTTCAGCGTGTTGCCGAGTTTGTCCTCAATCTGGCCGGTAATAACGGTGCCGCCCACGTTGGCCAACACGTTTTTGCTCTCCAGCACGACGCAGGGGCCGCTATAGTTCCACGTGCCTGTAAGGTTCTTTTCGTTCAGCTTGTTTGTTCCCAGCAGGTTGCCAACGACGTCGCCCACCACATTGCTGGCGGTTTTTGACGTCAAGAGACCTCCTCCGAGTTTCTCCAGCTTGCTCAGCTGGGCATAGGATGCCTGGGACATGCCCATTGCCATCAGGGCCACAAGGGCCATCTTCATGATTCTTTTCATCTTTTCTTTCTTTGTTTGGTTAATGGTTTTGCGTAATTTCATGTAAAGTTACGCTTTTATTCCGAATAACGTAAATAATCCGGCAAAATACTGGCACGTGGACACACGTGCGTGCGCGCATATATTAATAATATGGTATGGAGGCGTCGCCTACGCACCACGTGTGGCCCGTTTTTATGCGTCACGGACACAAAAACGACTTCCTCCAAGTCAAAATCTGTAACTTTACGGCTCTTTTTTTTGTATTTCTTTAACTTTTTAGCAATGAATTGTGAATAAAAAGAAAATTTTTTGTAATTTTGCGCCGTGTATTTTGTGTCGAGTGTGCGTACACGTATGCGAGAGGCACGTATTAGGATGGTAAAAAGAAGAAAAAGCTAATAAAATTTATATGTTAAGAAAACTAAGTTTGGTTTTATTCGGCCTGTTCCTGTGTTTAGGTGTAACATGGGCTCAGACGAAGATTACAGGTACCGTCATATCAGCAGATGATGGAGAACCAGTGATTGGTGCAACCATCAGTGTCGAGGGTACCAAAAAGAGAGCCGTAACAGACATTAATGGTAAATTCAGCCTTGCAGTTGACCCCGGAACGATGCTGCGTTTCGCCTGCGTAGGCATGAAGCCGCATAGGGCAAAGGCCCATAACGGCATGCGCGTCACCTTGCAGAGTGAGGACCGACAGATGCAGGAGGTCGTAGTGACGGGTATCCAGCAAACGGACAAGCGTCTCTTCACGGGTGCGGCCACAAAGGTCGACGCCGACAAGGTGAAACTGTCCGGTATGGCCGACGTGAGCCGTTCGCTCGAAGGTCGTGTGGCTGGTGTGCAGGTTACGAACCTCAGTGGAACATTCGGTGCATCACCAAAGATTCGTGTGCGTGGTGCAACCTCCATCTATGGTAATTCAAAGCCCCTGTGGGTTGTCGACGGTGTCATCTACGAAGACAATGTCGACGTGAGTGCCGACGACCTTGCATCGGGCGATGCCAAGACGCTTATCTCATCGGCCGTTGCCGGCTTGAACTCCGACGATATCGAATCGTTCACCATCCTGAAGGACGGTTCCGCCACCTCTATCTATGGTGCACGCGCCATGGGTGGTGTGATTGTCGTTACCACCAAGAAGGGTGCCAAGGGACGCTCAAGCGTGGGCTACACGGGTGAGTTCACCACGCGCATGAAGCCCAACTATCGCAACTACAACATCATGAACTCTCAGGAGATGATGGGTGTGTATAGGGAAATGGAGAACAAGGGATGGCTGCAACTCGACCGCTTGGTGAATGCTGAGAACACGGGTATCTATGGCTACATGTTCCAGCAGCTCCGCAAGTACGACCCCGTAACCGGTAAGTTCGGTCTGGAGAACACCGAGGCTGCCCGAAACGCCTACCTGCAGGCTGCCGAGTTGCGCAATACCGACTGGTTCGACATGCTGTTTACCAACAAGGTGATGCAGAACCATTCAGTGAGCATCTCGGGCGGTACGGAGAAGTCGCAGAACTACTTCTCAATGTCTCTGCTCAACGACCCGGGTCAGTTCGTAAACCGCAGCAGCGTGAGCCGTTACACGTTCAATGGCAACACGTCGTACGACATCCTCAAGGGGCTGAAGGGCGTCGAAGCCCTCACCGTGAAACTGGCCGCCCAGGGCAGCTACCGTAAGCAGGAGGCTCCCGGCTCTCTGAACCGTTCTACCGACGTGGTGACGGGTGAGGTGAAGCGCGACTTCGACATCAACCCCTTCAGCTACGCCATGAACACGAGCCGATGCCTCGACCCCAACGTTAACTATACCCGCTTTTACACGGGCTTTAACATCTTCGATGAACTGGAGTACAACTTCAACGACATTCAGGTGACGGAGTTGATGTTCCGTGGCGAACTGGAGTACAAGCCCATCAAGGCGGTACGTTTGGCCGGACTGATTTCGTCGCGTTTCTCACACACACGTCGTCAGCACAATGTAATGGACGATTCGAACCAGGCAAACGCCTACCGCGCCGGTGTGGATGAACAGGACGACAACTCCACTATCCGCGACAACAACTCCTTGCTGTATACCGACCCGGATAATGAACTGGCTCTGCCTGAATCTGTCTTGCCCAGTGGCGGTATCAAATACCAGTACGACGACAAAATGCGTTCCAACAACTTCCGCTTCACGGCCGGCTACAACGATGTCTTCAATGACCTCCATACGCTGAATGCCCTGGCAGGTACGGAGTACTCGAGCGTTCGCCGTACGTCCACCAACTGGACGGGATGGGGCTACCAGTTTAACAATGGCGGTATCACCTACACACCGTACCTCTGGCTGAAGCAGATGAACGAGGAGAATGGTGAATACTTTGGTGAGTCGTTCACACTGACCAACACCTTGGCCTACTACGGACAGGTTAACTATAACTTCGACCAGCGATACACCCTCAACGGAACCTTGCGCTACGAGGGCACAAACCGCCTGGGCAAGAGCCGCAAGAGCCGCTGGCTGCCCACATGGAACATATCAGGAGCCTACGACCTGTCGAACGAGAAGTTCATGGCAAACACCAAGAAGTGGCTGTCGATGGCCAAGATTCGCGCCAGCTACTCGCTGACGGCCGACACAGGCCCATCATGGGTTACCAACGCCACCAGCATCTATCGCACAAGCAACAAGTGGCGCCCCACAACCTCGGCAGCTGAGCCCGAAATCTATGTCTACCAGATTGCCAACGAGGAACTTACGTACGAGAAGAAGCACGAGTGGAACGTGGGCGTCGACCTGAGTTTCCTGAAGGAGCGCATCGCGCTGACCTTGGATGTCTACGGACGTAACAACTTCGACCTCATTGGTCTGACCTACACCCAGGGTGCTGGTGGTGAGATTTCGAAGTATGCCAACGTGGCCGACATGTCGTCGCACGGTGTTGAGCTGGGTCTCACAACGGTGAACATCCAGAACGATAACTTCCGCTGGACTACCGACTTCATCTTCTCTAACGCCAAGAACAAGATTACTTCGCTGGAAGTTGGTGGCACACGTGCCGTCGACCTCGTCACAGGTCTGGGTTATGCCATCGAGGGCTACCCCGTACGCTCCATCTTCAGCTACAAGTTTGCCGGCCTGACTTCCGAGGGTCTCCCCCAGGTCTATAATGAGAAAAATCAGGTAACCATTGGTGATGTCAACCTTCAGGAGACACAGAACCTGCAGGACTACCTCGTTTACGAAGGTCCCTCCGACCCCACCTTCTATGGCTCACTCAACAACAACTTCAGCTTCATGGGCAAGTGGGGACGCCTCAACCTCGACCTCTTCATCACCTACAGCGGTGGTAATGTCATCCGTCTCGACCCTGTCTTCTCCTACGCCTACAGTGACCTCGCAGCATTGCCCCGCGACTTCAAGAACCGTTGGATGGTTGCTGGCGACGAGGCTAAGACTGCAATTCCTACGATTGCATCGACAAATCAGGTTAACCGTTATGGCGCTACGTATCTGCGCACGGCATATAATGCTTATAATTATTCAACCGAGCGCATTGCCAAGGGTGGATTTATCCGTCTGAAAGAGATTGCACTCACCTATGAGCTGCCCAAGCGCTGGCTCGACAAGACCAAGTGCTTCAACCGCGCATCGGTGAAACTGGCGACGACAAACCTCTGCCTGCTCTATGCCGACAAGAAGTTGAACGGTCAGGACCCTGAGTTCATCAATTCCGGTGGCGTGGCCACGCCTATCACGAAACAGTTCACGGCTACCGTGCGCCTGGGATTCTAAGAGTGTGACGAACGATGATAACAAGAAATTCGAAGATTATGAACAGATATATAAGCAAGATTAACCTCCTCAGCCTTTTCTTTGCGCTGGCCCTGACGTCGTGTGACGCCTTGGACGAAGCACCAGATAATCGTACCGAAATCACATCGCCAGAAAAGGTCGAATTGCTGCTCACTTCGGCTTATCCCGTTGAGAGTCCTGCCGTCATGTGCGAACTGGCGAGCGACAATTACGTTGACGACAATATTGTGGTGCCTGCAACGCGTAACGATGCGTACGAGATATTCCACGACGAAGCCTATAAGTGGGAACCCATCAATAACTATTCTATCGGCACGGCCGACACGCCCTACCAGGTGTGGGAGGCTTACTATGGCGGTATTTCCGTATGTAACCATGCCATCCAGGCCATGCGTACTATGAGCAGTGACCCTGCCAACGACAGCGAGTTGTCGCACTCCTGGGGTGAGGCGCATGTGTTGCGCGCATATCTCCATTTTGTCCTGGTAAACCTGTTTGCCGAGGCATATAAGGACGAAGCCCGCAGCGCCCTGGACCGCGGTATCCCTTATGTCGTTGAGCCTGAGTCGACCGTACACGTGGATTACAGCACGTCGAACTTCCTGCACGACGTGAAGACCACCTATGACTTGATTGAGAAGGACCTCCTTGAGGGTATCAATCTGATTAAGGATTCCCGCTTTAAGGTGCCTGCCTATCACTTTAACACCCGTGCAGCCAATGCCTTTGCGGCCCGCTTCTACCTCTTCAAGCGCGACTATACGAACTGCTTGAAATATGCCAATAAAGCCTTGGGCGACAATCCCACCCTCCGCGACTGGAAGGGCATCAACAAGAACACCCTGACGGCAAAGGTAAATGACTACAACAACGAGACTTTGTCGTGGAACTATCTGATTCAGTCCACTTATTCGCTTCAGTGGCGCCAGCTGGTAAGTAATGCTCGTTTTGCCATCAACACGGGAACCAATTTCGTTCAGGACGGCAAGGCTTGGCACATTCCCTCCACGCTCGACGTGACGATGTGGGGTAAGGGTCCCAACTGGTCGGGCGTACTGCCTGCCTATCAGGGTATGGTATACGTCAATAGTTCCGGCCAGCAGTATGGCGCATGGCTCTTCCGCCTTTACGAGTACTTCGAGTACACCGACAAAATTGCCGGTATCGGCTTTGTCCACATGCTCTACCAGCCCTTCACGGCCGACGAGACGTTGCTGTGTCGCGCCGAGGCCAAGCTCTACTCGGATGACCGCGACGGAGCCATTCAGGACCTGAACATCTGGACAACATCACACCTCGTGACGAATCCCCTCACTCTGACGAATATCAAGAATCTGTATGACCGTACAAAGGTGAACAACGACTTCGTGAGCGACTTGCATCCCGCCGAGATGGGCTTTGAGAAAGTGCTCACGGGCGACGACCTGAGTGTGCTCGACTGCATCCTGCACTTCCGCCGCATCGAGACTGTGCACGAGGGCCAGCGCTGGTTCGACATCAAGCGCTACGGTATAAAGATATACCACTTCTACAAAGGTCCGCGCGAGGACGCAATTAACATCGACTCCCTGACTTGCGATGACCCCCGTCGTGTGTTTGAACTGCCCAACAATGTCATCGAGTCAGGCTATCCCGGCAACCGCACTCAAGGTGGTACAGGCGGCTCGAGCGCCGGTGGCTATGTCGTACGTTCGCGCTACACGACTCCGACAACACTTTACCAGAACAAATAAGAAACAGAGCGAAATATGAAAAAGATACTTTCTATATTATGCATGACGGCGCTGGTTGTGGCTGTCACCTCTTGCCAGAGCGACGACGACTTCACGGAGTCCATCTTCGACACCTCGACACCTGCTGTTGACAACACTGCGGCTACGGCCCCCTTCGACCAGTGGCTCTACGACAACTTCGTAGTGCCCTATAACACGGAGATTCAGTACAAGTTCAACTTCCCCGCAACCAAGTTGGAGTATCAGCTTACGCCTACCGACTACCATAAGGCTCAGTGGCTGGCCCACTTTATCAAGTATCTCTTCTATGAAGTGTACGCCAAGTATGCCGGCGATGAATTTCTGAAGAAGTACGCCCCCCGTATCTTCCACTTCATCGGTTCTTCATCCTATTCTCCCACAACGGGTACCGAAGAGTTGGGTTATGCTTCCGGCGGTGTGAAGATTACGCTCATCGGCTGCAACGGCTTGAAGATGTGGACACCCACGAACCCCTATTCGGCAAGCGACATGGAGCTTCTGAACAAAGATCAGTTCCACACGATGCACCACGAGTTCTCGCACATCCTTCACCAGACAAAGTCGTATCCCGTGACCTTTGGTCAGGTGACACCCGGCGACTATGACGCCCGCACGTGGCAGGAGCGCGATTCCGTGCTGAGCCACAGTTTGGGCTACATCACCCAGTACGCGTCGTCGGCCATCTTCGAGGATTTCGTTGAGACCCTCTCTTGCACCATCACCGACACCGACTGCCGCTGGATGTATACCATCATCGACGCCTGTGCCAACGGTGGCGTGAAGGCCGGCGACAAGGAACGCATCTATGCCCTCATCGACTCGCTGGGCATTCAGGACCTCGACACTCCGGGCAAGCCCTGGAACAAATTCAAGATTCTCAAGGAGACATCCAAAACTCAGGATAGCGAAGAGGAGGTTACTCGCTTTGTGCCCAGTTTCCACCAGGCTGATGCTCAAAACCAAAATAATGAGCTCGACCAAGACAAGCAGAAGACGCTGAAGTACGAAGACGTGAAGTCGTTTACCTCGTTCCGCGACTATCTCGACAATTGGGTGGAGATTGACCAGTCGGCCACTTCGAAGGGCATGAACGCCATCCTGAAGAAGCTGGAGATTGCCGGCAAGTGGTACACCGATGAATGGGGACTTCACCTCTTCGACATCCGCCGCGAGGTGCGTGAGCGCCAGAACAACATCAACACGTATGCGAAAGACAATGTTACGATTTACCCCTATCAATAAAGCGACGAAAGGAATATGACTATGATAAGAAAGAATATATACGGCACTCTCCTGACATTACTGGCAGGAAGTCTGCTCACCACTGCGTGCATGTTTAGCCAGGAGGACCTCTTCGACGAGCCGGCAGCAAACCGCATTAACTCCGTCAACGACGACCTGCAGCAGCGCCTCGTGGCCCAAAGCACTGGTGGCAACAAAGGCTGGGTGATTCAGTATTTCGTGGCAGATGGCGAGCACGAGGGTTTCAATATCTTTGCAAGATTCGATGCCAACGGTAAGGTGACCCTGGCCAGTGACCACCGCTATCTGCGCAATGGTAGGGCCAACACCTACACCGAGCACACGAGCCTCTACAAGATGCTGGCCGAGGAAGGTCCCGTGTTGTCGTTCATCACGTGGAACGACGTCCTGACCGTTTTTGCCGACCCTGTAGACCCTGATCAGGCTCCTGATGCGCTTGTCAAGGACGGCGAGGGCATGTATGGCGACTACAACTTTGTTTTTAATGGTTATGAGGGCGACAACATCCTCTTCCGCGGCGAGCGCCACGGAACAGGCGTGCGCTTCATCCCCTGTGACCGTTCCTGGAAGAAATATATTGCCGACGTGGCCGCCCTGAAGAAGAAGATTGTCAACAATACCATCCAGACCTTCTATCTCGTGAACGGCACCGATACGATGTATTACCAGGGCCTCTACGACGGAATAAGCGTTCAGCACATCGACCGCCCCGAAGACCCGCTTTACATTACGTCGTTTAACTCCCTGTTCACGCTCGACGGCTTCCGCCTCAACCGTGCCGACACACTCTCGGGCGCAAGGTTCCAGCAGTTCCACTTGACTGCAGACAACACCCACCTCTTGAGCGAGGACGGAAAGGTGAAGGTCATCCCCACGTGGGACCTCTACGTATCCGACTGCGCCACGATGTTGGGCCTGAACCGCGAATACTTCACGGCCGAGCAGGCTGCGCTCTATCAGCAGATGGAGGCCGAGGTGAAGAAGGTAAACAGTAACTTCGTGCTCGACAGCATCGGCATCGTCCGCACCTTAGAGACGGTTACCATAAGCGGTGTGCCTGTGAAGGTGAAGTACCCCGGACTGGTAGCGTGTGTGCATGGCCCCAAGAAGATGGGACGCGTGCCCCTGTACTACCCCTATGTCAACATGGGTATCTATAAACCCGCATACGGCGTGCTGAAGTTCGAAGAGTCGGCAGAAGAAACGAGCACCACGATGTCAATGTTTGCAGCGACCGACCTGAAAACGATGCTCAAGCAGTTCGCTGCCACGCTCTATGGCACCTACGACATGACCATCGACAACACCTTCCGCCCCACACGCGCAACGCTCACTCCCACCGAGGGCGGCGTGACCCAGCAGTTGGTGATGCCGGCAATCAAGGATTAAAAACGACCATCATGGTCACAACGAATATTTAACTTTATTATTAACCAATTTAAAAAATCGATTATGAAGAAATTTCTACTCGTAGCAGCTCTTGCATTCGTTACCATGGGTGCATCGGCAAACAATGGTGTGAAGAAGGCTTCTTTCAATCGCGAAAAGAAGGCTGTTCAGGTTTCAAACACCGTCGTTAAGAATCTGTCTGGCGTCACTGCAGCCCTCAAGGCTATTGACCCGAAGAACGTCAAGGAAAACTACAGCGCAAATGTAACTCGTGCTGACGGGGAGATTACGCTGATTCCTGCCTACTCAGAGTGGACTTACCACTATGAGTCGGACCTTGGATTCCTTCCTCAGATTATGTACAGTGGGGCGAGCTATCTGGTGAAAGACGGCAAGGCTTACCTGCAGCCCTTCGCTAACCTCGGTATGGTTGAAGGTGTCGTTGAGAAGGACGTTACGAATGCCCTTTCCGAAAAAGGCGCAGACTCTATCACTTTCAGCGTTGCCAAAATCGCTTCTTACAAGGGCGACTCGACTACTATTGACCTCTTCCTGGAGCCCTGCTACATCGCGGACTACGCTCCTCACCGCCTGAACCAGAAGACGTTCGGTGCCTACTATTTTGCTGAGGCTAACGAACTCTACATTCCTCGTTCTATCGCCCTCGCTCTGTTCACGAGCGATGAGACCGAGACCGATCCTTTCTCTACCAAATATGTGGCTCGTCAGCTCGACCTGCTTCCCCAGGCTGATTACCAGGAGTACATGTCTAAGGCTACTTTCACGGCTACAACTTATTTCGAAAATGCCATGGATTGGAGCGGTGATGCTCAGGCCTACCTTGGCGATGACTATTTGTATATCAAGGGTATTTCCGATGCTGACAAAGAGGCATGGATTGAGTTTGATGCCACAGAGGACGATGCAACTGTTTATGAGTTGTCCCAGAATCAGTGGATCAATACATATAGGTTCTATACAGATGCTACTCATAAAGAAACCTATCGTGGTGTGGTCGCAACGGTTGGCCTTCTTCAGGCCGACGGCAAGCTGACTGGTTTAAATCAAGCTGCTAAATACAGCTCATTCTTCAAGATGACGGACAACGCCGACGAGACTTCTACGTTGGAGAACACTGATAACACCGTTTACGGTGAATATATCTATGGAGAAACGGACGAACAGAGTGGCATGTATAATGCAGCCAACATGAAAATCAACATCCTGTATGAGCCCGTTACTGACGGCATCCAGAGTGTAGGCGTTGAGAGCAGCGCCAAGTTCCAGAACGCCATCTACAACATGGCTGGCCAGCGCGTTGGCAAGAACTTCAAGGGTCTGGTTATCAAGAACGGCAAGAAGGTCGTTGTTAAGTAAAAGACGATAGCACAGACTTCGCACAAATAATAAAGAGCGCCGCTCCCACGTATCGGAGCGGCGCTCTTCTTTATTATGTTGCCGCGACGCTTTGTTGTTGACGCCGCGACGCTTTGTTATTGTCGCCGTGACGCTTTGTTGTTGACGCCGTGACGCTTTTTTATTGTCGCCGCGACGCTTTGTTATTGTCGCCGCGACGCTATCACGGGGGCGGCGTTATGCCAGAGACTTGATGGTTTCGCGCAGGGCGGCAATCTTGCTTTGGGCGTCGGCGAGCTTCTTGCGCTCCAGTTCTACCACCTGCTGCGGTGCGTTCTGGACGAAGCGCTCGTTCTGCAGCTTTTTCTCGATGCCGGCCATGAAGCCTTCCAGACGCTTGATTTCGGCCTCGGCCTTCTGGGTCTCGGCTGCTGCGTCGATGAGGTTGCCCAGGGGCACGGCATACTCCTCGGTACCCACCAGGAAGGCTTGTGTGCCCTCGCTCTTCTTCTCCACACGGCGTATCTCGCTCAGCCCGGCCAGCTTCTGAATGGTTGCGGCCCAGGCGGTGTTGTCGGCCGTCGTGGGAGATTCCAGGGCGAGCGGTTCGCGTGGCGAGATGTTCTTCTGCTGGCGAATGGCGCGCACGCCGCTGATGATTTGCTTGGCATGCTCGAAGCTGGCAATCAGCTGCTTGTCGGCCTCCGTGGGCTGGGCAAGTTTGAGGGTGCTGGTCATGATGCTGTCGCCCTCGCTGCGCTGGCGCACGTTCTGGTAAAGTTCTTCGGTGATGAAGGGCATGAAGGGGTGGACAATCTGCATCAGCTGCTCAAAGATGTCGAGCGTGCCCTCCAGCGTTGCGCTGTCTATGGGCTGCTGGTAGGCGGGCTTAATCATTTCGAGATACCAGCCCGAGAACTCGTCGGTGAACAGTTTGAAGATGGTCATCAGGGCCTCGTTGAGGCGGTACTTCGAGTACAGGTCGTCGATTTCGGCGGCAGTGGTGCGCATGATGGCTTGCATCCACTCCACGGCCATCTTGTTGGTGGCGGGCTGCTTCAGCTGGTCGCTCGTCTGCCAGCCCTTGATGAGGCGGAACGAGTTCCATATCTTGTTACAGAAGGCGGCTCCCTGCTGGCACAGGTCTTCCTTGAAGAGGATGTCGTTGCCGGCAGGTGCGGCCAGCAGCATGCCCATCCTGACGCCGTCGGCTCCGTAGCGGTCGATGAGGCCGATGGGGTCGGGGCTGTTGCCCAGCGACTTCGACATCTTGCGGCCAATCTCGTCACGCACGATGCCCGTGAAATAAACGCTGCGGAAGGGCACGTCGTTGAGGTATTCCTCGCCGGCCATAATCATGCGGGCCACCCAGAAGAAGATGATGTCGGGGCCGGTAACCAGAACGTTGGTGGGATAGTAGTACTTGATTTCGTCGTTGCCGGGGCGGTTGATGCCGTCGAACAGCGAGATGGGCCAAAGCCATGAGGAGAACCATGTGTCCAGAGCGTCCTCGTCGCGCCGCAGTTGGTCGGCCGTGATGTCCTCGCCGAATTTGGCGCGAGCCTTTGCCAGAGCCTCCTCTTCGTTCAGTGCAACCACGAAGCGCTCCGTCTCGTCGTTCTCGTCGCCGACGAACCAAGCCGGTATGCGATGGCCCCACCACAGCTGGCGGCTGATGCACCAGTCCTGGATGTTCTCGAGCCAGTTGCGATAGGTGGTCACGTATTTCGTGGGGTAGAACTTAATCTTTCCTTCGAGCACGGGGGGCAGGGCGATGTCGGCAAAGTGCTTCATCGACAGGAACCACTGCTTGCACAGGCGCGGCTCGACGGCCGTGTCCTGGTTGCGCTCCGAGTAGCCCACCTTATTTTCGTAGTCCTCAATCTTCTCCATAAGGCCGGCGGCCTTCAGGTCCTCGGCAATCTGTCGGCGCACGTCCATGCGGTCCATGCCCACGTAGAGGGGCGACTGCTCAGATATGGTGCCGTCGGGGTTGAAGATGTCGATGGTCTCCAGGTTGTGGGTCTTGCCCAGCTGGTAGTCGTTGACGTCGTGGGCAGGTGTCACCTTCAGGCAGCCCGTACCGAACTCGATGTCGACGTAGCGGTCCTCGATGACGGGTATGACGCGGCCCACCAGGGGCACGATGACGCGCTTTCCGCGCAGCCACTGGTTCTTGGGGTCTTTGGGGTTGATGCACATGGCCGTGTCGCCCATGATGGTCTCGGGGCGCGTGGTGGCCACGACGGCGTAGTATCCCCGCTCGTCTTTGTGGATGATGTTTCCTTGATTTTCTAGATTTTCTAGACTATCTAGACTCTCTAGATTATCTAGATTATCTAGATTATCTAGGCCATCAACATAATATTTGAGGTGGAAAAGGTGGCTCTTCTCGTCGCGGTAGATAACCTCCTCGGTCGAGAGCACGGTCTGGGCCTTGGGGTCCCAGTTCACCATGCGCAGGCCCCGATAGATGAGGCCCTTGTCGTAGAGGTCGACAAACACCTTGAGCACGCTCTCGGAACGCAGCTCGTCCATCGTGAAGGCCGTGCGGTCCCAGTCGCACGAGGCGCCCAGTCGGCGCAACTGCTTCAGGATGATGCCTCCGTGCTCCTCGGTCCAGGCCCAGGCGTGCTTGAGGAATTCCTCGCGGCTGAGGTCGCGCTTCTTGATGCCCTGCTCGGCCAGACGGTTCACCACCTTGGCCTCGGTGGCGATGCTGGCATGGTCCGTGCCAGGCACCCAGCAGGCGTTCTTGCCCTCGAGGCGTGCCTTGCGCACCAGGATGTCCTGAATGGTGTTGTTGAGCATGTGGCCCATGTGCAGGACGCCTGTAACATTTGGGGGTGGGATAACAATGGTGTAGGGTTCGCGCCCGTCGGGCTTACTGCTGAACAGTTTGTTGTCGAGCCAGTACTGATACCACTTGCCTTCAACGTCGGCAGGGCTGTATTTCGTTGCTAATTCCATAATTTGATGTTAAATTTCGCGCAAAGATACGAAATTATTATGAATTATTCGTATTTTTGTTCTTGTTATGCATACAAGAGAAGAGAAAATGGAGGCATTCGGGCGCTTGCTCGATGTCATGGATACACTGAGAGAGAAATGTCCCTGGGACAGAAAGCAAACCAACGAGAGTTTGCGCCCCAACACCATCGAGGAAACATACGAATTGTGTGACGCCCTGATTCGCGACGATGTGAAGAACATTTGTAAGGAACTGGGCGACGTGCTCCTGCACGTGGTCTTCTACGCCAAGATTGGCGACGAGAAGGGGCAGTTCGATATTGCCGACGTGTGCCACAAGCTCTGCGACAAGCTCATCTTCCGCCATCCCCACGTCTATGGCGATGCTGTGGCAGAAACTGCCGGCGACGTGCTGAAGTCGTGGGAGCTCATTAAGCAGAAGGAAAAGGACGGCAACAAGACCGTTTTGGGAGGTGTGCCCACGGCACTGCCCTCGGTCATCAAAGCTGAGCGCATACAGGAAAAGGCCCAAAACGTGGGCTTCGACTGGGAAAAGCGCGAAGACGTGTGGCAGAAGGTTTCGGAGGAGCTGGGTGAGTTGCGTGTCGAGATTGAGAAGGGCGACCGGCAGCGCAGCGAGGAAGAGCTGGGTGATTACCTGTTCAGTCTCATCAACATGGCGCGTCTATACCACCTCAATGCCGACAACGCCCTCGAAATGACCAATCAGAAGTTTATAAGCCGCTTTAATTACGTGGAGGCTAAAGCTAAGGAGCAAGGGCGCAACCTCAAGGAAATGACGCTTGGGGAGATGGATGCCCTGTGGAACGAAGCTAAGCACCTTTCGCCGAAATAAAAAAAGGGAACCCCCAAATTGCCTCCAAGGTAGGGAAATACAACAAAGCAACATATATTAACCTTGGACGCGGTCGGGGGTCCGCTATATCATGACGACCAGCCGTGGTCAGGGCCTTCGAGGCGGCTGGTTGTGATTCTTATTCTTTCTTTGGCCTGCAGCTTGCAGCAACTCGCGGTGGAATGCATCCTCGGCAAGCATCATGGCGTACACCTTCTGGGCAGGCACGACCTTGCACATCTTCTTGCAGTAGCCTTCTTCCAGCTTGGCTGATTCGATGCGCGTCTGCACGATTTTCATCAGGGCCTCCTGGCATTCTTTGTCGCTATTCAGCTTCTTTGCGTTCCTCTTCAGTTTCCATTCCGTCTGCTTCAGTTTGCGCTGCTTGTCCTTCATTTCCTGATAGATGGGTAGCACTCTTTTGCTTTCTTCCTGTGTCAGGTCGGCCTTCTCTGTGATGAAGGCTTCCAGCTTGGCTTTGAACTCCTCGGGGTTGAACCGAGGATGTTTGTTCTCTTGTGCCGACACTTGGAGCATCAGCACCAAACTCATTACAATGATGGATGTCAGTCTTTTCATATCTTTTCTCCTCTCTGTTCTTACTTCACTCGGCAGCGGTGAGATATGCGGCAATCTCTGTGTTGCCCACCATGACGTAATCCAACGCCTCGTTGTAGTATTCCTCCTGCGAAGCGTAGACCGTGGTGTTTTCTTCGCTTTGACTAATGTAAAGAGCTGCGCCCAGACCGATGGCCACGACAACGGCAGCGGCATAGCGCCACAGTTTGGGCCTCAGACTCACCGTCCTGGCCTTCTGCTGCTGCGGCAGACGGGCAAGCAGCCGTTCGTTGAAGTCCTCGAAGTATCCCTCGGGAACCTTGAACGGGTTTTGCTGTCCCACCAGTTCGCGTAATTTCTTTTCGTCCATTGTCATTCCTTTCTTGTTTGATTTTTAGATAGTTCCTATCCTCAATGGTTTAATCGAGTTGCTCAAAAAAGTCAGATATTTTTTTCATAGCGTGGTGATACGACGCCTTGAGGGCTCCGACGCTGGTTTCCAGAACCTGGCTCATGTCCTCGTATTTCATTTCGCTGAAGTATCGCATCGTGAAGACTTGCCGTTGTTTGGGCGGCAGTTGTTCGATGGCTTGTTGCAGCTGCTGCTGTGTCTCGTCGCCGTCGAAGTACGGGTCGCTTTGCAGGCTGAGAGCCACGTGGCATTCCTTGTCGTCGAGGCTTACCGAGGCGTGGCGCTGTCGTTCCAGGAAGTTCAGCGTCTCGTTGGTTGCTATGCGATAGAGCCAAGTACTGAGTTTGCTCTCACCACGAAATGCGTTCAACCCGTTCCAGGCTTTGATGAAGGTGTTCTGCAGGATGTCGTCGGTGTCGTCGTGGCTGACCACCATGCGCCGGATTTGCCAATACAAGGGTTCCTTGTAGGCATTCACGACCTCGGTGAAGGCGGCATTACGTGTGCTCTCGTCATGCAGTCGGCGGATGATAGTATCTTCGTCGAGCGACCTCATCATTAGTTCGACAGCCTTTAGGGGAATGGGTTTAATAGGAGTCGATTAATCTTTCTATCGCGCGGTCGTAGCCGTAGCTGTCGGCATACGACTCCAGCTGGCCCTTCGTGTTGGGGTAGAGTGTCCAATAGTCGAGCCACAGCGGCACTGGCCTGTCGTAGCTGAAGCTTGGCATGGGCTTGGCGTCGGGGTTGGCGGCTTGGTAGCCGAGTCCTTGTGCCGTGAGGGGCTTCAGTCCGATGGCCATACGTATGCGGTCGACGAAGAAGGGTTTGGGGTCATCGAGGAAGAAGATCGCCAGGTCGAGAGGACGCTCGACGCGCACACAGCCGTGGCTCACGGCGCGGTTCCCGTAGCTGAAGGCCGCGTGGTTGTTTGTATCGTGGAGGAAGACCGAGAAGTTGTTGGGGAAGCGGAAGATGATGCGCCCCAGCGAGTTGCCTGCTCCGCGCTCCTGGCGCAGGGTGTAGCGTCCGCTGCGCATCTCGTCGGCCGTGAGCTGCGACGGGTCGACAACCTCCTTCGTCTCCTTGTTGATGGCGTGATAGCGGTTGCGGGCGTAATAGGCGCTGTCGCCCACGTGGCGCGGCATGATTTCCTTGCGCACGATGGTTTGTGGGATGACCCAGTAGGGGTTCAGTTCGACATAGCTGATGGCGCTGCGCAACAGGGGTGTTTTGTGGCTGGCATTTCCGCAGCAGACGCGCATGCTCAGGACGGAGTCGCCATTGACGGCGGTCAGTTGCTGGGGTGCCAGGTTGACGAAGATGTATCGTCCCTTAGTGGGATGAGGGTAGCGCCAGCGCGCGCGTTCCATATTGATGCGTGCCAGTCGTTGTCGTGTGGTGTCGCCTTGTTCCTTTGCACGTTTGTATTCGCGCTGCATCGTGCGGTAGAGCGTGTCGGTGGGCTGGATGGATTGCAGGAATGGGGTAATTCTGTGGTTGCGCACGGCCTCCAGCGCCACGTGGACAAAGCTGTCCGTCGGTTCCTCGGCTCTCATGTCGTTGATGCGGCGGTAGGTTGTGCCCTTGCTGCCGGGCAGGGGGGTGTCGACCAGCAGTCGGTTAAGCAGCTGGCTGGGTCGCACGAAACCATAGCGCTGGCCGCAGGCATAGCGCAGATAGGACCTGGTGAGCATGTGTTCGAGGCGGGCCAGCTGGCTGCTGCAGTCCGTGCGGCTGAAATCGCTGTTGCGCAGTTGCTGCAAGGCGGCGCGCAGGCTGTCGGCACTCAGCACCTTGGGTCCGAGCCCTATATCGTCGCTCCCCGACAGCCAGGCGATCAGCGTGTCGGCCCGTTCGTCGATGCCCATGCGCGATATCCACAGCATGGGGGCGTTGGGCTGTTGGTAATACGACTGGGTGTATCCGTCGGCATACATGCGTGTGGGCTGGCCGTCGTTGCGGCGCTGCAGCTCTTCTCCGACAATGGCGGCATCGACGGCATACTCAGGCTTCACCCACGCTTGCAGTCCTTCTGCAATGGTGGCATTGTCTGTTTTGTCGCCAGAACAAGAAAATGTAATAAAGGCGAAAAGGAGGAAAAGGGGAGGCAGAGCGGCCTGTGTCCTGCGCATAGGCGTAGAGCTTAGCGGATGGAAATTTTGCGAACCAGTTTGCCTACCTTGAGGATGTAACAACCGCGCTGAAGGTTGAGCGTCAGTGACTTGTCGTTACCATCAATGCGGATGGTGAGCACTTTCACTCCCGTGAGGTTGTAGACTTCCAACGTCTCGCCATCGGCGTTTGAGATATGCAGTTTAGAGCCGTTGACGGTGAGACTGGTGGCAGAAAGCTCCGTGTCTACCTCGTCGCGCTCCATCTGTGCCATCAGGCCGATGGGGGCACCTGCGATGAGCAGGCTCAGAACAAGTATTTGGAGTCGTTTAATCATGTCTTTCTGCCTTTTATGCATACTTTACAAGGGCAAATATATGATTTTTTCCTCTCACTGCAAAATATTTCAGCCCTTTTGTTACAATTTTTCAGATAATGATGCGTTGTCCTTCGTCGGCGAGCATGGTTTGGGGGAATACGGCCTGTGCCTCGCGGAGCATTTTCTTTTCGTCGTGCATGCGGGAGGAATAGTGGCCGATGAGGAGTCGGCCCACCTGTGCGTCGCGGGCGGTTTGGGCGGCTTCGACGGTGGTACTGTGGAAGGTTTGTCGGGCGCGGAATTCGTTGTCCTGGTCGAAGGTGGCCTCGTGGAACAGTAGGTCGACGCCCTGAATCATGGGCACGAGCGACGGCGTGGGGGCCGTGTCGCTGCAGTAGGCGTAACTGCGTGTGGGCGAGGGTGGTGCGGTGAGCCGTTCGTTGGGTATGATGGTGCCGTCGGGCAGTGTCCAGTCCATGCCGGCCTTGATGTTGTTGATTTGGCTCACGGGTATTTCGTACATGTCGATGATGTCGCGCAGGATGTGGCGCTGTCCCTGCTTCTCGCGAAAGAGGTATCCGCAGCAGGGCACGCGGTGGCGCAGTGGCAGGCTCCATACCTCCATCGAGCGGTCTTCGTGCACGATTTGGTGGAGGGTGGTGTCTACGGGGTGGAAGTTAACCTGAAACTCGAGGTTGGGGCAGAAGAGCTCGAGGGCGCTCTGCAGGAAGGGCTCCAGCTCCCGCGGGCCGTGGATGTGGAGCTGTGAGGTGCGGCCGAGGAGGCTCATGGTGCAGATGAGGCCGGGCAGGCCGAGGCAGTGGTCGCCGTGGGCGTGGGAGATGAAGACGTGGCCCACGCGCTTCATGCTGAGCCGTTGCTGGGCAAAGCGTGTCTGCGTGCCTTCGCCGCAGTCAATCATGTAGTGCTTTCCGCGCGTGCTCAGCACTTGGCAGGCCGGGCGGTGGCGCTGTGTGGGGTTGGCCGAGCCACAGCCGATAATGTGCAGTTCAAGGGGTTCCACCTTTCGTAGCGTTTGATATTATATTAAGGAATAGGGGTTACGGGGCGCGCCGAGGGAGATAAAAAGAGAGTCCGCAGGATGTGCGAACTCTCTTCTTGCTTATCGAATTGTCAATTTTTCATTGCCAATTGTGCGCGATGGGGCTCTTACTTCTCGCCTTCCATCTTGGCCTTCAGTTCAGCCAGGGCGTCGATGTCGCCCAGGGTTGTGCTGGCAGCCTGGTTCTGGATAGCGGGAGTCTCGGCAGCCTTCTTGGTGCGAGGTGCCTTGGCCTTCTTCTCCTCACGGGCAGCAGCGCGCTGTACGTCTTCGTAGATGCGGCTGTGGCTGAGGATGATGCGCTTGTTCTCCTTGTTGAACTCGATTACCTTGAACTCCAGCTTCTCGTTGAGCTGGGCCTGGCTGCCGTCTTCCTTCACGAGGTGCTTGGGAGTGGCAAAGCCTTCTACGCCGTATTCCAGCTGGATGACAGCGCCCTTGTCGAGCATCTCTACGATGGTACCTTCGTGGATAGAGTCAACGGTGAAGATGGTTTCGAATACGTCCCAGGGGTTCTCCTCGAGCTGCTTGTGGCCGAGAGACAGGCGGCGGTTAGCCTTGTCGATTTCCAGAACGCAAACCTCCAGTTCGGCACCAATCTGGGTGAACTCGCTGGGGTGCTTGATCTTCTTGGTCCAGCTGAGGTCGCTGATGTGGATGAGTCCGTCTACGCCCTCTTCAATCTCTACGAAGATGCCGAAGTTGGTGAAGTTGCGAACCTTTGCGGTGTGCTTGCTGCCAACGGGGAACTTCTCCTCGATGTTCTGCCAGGGGTCTTCCTTGAGCTGCTTGATGCCCAGAGACATCTTGCGCTCCTCGCGGTTGAGGGTCAGGATGACGGCTTCTACCTCGTCGCCCACCTTCATGAAGTCCTGTGCCGAGCGCAGGTGCTGGCTCCAAGACATTTCGCTCACGTGGATGAGGCCTTCTACGCCGGGAGCGATTTCTACGAATGCTCCGTAGTCGGCCATCACGACAACCTTGCCCTTTACGTGGTCGCCCACCTTGAGGTTGGGATCCAGGGCATCCCAGGGATGGGGAGACAGCTGCTTCAGACCCAGGGCGATGCGCTTCTTCTCGTTGTCGAAGTCGAGGATTACGACGTTGATCTTAGAGTCGAGCTCAACGATTTCGTGAGGATCGCTTACGCGGCCCCAGCTGAGGTCGGTGATGTGGATGAGTCCGTCTACGCCACCCAGGTCGATGAATACGCCGTAGCTGGTGATGTTCTTGACGGTACCCTCGAGCACCTGGCCCTTCTCCAGACGACCGATGATTTCCTTCTTCTGGGCTTCGAGCTCGGCCTCGATGAGTGCTTTGTGGCTGACAACGACGTTCTTGTACTCCTGGTTGATTTTCACAACCTTGAACTCCATTGTCTTGCCCACGAATATGTCGTAGTCGCGAATGGGCTTAACATCAATCTGAGAGCCGGGCAGGAAGGCCTCGATGCCGAATACGTCGACAATCATGCCACCCTTGGTGCGGCACTTGATGTAACCCTTGATAATTTCCTCGTTCTCCATGGCCTCGTTGACGCGGTCCCAAGAGCGGCTTGCGCGAGCCTTCTTGTGGGACAGAATCAGCTGACACTTCTTGTCTTCCTGATTTTCGATGTAAACCTCGACGGTGTCACCCACCTTCAGGTCGGGGTTGTAGCGGAATTCGCCTGCGGGGATGATACCATCGCTCTTAGAGCCGATGTTTACCACTACCTCGCGCTTGTTGATGGAGATGACGGTGCCGTCTACTACCTTGTGGTCGTCGATTTTGTTCAGCGAACCATCGTAGGCGCTCTCCTGTGCCTCGCGGCTCACGCCGCTCTGCACGTCACCGTTGGCATAGGCTTCCCAATCGAAACCTTCCAGAGGTGCGACATTTTTGTAATCTGTCATTTTGTTAAAGTTTTTGTTTTTAATTAATACGGTTAGACTTTATGTTGACATAAAAGCGGCGCAAAGGTACGAAAAAGCGAGCGAAGATGCAAATAATTTTGCAATTTTCCGAGCGCGAGTATCTTGGGATGTAATTCAGAGATACGAAAATTTATGTAAGGAGCAAGATAAGTCGGAATTTTGTTGTATTTTTGCGTGCAATTTAATAAAGGTAAGATTATGGCAAGGATAAAAACCATCGGAATTTTGACGTCGGGCGGTGATGCCCCGGGTATGAACGCAGCCATTCGTGCTGTCACGCGTTCGGCTATAGCGAACGATATGCGCGTCGTGGCCGTCTATCGTGGCTATGAAGGCCTGATCAACGGCGAGGTGCGCGAGTTCCATACCGAGGACGTGAGCGGCATCATCGGTCGCGGCGGTACCATCCTGAAAACGGCCCGCAGCAAGGAGTTTCAGACCGCCGAGGGCCGCAAGAAGGCCTACAAGGTGATGAAGAAGCACGCCATCGACGCTCTGATTGTCATCGGCGGCAACGGGTCGCTCACCGGCGCCCGCCTTTTTGCCGAGGAATACGACGTGCCCTGCATCGGACTGCCCGGAACCATCGATAACGACCTCTCGGGCACCGACTTGACCATTGGCTACGACACCACGCTGAACACCATCATGGAGTGTGTCGACAAGATTCGCGATACGGCAAACTCCCACGAGCGCATCTTCTTCGTCGAGGTGATGGGCCGCGATGCCGGCTTCCTGGCCCAGAACAGCGCCATTGCCGCCGGGGCCGAGGCTGCCATCATCCCCGAGGACTCGACGGGCGCCGACCAGCTCGAGAAGTTCATCGGCCGCGGCATCCGTAAATCGAAGTCCTCGAGCATCGTCGTCGTCAGCGAGAGCCCCAAGTGCGGCGCCATGTACTATGCCGAGCGGGTGCGCAAGGAATACCCTGAGTACGACGTCCGCGTCTCCATCCTCGGCCACCTGCAGCGCGGCGGTTCGCCCTCGGCCAACGACCGCATCCTAGCCAGCCGCATGGGCCTGGCTGCCATCCGGGCCCTCATCGACGGCCAGCGCAACGTGATGATAGGCATCCGCAACGACGAGATGGTCTATGTGCCCTTCTCCCAGGCCGTGAAGAGCGACAAGCCCTTGAAGCAGGACCTCATCGACGTGCTCAACACGCTCTCCATCTGATTCCCCTCCGCGCGGGCCACTTCCCGCGCTCCCTTTTACTGTTTCAACAACACACGACCGACGCATCGATTCCCGCTCATCGATGCGTCGTTTCGTTTCCATCCATGCGTCGTCTCATTCTCGTCCATGCGTCGACGAGGCTCCGTCCATGCGTCGACGAGAGCCCGACGTTGCAACGTGCGCGCGCATGCGTGGGCGCGTACGTTCTATTATATTATATATCCCAAACCGGCATGCGACATTCTGACAAATGGGGCCAAAAGGGTGACAGCCTGTCACGCAAGCCTTGACGAATGTCAATAAACGGCCAATTTTATGCTAAATAACATATTTTTATTTGTCTGGAAAGCAAAAAAGGCACTACCTTTGCATCGTCATCTAACGAAAGACACCCCTGGCGAGGGGTAATAGAGTAACAAAACACTAATTAAGGTAAAAAGATTGAAATTATGAAAAAGATGATGATTTTGGTGAGCGCCATCATGATGGTAGCCACCGGTTACGCAAAACAGAATGTTGAAACAAAGCCCTTCGAAGGCGTTAATGTGAATGTGCCTGCCTGCGTGCGTTTCGTCAGCGGCGAAAACTACGAGATGGGCGTCCGTTCCACCGACAGCGTTGCTGCCAGCAATATACAATGGTCAATCGAGAACGGAGTCCTCAATATTAGCTCGCGCTACAAGATGAACGAGGACGGCGACAAGGCAAACGTCTGCATTACCATCGTCTCGCCCGTCGAGCCGAAGCTGACCATCGGACGCGACTACGTGCTTGCAAAATCCAAAAACGGACGCGAGCTGGCCGCCAACGATAAATAAATTTCAAGGGAAAATTAAAAAAAACAACAAAAAGTTTTGGTAGTATAGAAAAAAGTCGTACCTTTGTACCCGCAAAACAGGAACAGAGGTTCCGACAGGGCGCTTAGCTCAGCTGGTTCAGAGCGTCTGCCTTACAAGCAGAGGGTCGGCGGTTCGAATCCGTCAGCGCCCACACAAAAATTGAAATTTTGTATCAAGATTGGCTCCTTAGCTCAACTGAATAGAGCATCTGACTACGGATCAGAAGGTTGTGGGTTTGAATC
>CALZQV010000006.1 GCA_945828295.1 uncultured Prevotellaceae bacterium | reverse complement strand
CCCTCTACCGCCCCTCCTTGCCCTCGACCTCTGCGCCGCCCCGGGCGGCAAGAGCACCCTCCTGGCCAGCCATCTGCCCGAGGGCAGTCTGCTCGTCTCTAACGAGCCCATGCGCAAGCGAGCCCAGGTCCTGGCCGAGAACATGCAGAAGTGGTGCAGCCCCGTCAGCGCCGGAGCCCGTCGCTCGTCGTCGGCCAACGTCGTGGTGACCCAGAATTTCCCCGATGAATTCGCCCGTTTCAGCGATACGTTCGACTTCATCCTCACCGACGTTCCCTGCTCCGGCGAGGGCATGTTCCGCAAGGACCCCGTGGCCCTCAGCGAGTGGAGCCTCGACAACGTTCGCCAGTGTGCCCAGCGCCAGCGCGACATCCTGCGCGCCATCCTTCCCACGCTCAAGCCCGGCGGTTTGCTCGTCTACAGCACCTGCACCTTCAACCGCCACGAGGACGAGGACCAGGTGCGTTGGCTCATGGCCGACTATGGCCTGCAACTGCTCGAGGAGCGCCACTTCCTTCCCGGTCGCGACCGCGGCGAGGGGCTCTACTTTGCCGCCCTGCGCCGCCCCGGCCTTCTCCAGCCCTCCGACCTCTCACGCCCGCCGCGCTTCCTCAAGGGACTCACGTCGCTGGCCTCCGTGGGCCTTGATTCCGTGGCCGACGACGCTCCGCGCTTCGAGCTCACCTACGACCAGGCCATTGCCTACCTGCGTCGCGAGGCGCTCCACGTCGCTGCTCCCCGTGGCCCCCTCGTCGTCACCTATCGCTCCCTGCCCCTTGGTCCGGCCAAGAGCGTCGGCTCGCGCCTCAACAACCTCTACCCGTCCGAGTGGCGCATCCGCACTACCTACAGCCCCTCCCTTCCCCTGCCTCAGCTCTTCCTTTAGCAGCCCCCGCGGCGCAGGTTAACTTAACCCCCGCCTCCCACTTAACTTAACCTCGCGCCTCAAGTTAACTTAACCTCCGTCCTAAGTTAACTTAACCTCCGCCCTAACTTAAAGCTCATTTTCCTGCTGTTCCCTTTGCAATTATAAAATAAAGTATTAACTTCGCAGCGTGAGATAGGCATAAGTCCGATGACCGAACTGAGACGTAAGAACATAATTAAAGCAATTGCCGACAAGGCAAAATCCATTGCACCCAAGGGGACCGAAATTATACTCTTTGGGTCGCAGGCGCGAGGCGATGCCCGCAAGGACTCGGATTGGGACATACTGATGCTCGTAGACAAAAAACAGGTTATGCCTGCCGACATTGATGACTTGACATATCCAATGAGAGAGCTCGGTTGGGAATTTGGGGAAACAATAAATACCATACTATATACCAAGGAAGAGTGGAAGCATGATATGGCAAGTCCATTCTACGAAAACGTTACGAGGGAAGGAATCAGGCTATGAGTCTTCAGGACGAAAATAGGAAGGACATTGTCTCATATAGAATTTATTGAACCACTTGCTGACGATGCGATTGAAAGGAGACTATAGCGATCGCTTTGGTCTCACTGAGGCAGATGTCCTCCCTTATATCGAGCCGACGGAGGCTTTTCTCGACAAAATCTCAATCTTGGCCAAAGAGGCCCTCAATTAAAATACTTCCCTCGCGCATTCCGTCTCGTGGATGTAAGCAAATGCAACCCTGCATCGATGTGATGTGGTGTCGCGCGTTGGCAGTATTAAAATCCTCCATTCCTTTGGCTATGACAAAATAAAGTAGTAATTTTGCAGCGTATTTCGGCGGAAATACCTTTTTGTTGTTCATGTCGCTACTCGAACTAGGCCCTCGAAAAGTGAAAGAACAATACCACCCACATATGGGACATGCGCGTATGCGCAGGTCTCCCATAGTGGATGGGGGTTGGCCTAGACCCGAGTAGCGTATGGTGAAGACCTGCGCTTTTTTTGTGCCCCTACGCCAACCTTATTGAACTTTTAACTCATCATTAAAATATTTTAATATGAAAAAACTTTTACTTAAAACAATGCTCCTGCTATTCTCCCTCGTAGCAGGCTCCACAACCTCGTGGGCTGTAAGTAACGGAGACGTCTTTGAACGCATTTCAGATGCGACCAGTTTGGCCGATGGTGACGAAGTCATCTTTGTTAATCAGGCTGAGACCCATGCTTGTGGAACAACACAAAACACAAACAACCGCACACCGGTATCAATTACAGTTACTGACCACACCTACACCTATTCTTCTTCTGATAATGTGCAGGTGTTTGTAGTAAAGAAGAATGGCAGTAATTTTGGCTTCCACACGGGCAGCGGATATATTTATTCTGCAAGCACTTCAAAGAATAATCTTAAGACGAACACGACAGCGGCGTCTACTGCACCCACCACTACTTCTGCGTGGACCTTGTCTGCTGCCAACAGTGTCTTTACTGTTCAAAATGTGAAAAACACTTCATATTATTTAGCATTTAATGGTACGAGTAAATTATTCTCTCAGTATACGTCAGGACAAAGCAAACCTTATATATACAAGAAGAGAGCAGTCGTTGCCATTACGTCAATCACGATGGACGCAACGGCAAGTGTCGCTGTTGGTGGTAATGTGACTCTGACTCCGACTGTTGCCCCAGCAAACACGAGTGAAACCGTTATGTGGGAGTCTGATAATACGGATATTGCCACGGTGAGCAATGGCGTTGTAACTGGCGTAGCAGTTGGTTCCACAACTATCCGTGCCAAGTCGCCTTCTAATGGCAGCATTAAGGCTGAATGCACCGTAACCGTAACGGCTCCCATTGCCGTTACTGACGTTACGCTCGATAAGACCTCTGTAACGATGGAGGCAGGCGACGCCGAGACTCTGACCGCAACCATCTCTCCTGCTGATGCCACAAACAAGGCTGTGACATGGGAGTCGAGTGACGAGGACGTAGCTACTGTAGTTGATGGCGTTGTAACGGCCGTTGGCGTTGGCTCGGCCACCATCACCGTGAAGTCCGTGGCAGATGACACAAAGACCGCAACCTGCGCCGTCACGGTTAAACCCACAGCTGTATCCAGTGTTTCATTAAATAGGGCCACTGCCTTATTAATGGTAGGGAAGTATCTGACACTGACCGCAACCGTATCTCCTACAAATGCTACAGATAAGACCGTGAACTGGGAATCGGATAACACAGGCGTGGCCACTGTCTCTTCCGCAGGTGTGGTAACAGCGATTGCCCTCGGTACGGCCACCATCACCGCTAAATCGAATGCAGATAATACTAAGTCTGCTGCTTGCGTAGTTACCGTCTCTGACGGCGCTATTGATTTAAGGACGACTGGGGAGGGAATAACGTTTGGTTCGTGGAATCAAACCATGCTTGGGGATTCGTATGGAAACCGGGATTGTGAAATAGTAGGCTCCGATGGGAACTCTTATACATGGAAAGAGGTTAACGGTTATTACAATAATGATGGCTGGCAAATTAAGGTTACAACTGGCAAGGTTACATCTCCTACGATTAAAAGTAATCATGGCTTCACCATCAGAACGACGAAAAAGACCAACAATGTTATCATTTCCGATGGAACAAATAGCGGAACGAATTCTTTGACCACAACAAAGACCAGCACAACCATCACAATACAGGGAGATGGTACATATGCAGTGTTTACTGGCATCACCATCACTCCGCTGAAGACTCCAATCTCAACAGATGTGACAATTACTGATCCCGGCACGTTGGCTAAAGATGCTACGGGTACATTTGCTGCGACTTCTACCGATGCCGATGATTGCACAAAGACATGGACTTCAAGTAATAGCAGTGTAATTGAGATTACGAATGCCTCGACTGGCGCATACACTGCAGTTGGTCGTGGTACAGCAACGATAACCTGTACCATTACTCCCGTGGATACGGAGAACTATGGAATGGTGAGCGTAAAACGCAGTGTTAGCGTGTCGGCTCCTGTTGCTGTTACGGCAAACGATGTAGATATGACTTACGGCGATGCTGCCGAGGCTATTGGTGCCGCCGTATCTGCCGACTATGCTGGAACACTAACCTACGAAAGTGCCAATACGTCCGTTGCCACTGTTAACGCCAGTGGAGAGGTGACTGCCGTAGCCGTTGGTTCAACAACTATCACCATCACAGCCCCTGCCGACGCAGAAAACCTCTATACCGCAGGTAGCCCTGTAGTGATTCCTGTGACTGTCAATGCTCCTGCCGGCCTCACAGAATTCCCTGTGGGTGATGCTATTCAACTTTATAAGCGTATTGAAACCGAGGGCACAGGCCTGCCTGCTGGCTGGACTACAGACGCAGGTAACTTGTGGCATTATGAAGCCAAATATGGAGCCGTTGCTGGCCGTGAAACAACAAACAATGGAGTCGAAGATACAAACTATGACATGGTTACTGAGGACTTTGACTTGTCAGGTTATTGCGAGCCGTTTGTTTACTTTAGCCATGTAGGAAACAAAATATCCTCCAATAAGAAAACAGTATGTAAGTTGTTTGTTCAAGAAGGTTCTGAAACTCCGGTTGAACTAACAATTCCTAATTGGTTCGGCGGTACCAACTGGACTTTTGTTAATTCGGGCGATATCGACCTTAGCGACTATGCTGGGAAGACAGTACACTTCATTTTCCGCTATACTCCCAGTGGAACGAATGCAAATGGTATGTGGGAAGTAAAGGACTTCACCATAAAGGCATATAATATACCTTCAGCCAATGTTACTCTTAATAAGTATGGATATGCTACATACTGCTCAGTGAACCCCATCGACTTCACGAACACAACGGGCTATACCGCTTGGCGTGTAAGCGAAATTACCAGCGAGGGCGCTATTACGTTTAAAAAGATTGCGGATAAGATTAAGGGTGGTCAGGGCGTCGTCCTCTACAACAAGGACGCTGACGGTGTGAACACCAGCAACGTTACAGTTACTTTTGCTGACGGCACAACCGAGTTCGATTCCAACGACAACAAACTTGTAGGCACCCTCGCTCCCACATACGTTGAAGCTGGTACTGCCTATGGCCTGTCGGGCAACAAATTTGTTGTCAACAACGGTTCAGGTAATATCTCTGCCGGCAAGGCATATATCAAAGAGACGAGCATCCCGACTGGTACTGGTGTGAAAGACTTCACTCTTGTGTTTGAGGATGAAACCACTGGCATCACGGAAACTCGCACTGCCACTCGTGAGGAGGTGGAAGCTATCTTCAACCTCGCAGGCCAGCGCATGAGCCGTATGCACAAGGGTGTAAACATCGTGAATGGTAAAAAGATTTTAGTAAAATAAGAAAGGAGGAATAACGACATGAAAATGACATATATACAGCCTCAAACGGTAGTGATTAAGACAGAACTGAATAATACTCTCCTTACAACCAGCAACCCTGGTGTAAGTGTAGACAAGTCAGCTGACGGCGTTGCGCCTGGAGATTTCGAGGTACACGAGAACAAGGGCTGGGACATCTGGGACAATGAGGATGCCAGCGAAGAGTAATGATTGAGATATGCCGGCCCCGCCTGGGGCTGGCGACAGCGCACACGTTGTTGCGTGTGTTTTAAGTAATTTTTTTGTTTCAATAGGGAGCCGCCGTCCGCGAGGATAGCGGCTCCTTCCGTCTGCCTCTCGACCTGCCCATAGACTGCCGTCGGGGAAATAATATTCACTAAATTTGTGAATGACGGAGATTTGTTGTAAATTTGCGGCGGTTTTAGAACCATACATATTACGTACAGCGTGAAAATTAAGGAGATAATTAGCGCCCTTGAACGTTTTGCGCCGTTGCCACTGCAGGAGAGCTACGATAATGCCGGCCTGCAAGTTGGACTGACAGCGGAGCAGGAAGCCTCAGGGGCATTATTGTGTTTGGACGTTACCGAGGAGGTGATACGCGAGGCCATAGACCTCGGCTGTAACCTCATCATCAGTCACCACCCCCTGTTGTTCCGCCCCCTGCGTCAGGTTACTGAGCGCACACAGGTGGAGCGCTGCGTGCGACTGGCCATCCAGAACGACATCACCATCTATGCCGCCCACACCAACCTGGACAATGCCGAGGACGGTGTGAACTACCGCATTGCTGAAAAGTTGGGACTGGTGGACGTGGCCATGATGCAGCGGCACACGGTGAGCGTGGGCGAGCGCCACGTCGTGGCCGGCTCGGGGCTCATCGGCTACCTGCCGGCGGCGGAGGACTCGCTGGCTTTCCTGCAGCGCGTGAAGGATGTGTTCCACATCGAAGCTCTGCAGCACAACGAACTGCTGGGGCGGCCCATACAGTCGGTGGCCCTGTGTGGTGGGGCTGGGGCCTTCATGCTGGACGAGGCCATACGCCTGGAGGCCGATGCCTTCCTGACGGGCGAAATGTCGTACCACCAGTTCTTCGGCCACGAGCAGGAGATACAGATTGCCGTCATGGGTCACTATCAGAGCGAGCAGTACACGAAGGAAATCTTCTACCAGATTATTGGTGACCGATGGCCCGAACTGCCCCTGTTCATGACCAACGTCGACACGAACCCGATACAATACCTTATATAAATATATATAAAAGGACATAATCACATAAAATCATATCATAACATTATGGCAACAAAACAAAAAGACCCCGCAGAACTGACCGTTGAGGAGAAACTGAAGAACCTCTATCAACTGCAGACCATGCTCAGCGAGATTGACAAAATCAAGACCCTCCGTGGCGAACTGCCCCTGGAAGTGCAGGACCTGGAGGACGAAATCGAAGGCCTGACCACGCGCATCGAGAAGATACAGAACGAAATCGTGGAACTGAAGCGCGAGATTGCCGACCGCCGGGCCGCCATCGAGAACGCCAACGCCGCCATCGCCAAGTATAAGGAGCAGATGGACAACGTGCGCAACAACCGCGAATACGACAGCCTGAACAAGGAAATCGAGTTCCAGCAACTCGACGTTGAACTGAACCAGAAGAAGATTCGCGAGGCCGAGGAGGCCATCCGCATGAAGACTGACGAACTGGCCCAGAGCAGCGAGAACGTGACAGAACGCCGCACCGACCTCGACATCAAGAAGTCGGAGCTCGACGAAATCATCTCGGAGACGAAGGCCGAGGAAGAGAAACTGCGCGAGCGCAGCAAGAGCCTGGAGGCACAAATCGAGCCGCGCCTGCTGGCCGCCTTCAAGCGCATCCGCCGCAACAGCCGCAACGGACTGGGTATCGTCTACGTGCAGCGCGATGCTTGTGGCGGTTGCTTCAACAAGATTCCGCCCCAGCGCCAGCTCGACATCCGCATGCGCAAGAAGATTATCGTCTGCGAATACTGCGGCCGCATCATGATTGACAGCGAACTCGCCGGCGTGAAGATTGAAAAGCCAGCTGCCGAGAAGCCCAAGCGCTCGGCTCGCCGCACGGCCAAGAATACGACCGAGGAGGAATAGTCTTCGACAAAGAACTTTCTAAGTAAGAGGAGGATAGAGTAGCATGATATCGTTCCTGATTAGTATGGTAGCCCTCGTGTTGGGCTACCGTTTCTATGGGCGTTTCGTAGAACGCAAGTTCGGGCCTGACAACAGAGTCACCCCTGCAGTGAGCAAATCCGACGGTGTCGACTTCATCGTCATGCCGGGCTGGAAGGTGTTCATGATTCAGTTCCTGAACATCGCTGGCACGGGCCCTATCTTCGGAGCGATCATGGGGGCCCAGTTCGGGCCGGTCAGTTACCTGTGGATAGTCTTGGGCTGCATCTTTGCCGGTGCGGTCCACGACTACATGGCAGGCATGCTCTCCATGCGCCACGACGGCGAGGGACTGCCCGAACTGGCGGGGCGCTACCTGGGCCGTTGGCCGCGCCTGCTGGTGCTCGCGTTCACGGTATTCCTCTTACTCATGGTGGGCACGGTGTTTGTCTATTCGCCGGCCCAGATACTCAGCGACATGGGAGGTAGCAAGATGATGTGGGTGGGCGTGATATTCGTCTACTACATCATTGCCACCATGCTCCCCATCGACAAGATTATCGGTAAAATCTACCCCCTCTTCGCCTTCTCGCTGCTGTTCATGGCGGCAGCCCTGATGGCAGTGATGTTTATCAACTGGCCGGCCATCCCCGAGGTGTGGGACCACCTCTACAACATGGGGGCAGAAACGGCTCCCGACACATGGACCGACCAAATCTTCCCGTGCCTCTTCATCACGATTGCCTGTGGCGCAATCTCTGGCTTCCACGCCACCCAGACGCCACTTATGGCCCGCTGCACGAAGGACGAGCACATGGGGCGCCCGATGTTCTACGGCGCAATGATAACCGAGGGCATCGTGGCCCTCATCTGGGCCAGCGTGGCTTCGTGGTTCTTCTACAACTCGCCTGAGACGGGATACTCCATGATTCCCGAGGCACAGGCTGGCTTCCGCACTTCGGCGGCTGACGTGGTTACGTTGGTTTGCAACAACTGGCTGGGCACGTTCGGCGCCGTGCTGGCTATCCTGGGTGTGGTGGCAGCGCCCATCACCAGCGGCGACACGGCCTTCCGCTCGGCTCGCCTGATTGTTGCCGAGGGCCTGACGCTCGACCAGCGTCCCATCCATAAGCGCCTGCTCATCGGCGTGCCCTTGTTCCTTGCCTCTATCGCCATCCTGGTGTGGCAGATTGAGAACGCCGACGGATTCAAGGTCGTGTGGCAGTATTTCGGGTGGGCCAACCAGACGCTGGCAGCCATCATGCTGTGGACGGCCACCGTCTACATGGTGCGCCAACGCAAATGTTTCTGGATTACACTCATCCCGGCCCTCTTCATGACTGCCGTCTGCACTACCTTCTTCTTCGTGTCGAAGCTGATGCTGTTCCTGCCTGGCTCGATTGGCTATCCGTTGGGAATGGTCTGCCTGCTCGTGGCCCTCGTGTGGTTCGCGCTGTGGTATCGCCGTCAGGCCGGTGCCGAGCACACGGCGTAAGTCCTTACACGGCGTAATCCCTTTCTTATAAATCTTCGTAGCGGGGAATATCGCGCAGGAACTGGTAGTTCTCGTGCTCGTAGTCCACGTGGCAACAGTAGTGCGCTATGCCGTTCGACACAATGAGGTAGGGCACTCGCAACACAATGTTGTAGCGCGAAATCTGGTCGAATACCTTCTGGCTTAGCTGAATATGGGGCGCCTTGTATTCCACGATCATACGAGGGCTTGCATGTTGGTCGTAGAGCACGGTGTCGCATCGCTTGGTGGTGCCGTTAAGCGAGAGCGACACCTCGTTTGACATGAGGCCCGTGGGATAGCCTTTGTGCTCAAGCAAAAAGTGTACGAAATGTTGCCTTACCCACTCCTCTGGAGTCACCTTGATGTAGCGACGGCGCAGAATGTCGAAAACGTACATCGTGTCGCCTCTTTTTTCCAGTCTCAGGTCGGTTTGCGGTAGGTTTAACGTCAACATGACGACAAAAATAGAAATTAAAAATCGAAATTGAAAATAATTCGCTATCTTTGCGAGGTATTATATATAATAAGGAATATGAAGACAAAAGAAGAAATTGTTCAGAATTGGTTGCCAAGGTACACAAATCGTCCGTTGGAAGATTTTGGCGAGTACATCCTACTAACCAATTTTAATAACTACGTTGATATCTTTTGCAATCGCTACGGCATCGAATGCCCTGACTATAAGGCCAACATGCGTTCGGCAACGGCCGAGGGCATCACGATAATCAACTTCGGCATGGGATCGCCCAATGCTGCGATTATCATGGACCTCCTCTCGTCTATCAGCCCCAAGGCTTGCCTGTTCCTGGGTAAGTGCGGAGGCATCTCTAACAAGACAAAGCGAGGCGACCTTATTCTGCCCATTGCCGGCATACGAGGCGAGGGTACGTCGAACGACTACTTTCCTCCCGAAGTGCCTGCGCTGCCCGCATTTATGATGCAGCGTGCCGTATCCAGTGCTATCCGCGATATGGGGATGGATTATTGGACGGGCACCGTCTACACCACAAACCGCCGTGTGTGGGAGCACGATGACGATTTCAAGAAGTATTTGCGTAAGACACGCGCCATGGGAGTCGACATGGAAACTGCCACACTCTTTACCTGCGGCTTTGCCAACCATATCCCGACGGGCGCCCTCTTGCTCGTCTCCGATAATCCCATGACGCCCGAGGGTGTGAAGACGGCAGCCAGCGACAATATCGTTACGGCCAGCTATGTCGAGAAACATGTGGAAATCGGCATCGAGGCACTGGAGATGATCAAGCAGGAGAAGAAGACCGTTCGCCACCTGAAGTTCGATTATTAGTCGGAAGCAGGAAGAAAGAACCAAGCAACGGAAAGCAGAAAGCCGGAAACAGGTAACAGAAAACTATGGCAAAGGAAGCTGGCCTAAACTACATGGACATCGTGAAGGATGTGCGAGCTGGGAAGTTTGCACCCATTTACCTGCTCATGGGAGACGAGGACTACTATATCGACATGCTCAGTCAGTTTATTGCTGATAATGCCCTCAAGGCTGAAGAACGCGATTTTAACTACGACTTGCTATACGGTGCCGAAACGCGTGCCAACGACATTATCAACGTGGCGCGGCAATATCCCATGATGGCGGATCGGCGCGTGGTGCTCGTACGCGAATTTCAGTCGCTCAACGACAAGGATACGCTGGCGGCCTATGCCAAGAATCCCACGCTCTCCACGATTCTCATACTGTGCCATAAGCACGGTAAATATGACACCCGCCGCGCGCTGGCGCAGGAAATCAAACGTCAGGGCGTGGTGTTCGAGAGCAAGCGACTCTACGACAACGAGCTTCCGCCGTTTGTCAACAACTATATGCAGCGCCACCAGAAGACAATTGAGCCGGCTGCAGCGCAGATGCTGTGCGACCATGTGGGCAGCGACCTTTCGCGTCTCGTTGCAGAGATGGACAAATTGCTCATGGCTCTTCCGCAAGGAGAGAACAGGGTGGGGGCGCGGCTGGTTGAAGAGCTTACGGGCATGAGCAAGGACTTTAACAACTTTGAGCTTCATAATGCCCTGGCCGTTCGCGATGTTTATAAGGCAAATCAGATAGTAAAATATTTTGACAGCAATCCTCGCACATTTGCTCTCCCTATCACGCTGTCTTCACTTTTTAATTTCTTTTCCGACGTCCTGATGGCGTATTTCGCACCCTCACAAACCGACGATGGTATTGCCCAGTATTTGGGTAAGTCGACATGGGTGGCTCGGCGTGCACTCATTCCAGCGCGCCGAAATTACTCTGGAAAGAAGGTGATGGATATATTAAGTGAAATACGCCAAACCGATGCCAAATCTAAGGGGGTAGGGGGCTGCAAATCTTCGCCTGGAGACCTCCTGAAGGAACTTATTTTCTATATTCTTCACTAATTTCTTTCTATTTGCCTCGCCGTCGGTGAGGCAATTTTTTTCGCGTAAAGCGCTATCTGAAAAGGCTTTGACGCCAATTCATGTGCCCTGAGAATCGCGTAGATTTTTCCAAGCGCCCAGTTGTAGGCAAATAACGTAAGGATTCAAAATTCAGCAAAAATCGCTTCTCGGCGATTCGTGTTTTAGAACTCTAAATTCCATCAAACCTGAATTGAAGTTTTGAAACATGAACGACCTCGAAGCGTTCTTTGACGTATAGAGTTCCGAATTAAGCAACCCGAAACGCTGGTATTGTTTCCTTGATGTTGATTTTACGAATCGCAACACTTGCGTCCATATGTGTGAATGAATATCCATTCTAATATTACACTAAACGATAATTAGTAGAAAATCAACGATTAGTGTGAGTTTAATCATATAAAGCAACAGGGTATAACCTCGCCTATAAGAGGGCAATATTCATATCGCCCGATTTGGCTTTTATTATCGGTATTATCTACCGAATTACCAGTTGTTTATGCTGAATTGTGCAAGCTTTTGCTTTAGATATATTGATAATAGTCTCTTAAATTCGTTTTCTGAATGCTGAACTGCTGCGCCTCCGTGATTTTTACGTATTGATTCATTAATTAAAAGTAAAACCTGAATCTATTTATTTAATTATAGAGATTTAAATTTGGCGGTATAAATCAATTTTTGTAACTTTGTATCAAGTTAGAAATCTAAAATCGGGGTGCTCACCCTACCCCCAGTACGCTAAGATGAAAGATCGTATATTCCAAATCATGAAGCAGGAGGGACTCAACCAAAAAGAGTTCGCTGCTACCACAGGAATCAGCCCAGCAACTTTGTCAAGTATTTTCAACGGACGAACCAGCCCCACGCTTAATCACGCGGAAGCTCTCCATCGTCGTTTTCCGAAGCTTAATATGTCGTGGTTGCTTTTTGGTGAGGGCGATATGTATCAGAGCGAAAAGCGCGCTGAAAACAGTGGCAGTTCTGATTCAACTGATTTGAGTGGCGGGTTGTTCCCCGGATTAGAGATGGGTGATGGAACTTCGTCGGCTGCTGGGAGTGATCCTGCAGATTTGTCGTTCGACCTCGCTGGGGGGACCCCACGAGTGCCCGTAATTCGCGAGGTGGTAAAATATGTTGACAAACCGCAGCGTGTAATTACAGAGATTCGTATTTTCTTTGATGATGGAACCTTCCAGACTTTCCCCGGTCGTTGAGGTCCGCAATTCTTCTTTCCAAGATACTTTATTAGTGCTCCGTTATTATGCAGTAGCGTAGTCGTCATAACGCCACGCTGCTCACATCATAGCGTTTCGTCGTTCACATCATAGCGTTGTTGCGTTCACATCATAGCGTTGTTGCGTTTGCATCATAGCGTCGTGACGTTTGTATTATTGCGTCGCGCCGTTCGCATCGTAGCATCGTGTCGCTTACATCATAGCGACGCGTCACTCACAGTGACGCGTCGCGAAGGATGATTCGTTGCGTTAACGTGCTTGTTAACTGAAGATGATGGTTTTGTTTTTGTAGGTGAGGATTTTGCGGTCGATGTGTTTCGACACGGCTCGCGACAGCACAATCTTTTCCAGGTCTTTGCCCTTCAGCACGAGGCTTTCGGGTGTGTCCTTGTGTGTGATGCGGGCCACATCCTGCTCGATGATGGGGCCGGCGTCCAGTTCTGCCGTTACGTAGTGGCTTGTTGCGCCGATGATTTTAACGCCTCTCGCCCATGCTTGGTGGTAGGGCTTTGCACCCACGAATGCTGGCAGGAAGGAGTGGTGGATGTTGATGATATGATGGGGGTATTTGGCAATCATATCGTCGCTAATGATTTGCATGTAGCGGGCCAGCACGATGAATGTTATGCGCTTTTCGCGCAGTAGTTCCATCTCGGCTTGTTCCACTTCGGCTTTGTTGGAGTGGTCTTTTTTGATGCTCCACACGTAATAGGGAATGTCGAATTGTTCGGCCACGTATTGAAGGTCTTCGTGGTTGGAGACGATGCATGGGATGTCCACGTTCCATTCGCCGGCTTTGTAGCGAGCCAGCAGGTCGTAGAGGCAGTGGCTCATCTTGCTCACGAAGATTGCCATGCGCGGGCGTTCGTCGCTGAAGTAGAGGTTAAACGTCATCTGGTAGCGCTGGGCGTAGAGTGTGGAGAGGTATTCCTTGATTTTCTCCTTGGGTACAAGGAAACCGTCGAGTTCCCATTCTATGCGCATGAAGAAAACGCCGTCTTCGCGGTCGACATACTGGTCGAGGTAGACGATGTTGCCATGGTTATCGGTGATGAATTTGGTGACTTCGCTGATGATGCCTGGCCTGTCGGGGCAGTGGAGCAGGAGTATGGCCGTAGATTTCATATTCTCGGGTTCTTATTTTCTTGTAAGTAAAACGACGTTCTCGACGTGCTGTGTGTGAGGGAACATGTCGACGGGCTGAATTTTTGCTACGCGGTAGGCCACGTCCAAAAGGTTGAGGTCTCGAGCCTGTGTCGCAGGGTTACAGCTGACGTAGACGATGCGCTGTGGCGCGGCTTGCAGGATGGTGGCAACCACGTCGGCGTGCATGCCTGCTCGTGGTGGGTCGGTGATGATAACGTCGGGCCTTCCGTGCTGGTTGATAAACTCTTCCGTCAGGATGTCTTTCATGTCTCCAGCATAGAATGTTGTGTTCGTGATGCCATTTAGTTCGGCATTCACTTTGGCGTCCTCGATGGCTTCAGGAACGTATTCGATGCCGATGACCTTGCTGGCCTTTCTGGCTACGAAGTTGGCGATGGTGCCTGTGCCGGTGTAGAGGTCGTAGACCAACTCGTGGCCAGTGAGCCCGGCAAACTCTCTTGCAACCTTATACAACTCATAGGCCTGCTCCGTATTGGTCTGGTAGAAGCTTTTGGGGCCCACCTTAAACCGCAGGTCTTCCATGAGCTCATAGATGAAGGGTGTACCGTGATAGCACTTTACGTCGAGGTCGTTGAATGTATCGTTGCACTTGGGATTATAGACGTACATCTGGCTCGTAATTTGAGGGAATTGCACGTGCATGGCCTCGAGCAGCCTCGTGGCCTCCTCCCTGTCAAACAGGCTCTCTGTGCGCGTCTCTTCCTCGGCAGCCTCCTTGCTCGCTTCCACGCGAGCCTTCGGGCCGAACTGCACGGTTACCATCCATTCGCCCGAGAGCGAGTTCCTCATCACGATGCCGCGCAAGAAGCCCTCTTGGGCTCTGAGGTCGTAGAAAGTAAGATTATTGGCAATAGCGTAGTCGAAGAGCCAGTTGCGGATGTCATTGTTCAGGTCGTCCATTAGGCCGCAGTTCTCGATGGGCAGCACCTTGTCGAAGGCCCCGCTGATGTGGAAACCGATGCCGGGCTTAAAAGGAACGCCCTCCTTCATTTGCTCCCACGTGAGCCATTGTTTGTTGCTACATCCAAAGTCGAGCTTGTTGCGGTACTGGCGTGTCTTGCAGCTTCCCATGATGGGGTGAGGCTCGGGCAGTTCTACTTTGCCGATTCGCGTCAGGGCGTCCATCACCTGCTTCTGTTTCCAGCGGAGCTGCTCGTCGTAGGGCAGCATCTGCCACTTGCAACCGCCGCACACGCCAAAGTGGCGGCAGAAGGGTTCTGTGCGCTGTTCGCTGTATTTGTGGAAGCGTATGGCCTCAGCCTCGGCATAGTGGTGCTTCTTCTTGGTAAGTCGCAAGTCCACTACATCGCCAGGGACCACCCAGGGCGCAAATACCACCAGTTCGTCAACCCTTACTAGTGCCTTGCCCTCGGCAGCCACGTCAGTAATCTCTATCTGCTCCAATACGGGCAGTTCTTTTCTTTTTCTACTCATAATTTCAAACTTAGGTTGTGGTGAAGGAGAGGCCATTAGTGGCCAGTATGCCACCACTCGTCATAAATTCGGCATCGCCTTCGAAACTGGTAACAAGGCCGCCTGCCTCCCTGACGATTAGCGCTCCCGCCATGTAGTCCCACTGCCCCAGATACTTTTCGGCATATACGTCGAGCCGCCCGGCTGCAACGTAGCACAAGGCTATTGCCGCAGAGCCAATCATGCGAATGCTGCCCACATTGCCGTAGTACCGGTCGATAAGACGATGGATGACGGGTGTATAGGCCTTGCTGTTGTATGGCAGTTGCAGGCAAAGCAGGGCGTCGTCGAGTCGGTGGGCCGAAACATGAATGGCTTGTCCGTTGACGAAGGCGCCACCTCCCTTCCACGCATAGAAACATTCGTCGGAGCAGACGTCGTAGACCACACCCAGCAGAATCTCGTTGCTCTGGGTGAGGGCTATGGATACGGCATATGGCGAAAAGCTATGGATAAAGTTGGTCGTGCCGTCAAGAGGGTCGACAACCCATAGGCATTGCTCGTCTGCATGTGTGGCCAGTCCTTCCTCGGTGATGAATCCAGCCTCTGGCAGGAGTGTTTTGAGGGCGGAGATGATGATTTGTTCCGAACCTTTGTCGACGTACGACACATAGTCGTGGGCATGCTTCCGTTCCACCTTGTCGGTGGAGAATTTAGTGCGTTCCTGACGTATGTAGGCTCCTGCCTGACAGGCAACTTGACAGACAGCGATAGTTAGTTGTTGAAGGTTTAGTTCCATCATTTGGTGGGGCTAGGCGAGTTCGAGTGAGAATATCTCGTGGAGCTTGGCAAAGCTGGGGCTGGTCTTGAGCATGTGGCGGAATTGATCGGGCCTACTGTAGTTCTTTATCATTACTTCGGGCTCAGCCACCAGAATTTGCATGCTAATATCCTCTGTCTTGTACTCTTGTTTGATGAAAGCTTCGATTTTAGGTCGGAACTTCTGTAAGCTCTTTTCGACGAGCGGGTTGCTTACGGTGATTGAGAAACTCTTGGGCGACACTAATTGTGGCGTGGTGCTGCGCATGCGCTGGGCAATGGCAATCTCAGACTTCGGCAGCATATTGGCAAAATGATGCCAGGCGGCAGTGAGTCGTTCGGCGTCGAGCTGTTGCTGCTGGGCTGTTGCCTGTGGGGCGCTGACAGAGGGTGCCTGTGTGGTGGTACTATTGGCAGGTGTGTTCTCAGTTTTTACTGGCGACGGCTTCCTTGGCGCCACGTTGCTGCGTATGCTGGTAGCGTTCAGGTCAAGGTTGCGAAGCGTGGGCTTCGGTGTTGCGGGCTTTTCTTGCTTGGGCGCAGCCGATGTGCTCTCCACTATCTTAGTGAGAGCCTGTTGTTGAGTGGGCTGCTGAGTGAATAGGGGTTTTATAGTCTTGGCAGGGCAACGCCCCGCGCTGGCCCCATCATCATCTGTGCTCTGTGTGGTTTGTATGAGGCATAATTCCACCTGCAGCCGCTTGTTCCGGCTTTGGCGGTAGTTGATGTCGCATTCGTTGCAGAGCTTTATGGCGCGGAACAGGAACTGAGGCTTGCAGCGCATGGCCTGTTCGTGATAGCGCTGACGCTGTGTTTCGCTCACCTCGAGCAGGGGGAGAGTCTTGGCGTCGCGGCTCACAAGCAAGTTGCGGAAGTGGTCGGCCAGTCCGGCAATGAAATTTCCTCCGTCGAAGCCTTTTTCCATGACTTCGTTGAGGAGCAGGAGCGATGATTCGACATCATGGTTGAGCATGTTGTCCGCCACGCGGAAGTAGTATTCCGAGTCTAGGATGTTCAGGTTCTGCAGGGTGGACTGATAGGTGACGTTCCCACCAGTGAAACTTACCATCTGGTCGAAGATGCTAAGGGCGTCACGCATTCCTCCGTCGGCCTTTTGGGCAATCAGTGCGAGCGCTTCTTCCTCCACTTGGTAGCCCTCCTTCTCGGCAACGTATTTCAGGTGGTCTACGGTATTCTTAACGGTTATGCGTTGAAAGTCGTAAACCTGACAGCGGCTGAGAATGGTGGGGAGAATCTTATGTTTTTCAGTAGTGGCCAGAATGAAGATAACGTAGCGTGGTGGCTCCTCCAGCGTCTTGAGGAAGGCGTTGAAAGCCTGTTGCGACAGCATGTGGACCTCGTCGATTATGAACACCTTGTAGCGCCCTACCTGAGGCGGAATGCGAACTTGATCGATAAGCTCGCGGATGTCGTCGACAGAATTGTTCGAGGCGGCATCGAGTTCATGTATGTTCAGTGAGCGCCCCTCGTCGAATGCACGGCATGATTCGCACGTGCCACAAGGTTCGCCATTCTCGTTCAGATGTTCGCAGTTTATGGTCTTGGCAAAAATGCGGGCGCAGGTGGTCTTGCCAACCCCTCGCGGTCCGCAAAATAAATAGGCGTGGGCCAGTTTGCCTGTGCGTATGGCATTGAGTAGGGTGGTGGTAAGTGCCCGTTGGCCCACAACGCTGTCAAAGGTTGCTGGACGATATTTTAGGGCCGATACAATATATTGTTCCATGCTGATTGTTAATAATCGTTGCAAAGATACAAATTAATTCAAATATATGGTTCAAAATATAAAATTATTCGTATATTTGCGTCGTAAAATAAATAAGGAATATGAGTAGTATTCAGACCGTATGGGAATTCCTGCGTAAATATAAGTATTTTGTCGTATTAGCCTTCTTTGCATTAGAAGTGGGCATTATAGATGAGGATAGTTTCTGGGCCCGCTATCAGCGCATTCAGGAGATATCGGCCTTAAAGGACGAAATGCGCCAGTATCAGAATCGATATGAGCAGGACACACGTGCCTTGGAGGCCTTGGAGAGCAAACAGGAAGAGGTTGTGCGTGTGGCTCGTGAGGTATACCTTATGAAGTACCCAGACGAGGACGTGTATGTGTTCATGGATGGTACTTTGGACAGCCAATCCGAGGCGGAAGATGAAGGCACTAACTAAGATTGAGAACCTGATATTCCGCATAGGAGCCCTACTGATGGTGGCAGGTGCTGCAACGTGGATCGTGGGTGGCTGGATTTCAAATGCGATATTTGTGGTAGGCGTGGTGATGTTTGTCACCATGCAACTACGCGCCTCCTATGAGGGAAATGACTTCGTGGTGGTGCGGCTAAGGCGTCAGCAACTATTCGGGGCTGCCGCCTTGGTTGTTTCTGCAGTGGCCATGACAGCCCAAACACTTGGCTACAACTTGCTTCAACATAACGAGTGGGTGGTGTGCATGCTAATCGGTGCCGTGCTCCAACTCTACACGGCCATCCGCATTCCGCAAGCGCTCAAACTATCGCTCTTCCTGCTTTTCCCCATGCCCTTCCTCGTGGGCTGCAGCGACCATTATATGGTAAATGGGTCGACCAGCGTGCACGGGATGGAAGGAAAGATGCTTTACCTGAAGGTCTTCGAAAACCAAAAGCTCAAAGACATCGACTCGTGCTGTGTCACGCATGGAAAGTTCTCCTTCAAGGGATATTCGGATTCGACGATGATGGTCAACCTGTTTTGGGGAAACCAGAGCCTAATGCCAGTGGTGCTGGAGGGCGAGAAGATAGAAATGAAGATTGACGAAGTGGCTCAGATTGCCACGGGCGGACCGCTCAACGACAGCCTCTACTCCTTTATTAAACGTAAGACACAAATCGACAACCAAATGGCCGACCTGCCCCGTAAGGAAGGGCGCATGGTCATGGATGGCATGGAACACGACGAGGTGATGGCCCGATTGAGCGATGAGGCACGCCGCCTTTCCATCGAATCAGACCAACTTGTGTCGGGATTTATCAAGCAGAACTATAACAATGTGCTTGGGCCAGGCGTATTCATGATAATGACCAGTGAATTTGCCTACCCTGTGTTGACTCCGCAAATCGAGGAACTCATCATCGGAGCCCCTTCCTACTTCCTCGAACATCCTTATATTAAGGAGTACCTGAGGGTCGCACGTGAAAACATGGACAAACTACAGCAACAGTGATGGATGAGCGTCAAACCATAGAGCAATTGCGGGCCGAGCTTCACAAGCATAATTATCAGTACTATGTGCTGAATCAGCCACTAATCAGCGATCTGGAGTTTGACCAGAAGATGCGATTGCTGCAGGAACTGGAGCAGAAACATCCGGAGCTGTATGACCCCAACAGCCCCAGTCAACGTGTGGGGAGCGACCTGAACAATGAATTCCGTCAGGTGGTGCATAAACGCCCCATGCTCAGTCTGGCTAACACCTATAATCGTGACGAGGTGCGCGAATGGTACCAGCGTGTCGAAGAAGGGCTTCGAGGACAATCCTTCCAGATGTGCTGCGAGATGAAGTTCGACGGACTGAGCATATCGCTCCACTACGAGCAGGGCCGACTGGTGCGCGCCGTAACACGCGGTGACGGGGTTCAGGGCGACGATGTGACGGAGAATGTGAAGACCATACACTCCATCCCCCTTGTGCTATCTCGGGAGACCGACTATCCAGAAGAATTTGAAATTCGAGGTGAGGTGCTGATGCCTTGGAGTAGCTTCGACGCCCTGAATGTCGAACGTGCTGCTGCAGAAGAACCTTTGTTTGCCAACCCTCGTAATGCCGCCAGCGGTACATTGAAGAGCAAGAATTCAGCCGTGGTGGCACAGCGTAAATTAGACTCCTATCTTTATTACCTCCTTGGTGACGACATTCCAACCGACAGCCATTATGCCAACCTGCAGAAAGCCCGCGAATGGGGTTTCAAGATTGGGCCGCAGATGAAGCTTGTCTCCTCGCTTCAGGAAATATATGACTATATCGACTACTGGGATGTGGAGCGCAAGAATCTTCCAGTAGCAACTGACGGTATCGTGCTGAAGGTTGATTCGCTGGCGCAGCAGCGCAGCCTGGGACTTACGGCAAAGAGTCCTCGATGGGCCATTGCTTACAAGTTCATGGCAGAAAAGCAGACGACCATTTTGCGTGAGGTAACCTTCCAGGTTGGTCGCACTGGTGCCATCACTCCTGTTGCCAACATGGATCCCGTGCAACTCTCTGGCACCGTCGTGCGGAGAGCCACGCTCAACAATGAAGACTTTATCCGCAAACTCGACCTACACATTGGCGATCATGTGTACGTGGAGAAAGGCGGCGAGATTATTCCCAAAATCGTGGATGTCGACCTCGATGCAAGAGACGAGAACCTCGGCCCAAGGGTGGAGTTCATTACTTGTTGCCCCGAATGTGGCACGCCATTGGTGCGCTACGAGGGCGAGGCCGCAAATTATTGTCCCAATGACACGTCGTGCCCTCCACAGCTAAAGGGAAGAATTGAACATTTCATTAGCCGAAAGGCCATGAATATTGAATCCCTCGGCCCTGAAACCATAGCGGAATATTTCCGTCGTGGCATCATTCGCGACCCGGCAGACCTGTTTGAAATACGCCGTGAGCAAATTAGCGGTGCGCGAGGACAGAAGGACCGCAGCGCGAGCAAGATACTTCTGGGCATACAGCAGAGTACGCAAGTGCCATTCGAACGCGTGTTGTACGCCTTAGGAATACGCTTCGTGGGTGAAACGGCAGCCAAGACCTTAGCTCGAAATTTCAAGAGCATCGATGCGCTGGCGCATGCCTCGCTCGAAGAACTCTTGCAACTGAACGGCATCGGAACCGTCATTGCACAAAGTGTTATCACATGGTTCGCCAACCCTCAAAATCAGTGGTTCGTGGAACGGCTGAGAAGCCACGGCGTACAGATGGAGCTGTCGGAAAGTGAGTTGGCAGAGCACACTGACAAGTTACAGTCAAAGAGTATCGTCATTAGTGGCGTGTTTGCCCACCACAGTCGTGACGAGTACAAGGCACTCATAGAGAAGCATGGTGGAAAGAATGTGGGCAGTATTTCAGCCAAGACCAGTTTCATATTGGCTGGGGAAAACATGGGACCTGCAAAGTTGGAAAAAGCACAGAAGTTGGGTATTCCCATTGTTGGTGAGGACGACTTCCTGAAAATGATAGAATAACTTATTATATGAAAGAGAATAAATTCAAGGGATTGGGTATTGCCCTGATTACTCCGTTTAAGACAGACGGCAGTATTGATTACGAAGCGCTGTTATCGCTCGTCGATTTCCACATGAAGAGTGGTGTGGACTTTTTGTGTATCCTTGGCACCACTGCCGAGACGCCATGCCTCACCCGAGAGGAGAAACAGACGATAAAGCAGACGATTGTGAAACACGTGGGTGGCCGGATGCCCATCTTGATGGGTTGCGGCGGGAACTGCACGTCGGCCGTGGCCGAGGAAATCAAGATGACAGACTGGACCGGTATCGACGGCATACTGAGCGTGTGTCCAATGTATAATAAGCCCTCGCAGGAGGGACTCTACCAACACTATCGGGCCATATCAGAGGCAAGCCCGCTGCCCGTGGTGCTGTATAATGTGCCGGGGCGGACTGGGGTTAATCTGACAGCCGACACCACCTTGAGACTGGCCTACGATTTTCCCAACATCGTGGCGATTAAAGAGGCAAGCGGAAAGATTGATCAGATAAAGGAGATACTGGAAAAGCGTCCCAAGGGCTTTGACGTGATTTCAGGCGACGACAGCCTGACTCTGACAGTCATGAAGGCTGGTGGCTGTGGCATCATAAGTGTTGTGGGCAACGCCATTCCCGCAGAATTCAGTCGCATGGTGCACCTTATGCAAGAGGGTCGTTTGGCCGAGGCCAAGATTATCAACGATGAACTGTTTGAACTATACAGCCTGATGTTTATCGATGGTAATCCCTCTGGCGTGAAATCGGCATTGCATAGTCTGGGACGAATAGAAAACGTAGTACGGCTGCCGTTGGTTCCTGTCACGGAACGCACTGACACCCGTATTGCGGAGATTCTGAAGAACCTGGCTTAGGGCGCCATGCTTGCGCCCCCAGCCGGGAATTTATGCTTTGAAGTAGTAGACGAAAGTAGCAAGTCCTTCGAGGGCTTTCTTCTTTGTCTCGTCAATCCAAATGGTAATTTTTACGGTCGTCTTGATGGCTCCGCGCAGGTTCAAGACCTCCTCGAGGTGAGCCGTCATGAAGACATGCTGGCCAGAGAGCACGGGTTGGATGTACTTGAGTTTGTCCATTCCGTAGTTCATCTGGCGCTCCAGATTCTCTACTGCTATAATCTGATTCCACATAACGGGAAGCAGCGATAGCGTGAGGTAGCCGTGGGCAATGGTTTGGCCAAAGGGACTCTCACGCTTGCAGCGCTCTTCGTCGACGTGAATCCACTGGTGGTCGAGTGTGGCGTCAGCAAATTGGTTGATGCGCTCTTGCGTTACATGAATGTTTTCGCTCTTGCCCAGGTCGGAGCCTTCGAGTCGTTTAAAGTCTTCGTAGGATTGAATCGTTATCATAATAGTAGTTTTATCTGCTTATCGTTGTCTTTCGACGGCAAAGTTAGTGAAAATTGAGAATATTTTTGTATTTTTGCAAAAAATAAGCAACCGATGAAACCTATTTTTATAGCTGGCCCATGTGTTATTGAAAACATGGATTGCTTAGAAACGGTAGCACGCGAATTAGTGAGATTGCGCACGGCCTATTCGCTGGACATCTATTTCAAAGCCTCTTTTGACAAAGCAAACCGCACGAGTCTGAGCAGTTATCGCGGACCGGGAATGGAACGAGGACTGCAGATGCTGGCAGACATACGCGAGAAATACCACCTTCCCTTGATTACAGACATTCATGAAAGCTGTCAGGCAGAGCCTGTCGGCCGCGTCGTGGATGCCATTCAGATTCCTGCTTTCCTGTGTCGGCAGACCGATTTGCTCGTGGCTGCAGCCAGGACGGGCAAGCCTGTCAACATCAAGAAGGCGCAGTTCCTTTCTGGCCAGGACATGAAATACCCCGTAGAGAAATGTCGCGAAAGCGGAGCTGTCGACGTGTGGCTGACGGAGCGTGGCAACATGTGCGGCTATAACAATCTTGCTGTCGACTTCCGCAACATCCCGGACATGAAACAATGGACTCCACGTGTGATAATGGATTGCACGCACTCTGTCCAGCGTCCTGGCGGTGCTGGGGGCAAGACGGGTGGTAACCGCGAGTTCGTGCCCGCTATGGCGCTGGCCGCAAAGGCTTTTGGTGCCACTGGGTACTTCTTCGAAATTCATCCCAACCCCGAAGAAGCCCTGAGCGATGGGCCCAATATGTTGTATTTGCACGACTTTGAAACAGTTGTGAAATCCCTTTTATGATGACAAATAGAGAAATTGCATCACAATGCCTCCGCGATGAGGCGCAAGCTATACTAAGCCTGATACCGCAGCTCGACGAACAATTCGACAAGGCTGTCGACATGATATATAATTGCTCGGGTAAGGTCATACTGACGGGCGTTGGAAAGAGTGGGCATATTGGTGCCAAGATTGCGGCAACACTGAGCAGTACGGGCACCCCTGCCTTCTACGTATCTCCGCTGGACTTGTATCACGGCGATTTAGGGGTCATCACGACAGACGACGTGGTGATAGCCATTAGCCATAGCGGAATGACCGACGAATTGCTGCGCTTCGTTCCGTTCCTTATCGACGAGGGCATCACGCTGATTGGAATCAGCAGCAATCCGGACAGCCTGCTTGCGCGCAACTCGACGTGTCATATCAATGTTGGCATCAGCCACGAGGCGTGCCCGTTGAACCTTGCCCCCACAAGCAGTACCACGGCCACGCTGGCCATGGGCGATGCATTGGCTTGTGCTCTGATTGAGCGCCGCCAATTCAAGGAGCGCGACTTTGCAAGATTCCATCCCGGCGGTTCGCTGGGCAAACGTTTGCTCACTCGTGCCCGCGACGTCATGCGAAGCGAAGACCTCCCCGTCATCTCGCCCGACACACCCCTTCCGGAGACGGTTGTTCATGTGAGCGAAGGTCGCCTGGGCTTGTGCGTAATTGTAGAAGACGGACAGATACAGGGAATTATCACGGACGGCGATGTGCGTCGTGCCATGCAGAAACTGCAGGAGCGCTTCTTCAAGATGCCCGTATCTTCAGTGATGACCCGAAGCCCCAAGTCCGTCGGTCCGGACACGAAGATTAGTGACATACAACGCATCATGCAACTTAATAAGATTCATGCCGTTTTGGTTGTCGATGCCCAGCAGCAATTGTTAGGCATTGTAGACAATTTCAGTTGTATGCTATGAACAGCCGGCTTCTGCTCCTCCTGCTCCTTCTTATACCCCAACTATCCTTTTCCCAGACATCTGGGGAGGTGCTGCGCCGTGTACTCATTGAGCAGGGAAACCCGGAGTACGACAGTTGCAGGGTTACCTTACTTCCGTCTGCAAGGGAGAAGTATGCCGACATGTTTTCAGTCATACGCAAGGCTGAACGCTTCGTCCACCTCGAATATTTTATTTTTCGCCATGATTCAATAGGCGGCGAACTGATTAACTTGCTTCGCGAGAAGGTGGAGCAGGGCGTGGAGGTGCGCCTGCTGATTGACGCCTATGGAAACTGGAAGGCATCTGATCCGATAACCGAGGAACAGATGGACAGCATTCGGCAGTTGGGAATCCATTTTGCCGTCTTCGATCCCCTGCGTTTCCCCTGGATTCCTAATATGCTGCATCGCGACCACCGCAAGATTGTTGTCGTCGACGGGCTTTATGCCTGGACGGGTGGCATGAACGTGGCTGACTACTACATCCACGGGACGAAACAGACGGGAGCGTGGCACGACTTGCATGCTCGCTTCGAGGGGCCTGTGGTGGATGATTTCGGGAACATCTTCATTCGCATTTGGAACAAAACAACGGGCGAATCGCTCGCCCCTCGGCAGTATCGAGCCACACGTGAGCCTGAAGCTTATGGCAGTAGCGTCGTTTCGATAGTGAACCGTGAGCCCAAGGTGTCGAACCGCCAAATCCGGCAGTCGCTGGTCGCAGCCCTTAAGGCTGCAAAGCAAGAGGTGTGCATCATTAATCCCTATGTTACGAACACCCACAGCGTGCGTCGTGCCATGAAGCAGGCTCTGCGAAGGGGCATACGCATGAAAATCATGGTGTCGGCAAATTCTGACAATAAAATTGTGCCTGAGGTCATAGGCATTCAGATGAAGAAGATGATGCGCCGCGGAGCCGAGGTATACTACTTTGAGGGAGGATTCCATCATAGCAAGATTATGACGGTGGATAATGAGATTGGCATCATCGGAACGGCCAATCTGGACGGGCGCAGCCTTCGCTACGACTATGAAGTGAATGCTGTTGTCTTCGACCCTCAGGTGACGAAGGAGCTGAATGAAATCTTTCGTCGGAGTGCCCTGCAAAGCCAGATATTGACACCCAAGAACTTCAGGCAACGTTTCTCGCTGAAGCGTCGTTTCGTGGGTCGGATGTTCCAGCCCATAAAGGGACTGTTGTAGCGCTTACGAAAGTTGTTCGGTAATGAGGTCGTACATCAGGTCGATGTCGTTCTGCAACTTCCCCTTTGAGCGCAGTAGCGCAGCGTCCTCGATGAAGGGCATCAGCGCGTCCTTGGCCTCCGGTTGTGCGATGAGATAGCGGTGGGCATATTCGGCGTAGAAGGCCAGGGCAGCAGGCGTGTCGCCTAACAGCCATGTGGTGTGGCCCATGTTCAGGTAGTCTTCCCAGTTTGCTTCTGTTGGCGCTTCGTTGAAAATGCGCAGGTAGTTTTTCTTCGCCGCTTCGTAATCCCCACGGTTCAGGCAGCACCAAGCGATTGACCGAACGGAGGGAATGACGTGTTTTCCCTTAAATTCGAGCTTATAGAAACGGCGTTCGGCTTCTTCCCACTTCTTGAGCTGAATGCAGCAGAGACCAGTCTCCATGAGCACCCTCGCATCGTCGGGCGTGGCCTTTTCCAGGCTGAGCAGGCAGTCCAGCTGTTCCTGATAGCGCCCCGTCTGGGCATAGCAGTATTGCAGACGGTAGGTCACGTTCGTGTTGTTGGGGTCGAGCAAGGCGGCCTGCTGATAGTGGCGTATGGCTGTCGAGTATTTGCCCTGCTGTTGGGCGCAGAGTCCCAGCTTGAGGAGTAGTGCAACGTCGGCTCCGGCACTTTGGGCATAGAGGCTCAGGTGCTTCTCGGCAGCATCGTAGAACTTGTGGCGCAGCAGCATCGTTCCCGTCTCGAGCAAGAACTTAGGCGTGGCTTCCACCATCCGGTGAAGGATGGGATTATTGATGAACAGCATGTCGGGGCTGAAGACCTGAGGCCATAGCGAGGTCCACGGGGAGCGCTTGAGCAGGCGATAGAGGCATTGGATGACATTTTGGAACTCGTTACCTGTTTCGTGCTGGTGCATCGCGAAGATTTCGGCGTGCTTGTCGATGTTCTTCTTCATGGCCTCACGCTGTTCCTCGGCGATGTGCTTGAACAGTGCGGCAACGGAATACTTGTCGCTGTCGCAGATGGGCAGCAGGCGAATGAGTGCATGGTCGGCAATGTCGGACCTCGATGCGTCGTAGGGTGCCAGCCAGTGTCCGACGCGATGGAAGAAGGGAAACGACTTCAGCGAGGTGAATGTGTGGAGGTTGAGGTCCATGCCTTCGTGAAAGAGCTGCGCCATTTCCTGCATGCTGTCGTTCAGCATGTGGCGGGTCTTTCGGCTTATTTCGGGGGTGGATTCGGGGTCGGTGAGGTCGAGTTCCATGTCGTCGAACCCGAGTTTCTTGCGTTGCTGGCCGAGCTTGATGAGTGTGGGTATGATTTCCTTTTCAAACTTTTGCTGTATGCGCTCGGTTTCCAGATAGAGGCAGATGAAGTGCTGAATCAGCGTCATGTCCTCCATGCGCTGAGGCGCTTGCAGGAGTTGGGTCACTTCGTCGGCCAGCTGGGGGAAGAGCGTGAGGCGCGTGGCGTGAATCTGCGTGACGATGCATGTTCCCACCATGGCTCGTGCGCTCACTTCCTTTTCCTGTGCGCTGGCATAAGAGAGGAGTAGGCGAAACTTTGTGGGGTCGAAATAGTGGAGCAGCGCCATCGTGAGGGCACTCATTACGTAGGCCTGCACGTTCAGGGGCGCGGCGTAGAGTGCCAGGCGAAGTTCGTTCTCTTCGGCTGCTGTCAGTTGCGGGGCCGTCCAGATGCAGTCGAAAAGGATGTCCTGAAGGGCAGGGTCGCTTGCCAGCTGCGCGGCTTGGAGTATGGTGTGAAGGCTCTGCTGCTCGTGCTCCGATGTCAGGGTGGCCGTAGAGGAGTAAATGTTTTTCTGCGTGGCGATGTGGAAGCTGCGACGCAGGTCCTGCATGATGCGGAAGGTCTTCTGCACGAGGTTGCTCTGCACGGCGTGGCGTTGTGGGTCTTCTGTGCCCTCGGCCATGTAGTGGAGCAGTCGGTGGTAGTCGGCAGCTGCTGTTTCGGTGCTTTCGCGAGCCTTGTTGTAGTCTGGCAGTTCGGCGACCATGTCGAGCAGTTGCGAGAGCAGGTTCAGTGCTGTGCTCAGGTGGTTCTTCTCCAGTTCGGCCTCAATGTGGTTGGCAAGTTGGGAGAAGGTGTCCTCGTCGATGTTGTTGAAGGGCTGCTTCATGGTTCCATAGGGTTGCACAGCAGCGAGTCGCGTCGTTGTTTCTTCGGTGCGCGCTCGCGTTTTGTGAGCCATCTGACGGCCTCGTCGATATCCTTTGCCTTTGCCTCCCGCGGGGCGGGGAAGCGGGTAAACTTCAGGGAGTCGGCAACGGAGCCCGGCAGGGCGTATTGGATTTTCAGAATGTTGCGGATGGAGTCTTCTTGGCATTCTGCGCTGTTCATCTGCCTGGCGGCCTTGGCGACGGCGGCAAGGAATTGCTTGATTTGCCGGTGGCGCATCGTGTCGGCGAGGACTGGGCGCTGGATTGCCAGGCAGGTGAAGTGGGGCAGTGAGTCGCCCTCCAGCCTGGAGCGCAGCCGGCGGTTGCCCTGCATTTCGGCCTGTGTGGCGTAGGGCTCTGGCAACAGGGCGGCATCGACGAGCTGTTCCGTGAGCATGGTCGTGCGCAGCTGTATGTCGTTGATTTGGGGGCGATAGATGTCGTTTATGTCCAACCCAGCCTCCTCCATGAGCTGGTCGCTCCAGTAGTCGGTAGCACTCAGGCGGTCGAGAGCCACAAGGCGTTCGCCCAGGTGCTTGAGCTGGCGGATGCGTTTGGTGCGTGCCGTCAGCAGGCTCATTTTGCCTTGCAGGGTGACTATGGCGCTGGTGTTGTCGCTCATTTGGAGCAGGCGCATGATGTCGGTGTAGGCCACTTGGGCGTGGCTGAACTGGAGTGCGGTGTCGCAATCCATCTGCGACAGGTATTCGTGGAGTCGCACGTCGAGCCCTTCGCTCTCAAACATTCCGCATTGTTGGGCATAGTAGATGGGAAGGCAGTCGAGGACGGGCATCACGGCTACGTGCAGCGCCAGTGAGTCGCGCCTTGCCAGTTCTTCGGGCGAGATGGTCTCGACCTGTTTCTGGCATGCGGCGAACGCTAATAAAAAGCAAAAAGTAAAAAGTAAAAATGCACGGTGTTTCATGTGATTCCTACTTTTTACTTTTTACTTTAAGATATTTGGGGGTTATCCCTTGATGGCAGCTACGCCGGGAAGCACTTTGCCCTCGATGGCCTCGAGCAGGGCACCACCACCGGTTGAGATGTAGCTAACCTTGTCTTCCAGACCGAATTTGTGGACGCAGGCTACGCTGTCGCCACCGCCGATGAGCGAGAAGGCGCCTTCGGCAGTTGCCTTGGCCACTGCTTCGCCTACGGCACGAGAGCCTGCGGTGAACTCGTCACACTCGAAGCATCCGGCAGGACCGTTCCAGAGGATGGTCTTTGCGCCTTCGATGGCCTTGGCGAACTTCTCACGGCTTTCGGGACCAGCGTCGAGGCCGTCCCAACCTGCCTCGATGGCGTTTGAGGGGAATGTCTTGATTTGTGCTCCGGGCTTCACGCTGAACGTGGAGAAGTCATAACCGGTGCAGCAGACAGAGTCGGTGCCCAGTACGAGTTCCACGCCGTTCTTCTTAGCCAGTTCCTCTACGCCCAGGGCTACGTCCAGCTTGTCCAGCTCGACGATGCTCTCGCCGATTTCGCCGCCGTGAGCCTTGGCAAATGTGTAGGTCATGCCACCGCAGAGGATGAGCTTGTCGACCTTGCCCAGCAGGTTCTCGATGATACCAATCTTGGTGCTCACCTTGGAGCCGCCCATGATGGCCACGAAGGGGCGCTTGATGTTGTTCAGCACGTTGTCGACGGCCTCTACCTCCTTCTCCATGAGGAAGCCGAGCATCTTGTGGTCGACGTCGAAGTAGTCGGCGATGACGGCCGTTGAGGCGTGCTTGCGGTGTGCGGTGCCGAAGGCGTCCATCACGTAGCAGTCGGCGTATGAAGCCAGTGTCTTGGCAAATTCCTTCTGGCTTGCCTTCATGGCTTTCTTAGCCTCTTCGTAGGCGGGGTCTTCCTTGTCGATGCCCACGGGCTTGCCTTCCTCTTCGGGATAGTAGCGCAGGTTCTCGAGCAGCAGCACTTCGCCAGCCTTCAGGGCAGCGGCTTCGGCCTGAGCCTTAGCACAGTCGGGGGCGAACTTCACGTCGGCTCCCAGTGCCTTTGCAACGGCGTCCTTGATTTGGCCCAGCGAGAGCTTGGGGTTAACCTTGCCCTTGGGCTTGCCCATGTGGCTCATGATGATGAGAGCGCCGCCTTGGGCGAGGATGTGCTTCAGGGTGGGCAGGGCACCACGGATGCGGGTGTCGTCGGTGATGTTGCCGTTGCCGTCGAGGGGCACGTTGAAGTCTACACGCACGATTGCCTTCTTGCCGGCAAAATTGAAATCTTTGATTGTCATAACTTGTAGATTTAGTTGTTTTTTATTTGTGTAGTATTTGACGTTTCGTGGCTTTGTCTGTTTACGTCGGCAAAGATACGAAAATTATTCTCAATGTCAATATCTCTTGTCTACAATTTTCTTAAATTCCTCTCGCAGTAGGGGCGCAGGCCGCATTGCTCACACTTGGGGCGGCGGGCCTGGCAGACGTAGCGTCCGTGGAGGATGAGCCAGTGGTGGGCGCGGGTGATGAGTTCCTTGGGGATGTTGCGCACCAGTTCGCGCTCGACGGCGTAGGGGGTTGTGCATCGGGCGGGCACCAGGCCTATGCGGTGGGAGACGCGGAAGACGTGTGTGTCCACCGCCATTGCTGCCTTCTGGAAGGCCACGCTCTGCACCACGTTGGCCGTCTTCCGCCCCACGCCGGGCAACCTTGTCAGTTCCTCCAGCGTGCTGGGCACTTCGCCCTGATATTCAGCCTGTAGCATCTTTGCCGTGGCAACCAGGTGGGCAGCCTTGCTGTTGGGGTAGGAGACGGAACCGATGTAGTCGAGCAGCACCTCGGGAGTGGCCTCGGCCATGGCTTCGGCGGTGGGGTAGTCCTCAAACAGGCGCGGGGTGACCATGTTCACGCGCCGGTCGGTGCACTGGGCACTCAGCATCACGGCCACCAGCAGCTGGAAGTTGTTGCCGTAGTGCAGTTCCGTCTTCGCCTCGGGCATGGCCTGCATGAAGTAGGCCGTCACTTGCTCGTATAGTTCTTTCTTCTTCATAGTCGTTCAGACATCCTCTCCCAGGGTCACCGACGCCTCGGAGTCCCACCCCCGTTTCATGCTGAAATAGCTGAAAAGCAAGAATCCTGCGTAGATGAACATCGCTACCAGGAGCAGGATTTCCAGCGTCTTGGTGGCATGCAATATGGGTTGGCGGCTTTTCTCCTGTATGTGCGTGAAGACGTTGTGCAGGGTGACGGGCGTGTGCTGTTCCTGCATCTCCTGCAGGTTGCTGTCCATAGAGTTGGTGAACGACTCCAGGTAGTCGATGTAGGCATGCACGCCGATGAGGCGGACAACCAGTCGTGCCCCGTCGTTGGTCTTGAGGTACGACTCTATCTGCTTGCTGTCCGAGAGCAGCGTCTTTATTTGTGCCGTGTCCAGTTCCTGGTAGGCATAGTCGGGCGAGATGTTGTTGATGTTTCCCTCTATCTTGGCGATGCCGCTGGAGAGAAACGTTTCGGCCTTGCCCGGAATCAGGGCCGTGAGCACCAGCAGCACGTCGAACAGCACGGCACCCCCTATGCTCAGCACGTAGAGCATCGTTTTGTGGGTGGACTTTTCCATGGGGCGCACAAGGTAGTGGACAAATGCTGCGGCGCAGGCCGGAACCAGCAGGACGAAGAGGATGACGAGAAAGATACTCATGGTTGGAAGTCTTTGTTGATGTAGATAGTCGTTTTCTGTGGTTTGCAGGCTTTCCTCAGCCGGCGGGGCAGCGGCTCTTCCAGTGCTTTCAGCTCGCGGTAAGCCTCACGCTTTCCCAGGTCGTAGAGCACCGTCTTAGTGAGTAGCCTGCCGCAGGGGGCCTGCATGTATTCTCTGAAGGTCTCGGGGCGAAGGGTGGGGGTGTTGCGTTCCATCAGCACGTGGTACTTGCGCTTCTTGTCGCCCCATGAGTGCAGTATGCGCCATGCGCCCTTGAGGCATGTCAGGGCGACTATGGCCTGCGGCACGACAAACCACCATCCGCCCATCCTGTAACAGGGAACAATAGCTATGCCCACCCCCATCGCGAGGAGGAGGAAGGCATAGCTGTTGAGATAAAGGAATCTCGGAAACGTGGAAATGCTGTGCTTCCGATGTCCCATGCCGTACGTTTATTGAGCTGCAGAGATGGCCTTGTAGAATGAATCTACTACGCGCTGAGCCTCAGCCTCTCCCTGAACGGGAAGCATAACACTGGTGCGCTGTGTGAACGACTCGTAGTAGAGGTCGTACTGCTGGCAGAAGCATCCGAAGCAGGTGCCCTCTTTGGTGTAGCCTACTTCCTTCACGCTGCTGGGGAGCACATACTTCACGTCCTTGCCGGCATTCAGTACCCACAGGGCCTTGAACTGGGTGATTTCCATCACACGCTTGTCGGTGATGACGATGAAGCCCTTGCGCTTGTTGCCCAGGATAAGGTTGATGATGCGCACGATGCTGCCCCACAGACGTGCCAGGGGATTCATGCTCGTTGCCCACAACTCGGCTTCCAGTTCCATTACCAAGTTTTCGTCTTCTCTCAGAATCAGGCCAGATTTCAGGTTTGCCATAATGTATTCTTGTGTCGGGCTCTCAAGTTAGTATTAGGTCCGTCGGGGGTGAGCCCTTTTATCCCCGTGGGACGCGTGATTAATGAAAAATGTGTTTCAGTATCGCAAAGATAGTTAAATTTCAGATACAAAGCAAGAAAAATGATGGGAAATTTAGCGTGTTTTTTCCCTTACCTTAATATATTGTCCGTGCGCGTGAAGCTATGGCGCCGTTCTCGCGACGCGTTGTTCCCTCGCTCGCGACGCGTTGTTCCTTCGCTCGCGACGCGTTGTTCCTTCGCTCGCGACGCTTCTCACGCGTGCGCGCCTTGGCAACGACGGGGGCTCGTCGACGCATTGACGGAGCCTCGTCGACGCATGGATGGAGCCTCGTCGACGCATGGATGGAGCCTCGTCGATGCATTGTCGAGGTCCCGTCGATGCAGCGACGCTTTCGACACATCATAATCTTAAATATTAAAGGGGAGAAATTTTGCACATTCGTTCCATTTTTGTATCTTTGCAGGCAAACATATTAGGTAACACAAATTTTATACTTACTAACATGAGTCAAAAGAGAGTTTACACCTTCGGAAACGGAAAGGCCGAAGGTAATGCCCAGATGCGCGAGGCACTGGGTGGCAAGGGTGCGAACCTGGCCGAGATGAACCACATCGGCGTGCCTGTTCCTCCCGGTTTCACCATCACCACCGACGTTTGTAACGAGTACTACGAGGTTGGTCAGGAGAAGATTATGGAACTGCTGAACGACGACGTGATGGCTGCCGTTCGCCACATCGAAACCCTGATGAACTGCAAGTTCGGCGATGCCCAGAACCCCCTGCTCGTCAGCGTTCGCTCGGGCGCTCGTGCCTCGATGCCCGGTATGATGGACACCATCCTCAACCTGGGTCTGAACGACGAGGTTGCCGAGGGCATGGTGGCAAAGACCAAGAACCCCCACTTCGTCTACGACTCCTATCGCCGCTTCGTGCAGATGTACGGCGACGTGGTGCTCGAGATGAAGCCCGTGAACAAGACCGACATCGACCCGTTCGAGGAAATCATCGACCAGGTGAAGGCCATTCGTGGCGTGAAGCTCGACAAGGACCTGAGCGTCGACGAACTGAAGGAACTCGTGAAGCGCTTCAAGGTGGCCATCAAGGAGCGCACGGGCAAGGACTTCCCCAACGACCCCGTTGAACAGCTCTGGGGCGCCATCTGCGCCGTATTCCGCTCTTGGATGAACGAGCGCGCCATCCTCTACCGCAAGATGGAAGGCATACCCGACGAGTGGGGTACAGCCGTTAGCGTTATGGCCATGGTATTCGGAAACATGGGCGACACCAGCGCCACCGGCGTATGCTTCAGTCGCGACGCCGCAAACGGTGAAAACGTATTCAATGGCGAATACCTCGTCAACGCACAGGGTGAGGACGTCGTAGCCGGCATCCGCACTCCTCAGCAGATTACCAAGCTGGGCAGCCAGCGTTGGGCAGAGCGCGCAGGCATCAGCGAAGCAGAGCGCGCCGCCAAGTATCCCTCAATGGAGGAGGCAATGCCCGAAATCTACAAGCAGCTCGACGCCCTGCAGGACAAGCTCGAGAAGCACTATCGCGACATGCAGGATATGGAGTTCACCGTACAGGAAGGCAAGCTGTGGTTCCTGCAGACCCGTAACGGTAAGCGCACCGGCGCCGCCATGGTTAAGATTGCCATCGACCTGCTCCACGAGGGCATGATCGACGAGAAGACCGCCATCATGCGCTGCGAGCCCCAGAAGCTCGACGAACTGCTCCACCCCATATTCGACAAGAAGGCCCTCACGCAGGCCAAGGTCATCGCACAGGGTCTGCCCGCCAGCCCCGGTGCCGGCTGTGGTCAGATCGTATTCCACGCCGACGATGCACAGGCTTGGCATGCCGACGGTCACAAGGTGGTGCTCGTCCGCATCGAGACCAGCCCCGAAGACCTCGCAGGTATGTCTGCTGCCGAAGGTATCCTCACCGCTCGTGGCGGTATGACCTCTCACGCAGCCGTTGTGGCTCGTGGTATGGGCAAGTGCTGCGTCAGCGGCGTAGGTTCCCTCAACGTTGACTACAAGGCCAAGACTGTTGAAATCGACGGCACAGTATATAAGGAAGGCGACTACATCAGCATCAACGGTTCCACCGGTCAGGTATATGCCGGCGAGGTGCCCACCAAGGCTGCTGAGCTCTCTGGCGACTTCAAGGAACTGATGGACCTCTGTGACAAGTACACCAAGCTGCAGGTTCGCACCAACGCCGACACTCCCCACGACGCCGAGGTTGCTCGCGCATTCGGTGCCAAGGGTATCGGTCTGACACGTACCGAGCACATGTTCTTCGACGACCAGAAGATTATCGCCATGCGTCAGATGATTCTGGCCGACAGCGCCGAGGGCCGCGAAAAGGCTCTGGCCAAGTTGCTGCCCTACCAGAAGGCTGACTTCAAGGGTATCCTCAAGGCTATGGACGGACTGCCCGTCAACATCCGCCTTCTCGATCCCCCTCTCCACGAGTTCGTGCCCCACGATCACGCTGGCCAGGAGACCATGGCTAAGGAAATGGGCGTCGACCTCCAGACCATCCAGCGCCGCGTCGCTTCTCTCGCCGAGAACAACCCCATGCTGGGCCACCGCGGTTGCCGTCTGGGCATCACCTTCCCTGAAATCACAGCCATGCAGACACGCGCCATCCTGAGCGCAGCCTGCGAACTGAAGAAGGAAGGCTTCGACCCGAAACCCGAAATCATGGTGCCCCTGATTGGTATCCTCTACGAGCTGAAGCAGCAGAAGGCCATCATCCAGAAGGTTGCTAAGGAAGTATTCGAGGAATACGGCATCGAGGTAGAATTCGAAATCGGAACCATGATTGAGATTCCTCGTGCTGCCCTCACCGCCGACCGCATCGCCACCGAAGCCGAGTACTTCTCGTTCGGTACTAACGACCTCACGCAGATGACCTTCGGCTACAGCCGCGACGACATCGCCAGCTTCCTGCCCGCATACCTCGAGAAGAAGATTCTGAAGGTTGACCCCTTCCAGGTTCTCGACCAAAACGGTGTCGGCAAGCTCGTGAAGTACGCCGTCGAGAAGGGCCGTCAGGTTCGTCCCAACCTCCGCACCGGCATCTGCGGTGAGCACGGTGGTGAACCCACCAGCGTCAAGTTCTGCGCCAAGATTGGCCTCAACTACGCCTCTTGCTCGCCCTTCCGCGTGCCCATCGCCCGCCTCGCCGCGGCGCAGGCCGCCGTTGAGGAGTAAATATCACTCTAATATACCTAATAAAGGGACCTGTCCGCTTGGGCAGATCCCTTTTTGGTTTCCAGAATAATCAAGAACAGGTATGCCGAAAGCAGGGAATGCTTTATGATAGGTCATTAGCATAGTCAAAGTATAATAATATGGCATATAAACAAAATTCTATCAACGAA
>CALZQV010000005.1 GCA_945828295.1 uncultured Prevotellaceae bacterium | reverse complement strand
AACAACAGCCTCACCCTCCTCAGCACAAGCCTTGTGGCAGGGCTTCTCGCAAGGACCTTCGCCAGCCTCATGACAGGGCTTCTCGCACGCCTTCTCGCACGCCTTCATGCAGGGCTTCTCGCAAGGACCGGCACAGGACTTGTCGCAAGCCTTCTTGCACTCCCCCTTCATCATGGGGCAGGCAGCAGCCTCGGTGTTCATGGCCTCCTCATAGTCACAGGGACGGTAGCCGGACCAGAAGGCTATGGCCACCACGGCGAACATGGCCACCACGATGACAGCCCAGGCATTGCCGATGCACTTCCAGCGCTGGAACCATACCTTGCCGCTGAAGCCCAGGGTCTGCAAGGCACTCCAGATGCCGTGGGTCAGGTGGAAGAGCAGGGCTGCCAGCCACACGATATAGATGGCGGTGAAGACAGGGCACGAGAAGGTATTGACGATGTGATAGACACCGTTGGCAGCGTTGGCCTCCAGTTCCTCAATGTGAGCCAGTTCGGCAAACATCATGTTGTACCAGAAATTGTAGAGGTGCAGCAGCATACCCAGTACCACGATGATACCCAGCACGAGCATGTTCTGGCTGGCCCATTCCACCTTGCCGGGCTTGTCGGTCACGGCATAGCGGCTGTTACCGCGTGCCCTGCGGTTCTGCAGGGTGAGGATGAAAGCAAAGATGAAATGCAAGGCCACCAGGACAGCCAGACCGATGGTTGCTGCAACAGCATACCAGTTGGCACCCAGGAACTCACAAATCATGTTGTAACCCTTAGCACTGATGAGGGCTACGATGTTCATTGACGCATGGAAGGTCAAGAACAGGACAAGCGCAATGCCGGTTACCGACATCACCACTTTCCTACCAATAGATGATTTGATTAACCACATAAAAAATAGGATTGAATTAAGTTATTAATGATTTGTTATTACTCACTTTTGGGTATTCAGCGCGACAAATTTAAGATTTTTTTACCATTCGCGCAAACATTTCAGCGAAAAGCGTGCGCCCAAACCCCAAAAAACAGCGCCCCCAAATTGCAGCCGCCGCCGCGCCAAATTGCAGCCGCTGCAAGGCAAACTATATTCATCGAACGACGGCTATACAAACATCGCATGACGAACGTACAAACATCGCCGACGATTATATATTCATCGCCCGACGAATATACTTTGCCGCGCAAGGCTTGCAATTATGCCCCGCAAGGCCGTCGGGAAGGGCGTACGTCACCTATTTAAATTATTACGTGCGCGAGGGACGAAGTTTCGCAGAAAATCACTACATTTGCACAACAATCCAGAGAAGAGAGACACCCATGAAGGAGAAATACGATATCGTGGTGGTGGGCGCCGGCCACGCGGGCTGCGAGGCGGCCTGTGCGGCAGCCCAGATGGGGGCCCGGACGCTGCTCATCACCATGGACATGAACAAGATTGCACAGATGTCGTGCAACCCCGCCGTGGGCGGCATTGCCAAAGGCCAGATCGTGCGCGAAATCGACGCCCTGGGGGGCCACATGGGCCAGGTCACCGACCAGACAACCCTGCAGTTCCGCATGCTCAACCGCTCGAAGGGACCCGCCATGTGGAGCCCGCGCGCCCAGTGCGACCGCGGCCGCTTCATCTGGGCCTGGCGCCACGTCGTGGAGAACCAGCCCAACCTGAGCATCTGGCAGGACCAGGTGAAGGAACTGCTGGTCGAAGACGGACGGGTAGCGGGCGTGGAGACCTACCTGGGCGTGACGTTCCAGGCGCGATGCGTCGTCATCACCGCAGGCACGTTCCTCAACGGACTCATGCACATCGGGCGCACGCAGCTGCCCGGCGGACGCTGTGCCGAACCGCCCTCGCTCCACCTCTCGGAGAGCATTGCCCGCCACGGCATCACCATCGGCCGCATGAAGACGGGAACACCCGTGCGCATCGACGGCCGCAGCGTCCACTTCGACGAGATGACCCTGCAGCCGGGCGACAACGACTTTCACCGCTTTTCGTATTATCCCGGGACTCCGGAAATTCCGGAATTTCCGGAAAATCCGGATAAGCCGGATAAGGCCGCCGGCCCGGGAGACGCCGAAGGCCGCGACAGGAAAGGCCTGCCCTGCTGGATTACGTTCACCAACCCCGCCGTGCACGAACGGCTGCGACAGGGCCTGCCCGACTCGCCGCTCTATAACGGCCAGATACAATCCATCGGCCCGCGCTACTGCCCCAGCATCGAGACCAAACTCGTGACCTTTGCCGACAAGGAGCAGCACCAGCTGTTCCTCGAACCCGAGGGGCTCGACACGCAGGAGTACTATCTCAACGGATTCTCCTCCTCGCTGCCCATCGACGTGCAGCTTGAGGCCCTGCGACTCATCCCAGCCTTCCGCGACATCAAAATCTACCGCCCGGGCTACGCCATCGAGTATGACTACTTCGACCCTACCCTGCTCCACCACACGCTGGAGTCGAAACGCGTGGACGGTCTCTTCCTGGCCGGACAGGTCAACGGCACCACCGGCTACGAGGAAGCCGCCGGACAGGGACTGGTGGCCGGCGTGAACGCTGCCCTCAAGTGCGGCGGCGGAGGCCAGTTCGTCATGCACCGCGACGAGAGCTACATCGGAGTGCTCATCGACGACCTGGTGACGAAGGGCGTTGACGAGCCCTACCGCATGTTCACCAGCCGGGCCGAATACCGCATCCTGCTCCGCCAGGACGACGCCGATGCCCGACTCACGCCCCGAGCCCACAACCTGGGACTGGCCACCAGCGAGCGCTTCCGCCACTGGGCCACGAAGCAGGAAGAGATTGACAGACTGATAGCCTTCTGTCAAAATTTTTCAGTGAAGGCAAACCTCATCAACCCCACACTCGAGGCACTGGGCACGACACCGCTGGCCAAGGGATGCAAGCTCGTCGACCTGCTGAGCCGTCCCGGCCTGTCGCTCGACAACCTTAAGCCCTCGCTGCCCCGACTGGCCGAAGCCCTCGACCGCATTCCCAACCGCCGCGAGGAAATCGCCGAGGCTGCCGAGATTCAGATTAAATACAAGGGCTACATCGAGCGCGAGCGGCAGATGGCCGAGAAGATGCAGCGCCTCGAGAACCTCCACATTCGCGGACGCTTCCAGTACGACCAGATACAAAGCCTCTCCACCGAGGCCCGGCAGAAGCTCACGCACATCGACCCCGAAACCCTGGCACAGGCCAGCCGCATACCGGGCGTCTCGCCCAGCGACGTCAACGTGCTACTCGTGCTCATGAAGCGATAGTTCCACGTGAAACATTCAATCCCAAACCGTCAACCCTAACCAATAAAACAAATGAATAACCCCATCCTACTGCAAAACCTGCGCAACGTGCCCGACTTCCCCATCAAGGGCATCCAGTTTAAGGACGTGAGCACACTGTTCAAAAACCCCGAGTGCCTGCGCATCCTCGTCGACGAACTCTATGACCTCTACAAGGACAAAGGCATCACCAAGGTTGTGGGCATCGAGAGCCGAGGCTTCGTCGTAGGCGCCGCGCTGGCACTCCGGCTGGGAGCCGGCTTCGTCATGTGCCGCAAACCAGGCAAACTGCCCGCCGAGACGCGCAAGGCAACCTACATGAAGGAATACGGCAAGGATACCATCGAGATACATACCGACGCCATCACGCCCGACGACGTGGTGCTGCTCCACGACGACCTGTTGGCCACGGGCGGCAGCATGAAGGCCGCCTACGGCCTCGTGCAGGAGTTCCACCCCCGCAAAATCTACATTAACTTCCTCATCGAGCTCACCATCGAAGGCCTCAACGGCCGCAGCGTGTTCGACGACGACACGGAAATAACCACGCTCATCAAAATCTAAACGACGGCGACATGGTGCAAAAACGCACAAAGGAAGAACTGAAGGAATACCTGAAGGGCATCGTCAGCAACCTGCCCGACAAGCCTGGCTGCTACCAGTATCTCGACGATACGGGCACCATCATCTACGTGGGCAAGGCAAAGCGGCTGAAGCGCAGGGTATCTTCGTACTTCCAGAAAGAGCACCAAAACCTGAAGACAAAGCGTCTGGTAGAGAACATTCGCGACATCAAGTACGTCGTCGTGAACACCGAGGAAGACGCGCTGCTGCTCGAAAACAACCTCATCAAGCAGTGGAACCCCAAGTACAACATCCTGCTGAAGGACGGCAAGACCTACCCCAGCATCGTCGTGACCAACGAGTACTTCCCGCGCATCTTCCAGACACGCAAGATTAACAAGCGCTTTGGCACCTATTTCGGCCCCTACAGCCACGTGCAGACGATGTATATGCTGCTCGAACTCATCCGCAACATCTACCCCCTCAGGCGCTGCAACACACCCGTAACGGCCGAGGGCGTGGCCGCTGGCAAGTACCGCGAGTGCCTGGACTACCACATCCATAACTGCGCCGGCATGTGCATCGGCAAACTATCCCACGAGGAATACATGCGATGGATTGACGAAGCCATGGAAATACTGAAGGGAAACACGCGCGAATTACAACAGCACATGCGCGACGAGATGCAGCAGCTGGCCGCCGAACTGCGCTTCGAGGAAGCCGAGGCGCTCAAGCGCAAATACCTCATGCTGGAGAACTATCGCAGCAAGAGCGAGGTCGTGAGCAGCGTGGTTTCGAATACCGACGTCTACAACATCGAGGTGGGCGAAAAGGAGGCCTACGTCAACTTCCTCCACGTCGTGAACGGCTGCATCACGCAGGCCTTCACCTTCGAAATCAAGAAGCGGCTCGACGAATCACCCGAGGAACTTCTGGTGCTGGGCATCGGCGAAATGCGCAAGCGATACCCCAGCAAGAGCAAGGAAATAATCGTACCGTTCCACGTGGAACTATCGCTCGACGGCGTCGAATTTATCATCCCACAACGGGGCGATAAGAAGAAACTGCTGGAGTTGTCGCGCCTCAACGTATTACAATATAAAAAAGACCGCCTGAACCAGGCCGACAAGCTGAATCCCGAACAGAAAGGCGTGCGACTGATGAAGGAGCTGCAGTCGCTGCTCGACCTCGAAAAGATGCCCGTGAGCATCGAGTGTTTCGATAATTCAAACTCGCAGGGCACCGATGCCGTGGCTGGCTGCGTCGTGTTCAAGATGGGCAAACCATCGAAAAAGGACTACCGCAAATACATCATCAAGACCGTTGAAGGCCCCGACGATTATGCCTCGATGCAGGAGGTCGTGCGACGCCGCTATTCGCGCATGAAAGAGGAAGAGACTCCCCTACCCGACCTCATCATCACCGACGGCGGAAGGGGCCAAATGGAGGTCGTGCGCAAGGTTGTAGAAGACGAATTGCGACTGCAGATTCCCATCGCCGGATTGGCCAAGGACAGCCACCACCGCACCCACGAACTGCTCTACGGATTCCCGCCGCAGGTTGTGGGCATGAAGAGCGACAGCCCACTCTTCCACCTGCTCACACATATACAGGACGAAGTGCACCGCTTTGCCATCACTTTCCACCGCGACAAGCGCAGCAAGCACCAGGTTGCATCGGAACTGGACAACATCAAAGGCATCGGGCCGAAAACGCGCGACCAGCTCATCAAGCAGTTCCGCAGCGTAAAGCGCATACGCGAAGCATCACTTGAAGCGTTAAGTGAAGTTATAGGTGTTAATAAAGCTAAAATTCTGCACGATGCGCTTGTGCGTAATGAAGAAAATACGTAATTTCGCAATATGAGAGTCGTCATACAACGCGTAAAGGAAGCCAGCGTCAGCATCGACGGACGCACGAAATGCAGCATAAAAGCCGGCATGCTGGTGCTCCTGGGCATCGAGGACACCGACGGCCAGGACGACATCGACTGGCTTTGCCGCAAAATTATCGCCCTGCGCATCTTCGACGACAGCGAGGGCGTCATGAACTGCAACATCACAGACGCCGGTGGCGAGATTATCGTCGTTAGCCAATTCACCCTCTTTGCAAGCACACGCAAGGGCAACCGCCCAAGCTACATCCGTGCCGCGCGCCCAGAGGTTGCCAAACCACTCTACAACGCATTCTGCCGCCACATCTCCTCCCTGCTGGGACAGGAGGTAGGCACGGGCGTATTCGGCGCCGATATGCAGGTTTCTCTCGTCAACGACGGCCCCGTAACCATCTGCATCGACTCGAAGAACAGGGAGTGAGGGGAGGTAAGAGATTAGAGGTAAGAGGTAAGAGGTAGGAGGTAAGAATTAAGAGTTAAGAGTTAAGAATTATGACGATAGAGGAAGCACAGGCGCGCGTAGACGCGTGGATTAAAGAGTATGGCGTGAGATACTTCTCGGAACTCACCAATATGGCCGTACTCACCGAGGAAGTTGGCGAACTGGCGCGCGTAATCAGTAGGCGCTACGGCGAACAGTCGTGGAAAGCCAGGGACCCGCGTGCTGCCGACAACGGAGAGCAGGCCCTCGAGGAAGAAATGGCCGACGTGATGTGGGTGCTCCTCTGCCTGGCCAACCAGACCGGCGTCGACCTTGGCAAAGCCCTGCAAAAGACATTCGAAAAGAAGACCAACCGCGATAAGGAAAGACATAAAAATAACCCCAAATTACAATAGCTATGAGCGAAAATTGCAGCTGTGGACATCACCACCACGACCACCACACAGAGGAAATGAGCAAGTACGAACAAGCGCTTGCACAGTACGACACACACGTCAGCGACGAGGAAGTGGCACAAAAGGTTGCCCGTCTCATCGAGGAAAAAGTGCCCGAAAATGACACCTTGGAGGTTAAGAAGTTCCTGATGGGAAGCGTTGAGCTGACCACACTGAAGACCACCGACTCCGACGAAAGCGTGCTGGCCTTCACCGAGCGCGTCAACCAGTTCGAGGAGGCCTACCCTACCCTGCCCCACGTGGCAACGATATGCGTCTATCCGTGCTTTGCCAGCATCGTGAGGCAGAGCCTCGAGGTTGAGGGCGTGGAAGTTGCATGCGTTAGCGGAAGTTTCCCTTCATCCCAGGCCCTGCTCGAGGTGAAAGTAGCCGAAACCGCCCTCGCCCTGAAGGATGGTGCAACGGAAATAGATATGGTCATGAGCGTCGGCAAATTCCTGTCGGGCGACTACGAGACCGTGTGCGACGAAATCTTCGAACTGAAGGCGCTCTGCGGTGAAAAGAAACTGAAGGTCATCCTGGAAACCGGACTCCTGGGCAGCGCCGAGAACATCAAGAAGGCAAGCATCCTGGCCATGTATGCCGGCGCCGACTACATCAAGACGAGCACCGGAAAAGAGAAACCCGCCGCCACGCCCGAGGCTGCCTACGTGATGTGCCAGGCCATCAAGGAGTACTACGACAAGACCGGAATCCAGATTGGCTTCAAACCCGCCGGCGGACTCAACACGGTCCACGACGCGCTGGTGTACTACACAATTGTAAAAGAAATTCTTGGTGAGAAGTGGCTCACGAATCAGTACCTGCGCCTCGGCACGAGCCGACTGGCAAATCTGCTGCTCAGCGAGGTTGAGGGCAAGGAGACGAAATTCTTCTGACCACTACCCCATTTTTGCCCTCCGAGAGCGCGATATTTGCCGCCCACGGGCAAGGAAAAATATTCTGCGCGATTCTCAGCGGGGCAAAAACAGGCCTAAAGCGTTGATTTACGGGGAATAAGGACCATAAATTCAATACAACCCTTTTAAACGAAATAGAACATGAAAACCCTGAAACTACTTATTCTGGCCTCGCTGCCCTTCTTCCTGACCTCCTGTCTGGTGACGAGGAAGAAATACGACATTGCGGAGGCAGGACGACTGGCTGCCATCTTCAGTCGGGACAGCGTTGAAGATTTGCTCGCCGAAAAACGTGTAAGCTACGACGCACTGGAGAAACTCTACAACGGACTGAAGGTTGACACGGCCCAACTGCGCGACGGAATCCGAAACTACCAAACGCTGCTCAATGCCAACAAGAGCGAGCGCGACCAACTGAGCAACCAGCTCAATAGTAAACTGAAGGAACTGGGCGAGCGCGAGGAGACCATCCGGCAGCTGCGCGGCGTCATCGACGAGCAGAACGCCCGCGTGAAGTCACTGCTCGACAACGTGAAGTCCGCACTCACGGGATTCAGCAGCGACGAACTCACGGTGCGCGAGGAAGGCGGAAAGGTGTACGTGGCCATGAGCGACAAGCTGCTCTTCGAGTCGGGCAGCGCCACAGTGAACGAAATGGGCAAATCGGCCCTGGGCAAGCTGGCAGGCGTGCTGAACCGCCAGACCGACATCGACGTCTTCATCGAGGGACACACGGATTCGGTGCCCATACGCACGGCGGTGTTCAAGGACAACTGGGACCTGAGCGTGATTCGTGCCACAAGCGTAGTGCGCATACTGACAGAGACTTACGCTGTGAACCCACTGCAGATTCAGCCCTGCGGCCGTGGCGAATTCAAGCCTGTCGACACGAACAAGAGCACCGAAGGGCGCGCGCGCAACCGCCGCACGGAAATCATTATTGCTCCCAAGCTCGACAAACTCTACGAGCTGATTTCAGCACAGTAACTGCCCTACCCTCGCCCCCCTCATACAGGGCGCGGAAAGGGTCCTTCAACGACGGAGCTTCGACGATGCATTGTCGGGGCTCCGTCGATGCGTCGTTGGGGCTCCGTCGATGCGTCGACGAACGCCCGTCGTTGAGGGGTCGGAAAAAGGACGATGCTTACACGTCGCGACCGACAACGAATTTCAAGTAAGAAACAAGGGATTGTGTGACATCCTCCCGGCCCTCGTGCTGGATTAGGAAGCCGTTGGCCTGGGATTCTATTTTGTACATATATTTCTTCGTGTACTCGATGCCGTCCTTCTCAAGGGTATACGCCAGGAGACGGTCGATTTCAGGTTGCGAGGCCTCTCCCCTACGCACCTTTATGGCCAGGTCCATCATCGGCTTGGATGCGCCGGTCAGGAGGGCATGGATGACGGGTAGCGTGAGCTTCCCCTCCTTCAGGTCGTTGCCCGCCGGCTTACCCGTATCATGTTGATTATCAAAGTCGAGAAGGTCGTCGCGCATCTGGAAGCAGAGGCCCAGCGAACGGCCGAACCGGGCCATGCGGTCGATGTCGGCCGGCTCTCCCCCACCCAGCAAGGCACCGGCGAGGGCGCAGGTCTCGAAGAGCGACGCCGTCTTCTTTCGAATCACCTCGAAGTAGTCGTCCTCAGAAACCTCCGTTTTGTCAAGATTTGCGAGCTGATGAAGTTCACCGTCGGAGAGGGTCTGCCCAAGCTCCGATACCCAGGTGACCACCTGCTGGCTTCCCGTCTGGGCAGCGTGGAAGAGAGCCTTCGACAGGAGGAAATCGCCCACGAGCACGGCCGCCTTGTTGTCGAGCAAGGCATTCACCGACTTCTGGCCCCTGCGGCGGTCGCTCTCGTCAACCACGTCGTCGTGGACGAGCGAGGCCGTGTGGAGCAGTTCGAGGGATACGGCTGCGTGCAGCACGCTCTGGGGCATCGGCCCGTCGTGGCCCACATATCGGGCCACGAGCAGCACCAGAATGGGGCGCATCATCTTTCCCTGTCGCTTCAGCAAGTGGTTGAGCGCCATCTGCAGGAGTGAATTATCGGTCTGCAACGTCTGTTCAAAAATGTGTCGATAATCCCTGAGTTCTTCCTCGATGGGGCGCCTTATCTCAGCCAGTAAATCCATGGTCGTTCCTTCTTTACCTGCAAAATTACGAAATAAAGTTGGTTTATTGCAACATTTTTGCCGCCTTTGTGGCTAATTACCAGCCCAGCGAAAGAAAATCGTGGCCACTCCCCCACCCGAGGAATGGCCACGATTGTCGTCACGGCGACCGTGCGCCTGGTTTATCTCACGTACTTCTTGCCGTTGAGAATGTAGATGCCGCGCTGCGGTTTGGCGCTCAGGCGACGGCCCTGAAGGTCGTAGATGGCACCCGTTGCGGCGGGCACGGCCACTGCGTCGTCGATGCCCGTGTCCACCTGCCCCTTGTAGAGGAGGCGGAAGTTGTCCCACACGAGCCATGTGGTGCCCGACGTGGGCTCACTGATGCCGAAGGTCAGGGCCCCGTTGGTGATGTCGATGTCGACGGAGAGCAATCCATAGCTGTCGTTGGCAGCCATCTTATCGCGCTCGGCGTCGAAGTTGCTGCCAGCGCAACTTTGGCTAACCACGTCCTTCACGGTCGTCTTGCCCGAGGTGGCGTAGAGGTAGCCCGTGTTCTTGCCCTCGCCGTTGGCCATCTGGCAGGTCACGGTGTAGCGGCCGTTGGGCAGTCCGCTCAGGCTCTGCTTGAAGTTGAAGTCGGTGCTGTGCCAAACCTCCACGGCGCCGTTGTAGCGCTGGTTGCCCCACGAGCCCGTCATGGTCCACCCGTATCCGTTGCCCGTGAACTGGGGGTTGAGAATGAGCGGCGTGGCGTCGGCCTCGGAGGTCTGTTCCGAGAAGTTCGTTGTGAGGTAGTCGTTGTTGAAGCGCCTCTTCTCGATGGCAAAGATTTGCAGGCGGGCAATGTCGTCGCCCGTCTTGTTGCAGGCAATCTCCTCGCCGTCGCGGTATCCGTTGGCGGGTGTCCACAGGCCCAGCCAGTTGCCGGTGTACTTGCCGTTCTCCACGGTCCAGCTGCCATCGGTGCAGGTCAGGAGCAGGCGCGACCACTCGCAGGCAGCAGGCTGGTCGTGGGTGCGCAGCTGGTCGGGGCGGTCCCACTCCGTCTGCAGCAAAAGTCCGTCGTAGTCGATGTTGCGCAGTCCGTAGGCATCGCCGTTGGGTTCGATGGTGAACACCTTCGTGAGGTCGGTCAGGGGGTCGGCGGGCGACTGGAAGAAGAGGGCCTTGTTGCCGTTGTTCGGTGCGTCCTTCAGCCCGATGAGCAGGTCGGCCTGGTCACTGGCCAGCACGAAATAGCAGTCGTTGGCCAGCGAGCTGAGTTCCTCGGCCGAGGCAACATGCTTGTAGCCCTTGGCGTTGGTGAGCAGGTTGTAGTAGGAGTAGTCGGCAGCCTTCACCTTGATCGTGAACGTATAGGTGACGCCGCGGAAGGTGGCCGTGACGGTCATGTCCTCGTCGATGCTGGCCACGGTGTAGGTCAGGCCGTGGGAGCCGTCGCTCCACGTCACGTCGTCCCGGCTGGTGGCGGCGGGCACGATGAGCTGCAGCGTCACCTTGGAGCCTGCCAGCACTTTGACCTCGTTGGTCTCAGCGGGGGCACCGTCGGATACGGTGATGGCCTGCTTGGCCGCCACCACGTTCAGCTTGAAGCGGCACTCGCTGACGGCTCCGCTCTGGTTGACATACTGGCAGGTGTAGGTACGGCTGGCCACGAGGTTGGAAACAGTTATCGTGTTGCCTTTCTGTCCGTTATCCCAAAGGTAGTCGTCGCTCCAGCCGGTGGTGGGGCTCACCTTCAGGACAACCGTGCTTCCGCTGAGCACCGTGGCCTCGGTAGTCTCCGCGGTCGATCCGGATAGGGTAGTGGCGTCGACCGTGAGCTCAGTATTCATGTACTCGGCCGGGGCGTCTCCGCTGACGGCGATGGCAAAGGCCTGCTGGCTCTGCTTGCCGTTCTGGGCGGTGTAGGTTACGCGGTAGACGTAGCTATGGTCGGCCTTCACGGTAATCTGCCGCGTCGTCTCGCCCGTGTTCCACTGCCAGTTGCCGCTGTCCTCCACGCCCTTGGGCAGCTGCGGGACGAGGGTGATGTCGGCGCCGTCGGCCGGGATGGCCTTCGTGCCGTTGGCCGCGTAGTTGTATTTCAGGCCGCCCAGATTGGTCTGGTTCTTCAGGGTCTCGCCATTATAGATGATATCGCCCGAGAGGGGAGTGATGGCCTCTTCGGCCGTGATGGCCGGGCGCCAGCTGGTGAGCGTTGAGAAGCCGATGTGGTCGTAGCCGCCGGAGTTCTGGCTGTAGTTGCCGCCACCGCCGTCGGGACACACGGCTGCGCTGGCCATCTCGGCATACTGCAGCTTCACGCCGCGCAGTCCCTCATAGTAACCGATGGCGCGGTCCCAGTAGGGACGGAACTCGCCCTTGCCGCTCTCGTTGGGGCCCGTCATGTGCCAGCCGGCGCCCATGGTGCCGCGGCAGTCGGCGTAATTATAGGGAGTCCAGGGCAGTCCGTCGGCAGCCACGCCGCCGAAGTTCAGCGCTGCAACGTGCTCCAGTCCGGCAGCAATGCGGTCGTCCATATAGGCAAAGAGGTCGTCGCCCTGTGTCAGGCCCACCTGGCAGATGTCGAGCGCCAGTCCCAGCGCCATGAGCGTGTGGCCCTGGTCGCGACCGCTCTCCTGCATCTGTCCGAGGTAGCCCAAGGGGCCTCGTGCGTGGGCATGCACCACGGGCACGAGGTTTCCGATAAACTCGTTGCAGCCGTCGTTGAGGATCACGCTCTCCGCCGAGCGGTCCTTGAAGGTTCCCACGTGGTCGTATTTGTAGAAGGAGATGCCTTGGTTATACATGTGCACATCGTCGCACAGGATGCCGATAGAGGCCACGCACAGGGCGTTGCACAAGCCCCAGTTGCTCCAGTAGTGGCCCGGGCGCTCGCCAAGGTTGGCGTAGCGGAAGTTGGGCCACGTGTCGTGGCGGCGGCGCAGGAAGTCGATGGCGGGGTTGTAGAACACGCGCACAATCCAGCGGCGGAAGGCATCGAAGTCCTCGCGGCTCCAGCCCTCGTAGTCGCGCATGAGCTCTGCTGCGTTGGCCCATTCGTAGCCGTAGATACCTGAGGCAAGCGAGATGTTGGTGTCGCCGCCCAGGCCGTTGCACCCACGCACCCACTGCATCATGATGCGCACGGCGGCATCGGCATTCTCACGCGTGCCCCCAATTTTCCAGCGAAGGGCATTCTGGTAGGCCATGGCAGCACCGCGGGCGCAGTTCATGTAGTTCTGTCCGCTGCCGCCACCACGAATCACAGTCCACGTAGGCCACGTGGCAATGGTGGAACTGGAGTATTCGTTGGCGCAGAGGATTTCCCAGGCCCGCTTGATGCGCTCGTCGCCGTCGGCCAGCAGCTTCTTGGCGCGGTCGATGTCCTGCTGCGACACGATGCCGCCGGGATGCACAAAGCCATAATCATCGTTTGCCGCAAACACGTGCTTGGCCTGGTAGCCCTTGGTTGCCTTGGTCTTCGACAACTGACGGGTCAGCGAGGCAACATACTGGTCGATGAGCTGTTGCGATGCCCGTGCCGCAGAAAGTTCCCACGCGGCCAGCGACATCACGTCCTGCAACTCAGCCACAGCATTGGGGGCGCAGTTCGCCCCGTTTTCGCTGAGGTACGACTGGCACTCGTCGAGCTTTTGCTGCAGCGTGGTGAAATCGCCCACAACGCCATAATAGTATTCTTGGTCCAAGTCGGCCGTTGCGGCGGCCAGTTCGGCCACGCGCTCGTCGCTCAGGGCAACGTCGTAGATGCGGAAGTCAGCCACCAGCGTCTGCCGCAAGTAACTGTCCTCGGCGAAAGGCGAACGGCCAATCCAGCAATAGGAGGGGCGGCTGGTGAACAGCTCGCTCGGCACGGGCATGAGCGCGTTTTGCCCCACGCGCTGGCCGTCGACGTAAAGTTCGCCGTACGCCCCAGCCTGGCGATAGAGCACATGCTTCCAGCGGCCTTTTGGCGTAACGGTGCCGACCTCAATGCCAGTCTCGCTGTCCGAGCCGCTGCCCGAGCTGGCAACCCGCTGCGCATTCAGGCGGTAGGTCATGTACTTTCCGCCGGTGTTCGTGCAGGACGTAGAGTTTGCAAAGGACCAAAGGAAGTAGCCGTTGCCCGTAATCGAGATACCGTCGTCAACCCGATAGTAGGCCGAGATGGTGAAATCGCTCAGCGACTTCACGATGTTGCCCGTGCCACTGGTCATGTTCAGGTAGCCCGAGGCATTGCCAAGGTTCAGCACATTATACTTGCCCATTTGCTCAACCGTGGCGGAACCCACCAGGCGGGCAGTCACGCCGCCGGCAACGTCAGTCACATTTGTACCGTCAACCTGGCTGAAGTCGAAATGCAGCCTCAGGTTCTCGTCTTGTGCCCAGGCTCTGCCCAGCATTGCGAGCAGCAGGAACACCATTGATAGCATCTTCTTACACATCATTGTATTGGATTAGGTTATTAAATGAGATTTGCCACAAAGTTACATGGATTATCGTAAAAAAAACGTCACACGCGTTTAATTTTAGTAGTAAGAATCGTCCAAAAGCACGAAAAAGACGATTTTTATCGTTGCTTTACACAATTTTTGCACCTTCGTTCGACGCTTTTTCAACAAAAAGCCGTACCTTAGTGCCGTCACAACATACCCGGAATGACAACAAAACACTGCCTCATCGTAAGCCTGCTGCTGTGGTTTTCGGCCGTGGAGAGCCTGGCCGTGAACCGCCATTGGACGACGGCCAACGGACTGCCCACCGACGAGGTGCAGCAAATCGTGGAACTGCCCAACGGACAGATGCTGGTGAACTGCGAGGGAGTGTTCTGCCTGTCCAACGGGGCGGGCTTCAACACGATTTCCTGCGACCACAACAGCACCTATGCACTGACGACCTACGCCAAGGGCTACGGCCGCTGGTGGCAGGGCGATTCGCTGCTCTGGCTCCACGACTTCTACCACCTCTACCTCTTCGATGCCCGCCGCCTGGCCTTTCGCTACGACATACGCCCGGAGCAGGCCGACACCATCATCGAACGCTTCACCCGCGGCGCACTGCTGCGCGAAGTGCCGGACGAGCGACAGTGGGGCATCATCAATGCGCTGGGACTCGCATCGGTCTATGGCACCATGGTTGAGGACCGCCAGGGAGCGCTCTGGATTGGCACACGCGGCGATGGAATCGTCTACGTGCCACCACGCAAGGAAACATCCCAACTGCTGCCAAACAAACACGGGCTGATAGGCATTGCCCGCAGCACAGTGGACGGCAAAGGGCGCATTTGGCGCTGCAGGGGCGACGGCGTGGAATGTGAGGAACAGGGCACGGCAATCCTATATAATAAGAAGAACGTCGAGGGGCTGCCCTACAACCGCGTTACGTTCATTCAGCAACTCCTCTCCGACGGGCGCTACCTGCTGTGCGACTCACTCTCCACGCTGGGCTATTTCCTGCCCGAGAGGCGCGAGTTCCAGCCGCTCAACGCCAAACTGCCCCAGCTCGGCCATTACCGCCACTTCGTAGGAGCCTGCCCTGTGAGCAAGCGCTGGACGGTCGTCTACGCACAGAACGGCATCTTCATGCTCGACACCGAGGCCGACACCATCGCGCCCTTCCCCGCCGAGGAAGAGATAGGGCGATACACCAAGAAATACAACTGCATGGCGAAGGACGGCGAGGGACGACTGTGGATAGGCACGCAAAACGGCCTGTGGAGCCTCGCCGGCGACAGTCTTTCCCGCATTGGCGACCTGCGCAGCAACTGCATACGCAGCCTGGTGGTCGACAACGACGGCCACGTGTGGGCCGGCACCTCGTGCGGCATTTCGCGCATCACGCCGTCGGTGGTGAACATGGGCACCGAGGACGGAATACCCGAGGCAGCCATGCTCGAACGCGCCTCCCACATCACCGCCGACGGGCATCTGGTTTTTGTCACCACACGCCTGAGCGGGGTCATGTTCCACCCCGACTCCCTCATTACCGACGAACTGCTGCTGCCCGTCGTAATCACTGCCGCCTGGGCCAATGGCAATCCCATGAATCTCGCCGACGACACGGTCCTGCCTTACAACCAAAACTACGTGAGCCTGCAGTTCTCCACGCTCGACTATGCCCACCCCTCCCACACGCGCTACCGCTATCGCCTCGCCCCGTTCGAAAAGGAGTGGAACACCTGCACCAACAGCAACGGACAAGGCACCGCCGCCTACACGGCCCTGCCGCCCGGGCAATATGTCTTCGAGGTGCAGTCAGGGTCGACGAACGGAGAGTGGAGCACCGCTACGCAGTATACCTTCACCATCAACCCGCCCCTGTGGCTCACCTGGTGGGCCAAGGCCCTCTACGCCCTGCTGCTCGTGGTGGCTGTCGGCAGCCTGTTGGCCTACTACCTGAGACGCAAGCAAAAGAAGATGGAACGCGAGAACGACGAACGCGTGAACTATCTCTTTGAACTGCGCGACGAGGCACGTAACCAATTTGCCAAGTCGGTGCACATCGATCCACAGAAGATTACGCAGAACAAGGAGGAGCAAATTCTTGTCGAGCAACTGCTGAAGGCCATCGGCGAACACATGGGCGACGAGGACTACACCGTAGACCTGCTGGCCTCCGACGTGGCCATGAGCCGCTCGTCGCTCTACAAGAAGATGCAAACCATGCTGGGCATCACGCCCAACGACTTCATGCGCAACGTGCGACTGAAACATGCCGCCCGCCTGCTTGCCGAAACGGAAACGCCCATCAACCAGGTGGCCGTCATGGTGGGATTCCAAACGCCACGCTACTTCAGCCAGTGCTTCCGCCAGCTCTTCGGTGTCAACCCGTCGGAATATCGGGGTACCAAAGAATCCGACAAAAGATAATGCCCATATTTGGTGGTATCGGATTCTTTCGTTAACTTTGTGATACGCGAATGGAGAAAAGGGAGCCAGAAAGGCGCACACCCACAAACATTTAACCCCCATCCGCCAGACTTATGACCATGGAAAAGCTGTTTCTGCTCGATGCTTATGCACTGATATTCCGCGCCTACTACGCCTTTATCAAGAACCCGAGAATCAACTCGAAAGGCATGAACACATCAGCCATCATGGGTTTCGTGAACACATTGGAGGAGGTGCTCGAAAAGGAAAGGCCAACCCACCTGGGCGTGGCGTTCGACCCCTCGGGGCCCACCTTCCGCCACGAAGCGTACCCCCAATACAAAGCCCAGCGCGAAGAGACGCCCGAGGCCATTCGCACGGCCGTTCCCTACATTAAAAAGATTCTGGAAGCCTACCACATCCCCATCCTGGAGGTCAGTGGATACGAGGCCGACGACGTCATCGGCACACTGGCCCGGCAGGCCGACAGCCAGGGCATCGACACCTTCATGATGACCCCCGACAAGGACTACGCCCAGCTGGTGACGGCGAAGGTGAGGATGTACCGCCCCAGCGTGGGCAAGCAAGACGCCGAACTCCTCGGCCCCGAAGAGGTGAAGGCAAAATACGGGCTCACCGATTGCCTCCAGGTCATCGACATGCTGGGACTGATGGGCGACACCGCCGACAACATTCCCGGCTGCCCAGGGGTGGGGGAGAAGACCGCCCAGAAGCTCATCCAGCAGTTCGGCTCCGTCGAGAACCTTCTGGAGCATACCGACGAAATCAAGGGTGCACTGCGGCAGAAGGTGGAGGAAAACCGCGAGCAGATAATCTTCTCGAAGTGGCTCGCCACCATCAAGACCGACGTGCCCATCACGCTCGACATGGCATCGCTGAGCGTGACGCAGCCCGACCTCGACAGCCTGAAATCCCTCTACGAGGAACTTGAATTCCGTGCCCTGCTCAGCAAGAAGATGCAGGGCGCAGCCGTGGCCCCGAAGGCAGAGAAGGCCGCCCCCAAGAATGCCCAGCTGAACCTTTTCGACGATGCCTTTGGCAACCCCAATGACCCTAATGACTTTAACGACCCTAACGACCTTAAGGACTTTAAGGACTTTAAGGACTTTAAGGACCTTAAAGACTTTAAAGACCTCAATCCCGACTACCAGCTCATAGACAGCCCTGATAAGATGGCCGCCCTGTGCGACACATTGCTGCAGGCCGAGGCTATCTGCCTCGACACCGAAACCACCAGCACCGAGAGCATGCGCGCCCGACTGGTGGGCCTCAGCTTTGCCATACGCGAAGGCCAGGCCTGGTACGTGCCCGTTCCGCAAAGCCGCGAGGGGGCAAGCAGGGTAGTGGAGGTGTTCCGCCCCGTCTATGAATCCGGCATCACCAAAATCGGGCAAAACCTGAAGTACGACATGATGGTGCTGCAGAATCACGGCATCACGCTAAAGGGCAAGTTCATAGACACCATGATTGCCCACTACCTGATAAGCCCCGAGCTGCACCACGGCATGGACTACATGGCCGAAACCCTGCTCAACTACCAAACCATACACATCGAAGAACTCATCGGCCCCAAAGGCAAGAAACAGCGCTCCATGGCCGAACTCAGCCCGCAGGAAATCTATGTCTACGCCTGCGAGGACGCCGACGTCACGCTGCGCCTGTGGAACGTGCTCCGGCCGCGCCTGGCCGAGCTGGGCTGCGAAAGCCTGTTCTACGACATCGAGATGCCCCTGATGCCCGTGCTGGCCTACATGGAGCGCAACGGCGTGCGCATCGACACCGAGGGACTGCGCGAAACCAGCCGCCTCTTCACCCAGCGCATGCTGAACATCGAGCAGGAGATTCACGAACTGACGGGCTTGCCCGAGCTCAACATCTCGTCGCCCAAACAGGTGGGCGAGGCCCTGTTCGAGCACCTCAAGATTAACGACAAGGCCAAGAAGACAAAGAAAGGCCAGTACGTGACCTCGGAGGAGGTGCTCGAGTCGATGCGCTCAAAACATCCCGTGGTGGGCAAGATACTGGAATACCGCGGCCTGAAGAAGCTGCTGAGCACCTACATCGACAACCTGCCGCAGCTCATCAACCCCCAGACGGGTCACATCCACACCTCATTTAACCAAACCGTGGCCGCCACGGGGCGCCTCTCGAGCAGCAACCCCAACCTGCAGAACATCCCCGTGCGCGACGCCGAGGGCAAGGAAGTGCGCCGGGCCTTCATCCCCGAGCCCGGCCAAGAGCTCTTCTCGGCCGACTACAGCCAGATAGAGCTTCGCATCATGGCCCACCTGAGCCAAGACCCCAACCTCATAGAGGCATTCCGCTCGGGCCACGACATCCACGCAGCCACGGCCGCCAAAATCTTCCACAAGCCGATAGGCGACGTCAGCAGCGACGAACGCCGGCGCGCCAAGACGGCCAACTTTGGCATCATCTATGGCATCAGCGCCTTCGGACTGGCGGAGCGCATCGGATGCAGCCGCTCCGAGGCCAAGGAGCTCATCGACGGCTACTTCCTCACCTATCCCAAGGTGCGCGAATACATGGACCGCAGCATACAGATGGCACGCGAGCGCGGCTTCACCGAGACGCTGTTCCACCGCCGTCTCGTGCTCCCCGACATCAACAGCCACAACGCCGTCGTGCGCGGCTATGCCGAGCGCAACGCCATCAACGCCCCCATCCAGGGCACGGCAGCCGACATCATCAAGATTGCCATGGTTCGCGTCTACCGCCGCCTCACGGACGAAGGCTTCCAGAGCCGCATGATACTGCAGGTGCACGACGAACTGAACTTCACCGTCGTGCCCGAGGAGAAGGAGCGCCTGCAGGCCATGGTCATCGAGGAAATGGAGTCGGCATGCCAGCTCAGCGTCCCGCTCGTGGCCGACTGTGGCTGGGGCAGCAACTGGCTGCAGGCCCACTGACGAAGCTGAAGATAATATCCAAAACCACATACCATGAAACGCTTTGCACTGTTAATTCTGAGTTTTCAACTGTCAGTGTTCAATTTAGTCCATGCCCAGCTGCCGCCAACCATGGGGTGGAGCTCGTGGAACACATTTGCCCTGAACATCAACGAAGACCTCATCAAGGGCCAGGCCGACGCCATGGTGGCCACGGGCCTTAACAAGGCCGGCTACCAGTTCATCAACATCGACGATGGATACTGGGACGGACGAGGCGAGGACGGCCACCTGCGCCTGAACACCAAACTCTTCCCCTCGGGCATGCGCCCGCTGGTCGACTACATCCACCTGCTGGGCCTGAAGGCCGGCATCTACAGCGACGCGGGCGACAACACCTGTGGCTCGGGCAACCGCCACGCATGGGGCCTGGGTGTGGGACTGGCCGGCCACGAGGAACAGGACTGCAAGCTCTACTTCATCGACTGGGACTTCGACTTCATTAAGGTGGACTACTGCGGCGGTGCCCACATGGGGCTCGACGAGCGCGAACAGTACACCAAGATTTCCAACGCCATCAAGAACTGCGGAAAGCCTGGCATCGTCTACAACATGTGCCGCTGGGACTACCCCGGCACGTGGAGCGCCGACGTGGCCGACTCGTGGCGCACGACCTTCGACATCCGCGACGACTTCAAGCGTTCCGTGCGCCCCATTCTGGCCCAGAACCTCTACCTCTCGGCCTACTGCAAGCCCGGCCACTACAACGACATGGACATGCTGGAGGTTGGCCGTGGCATGACCCAGACGGAGGACGAGACACACTTTGGCATGTGGTGCATCATGAACTCGCCGCTGCTCATCGGCTGCGACCTGCGAAACGTGCGCCCGGAATCCCTCAAATTGATGAAAAACTCCGATTTAATCGGCATAAATCAGGACCGCACCTTCCAGCAGGCCTACCTCGTCAAGCGCGTCAACAACTGCTACGTCCTGACGCGCGACGTGGAGAAGCTGAACGGACTGTCGCGCGTGCTGGCCATCTATAACCCAGGCGACGACGCACGCTACGTGACGGTGAACTTCAGCGACATCGACCTGGCAGGGCAAGTCAAGCTGCGCGACTGCTTCAAGCAAGAGGAGGTGGGCACCTTCACCACGGGCTACCAGGTGCTCGTGCCCGCCCACGGCACACGAATCTACAAGGCAACGGGCGAGCGCCGACTGGAACGCCGCCGCTACGAGGCTGAGACGGGCTACATCAGCGACTACCAGGAGATACGCAACAACCAGCAAGCCAAGACGGGCATCTACACGGCCGACGACAACTGCGCCTCGGGCTACAAGGCCTGCTGGCTGGGACAGAGCGAACGGAACGACCTCGTGTGGACCAACGTCGATGCCCAGAAGGGTGGCAAGCGACAGCTCACGATAGCCTACCTGTCGGGCGAGGAACGGGAGCTTACGGTGAGCGTCAACGGCAAGGCGCAGCAGACGCTGAAGCTGAACAGCGGTGCCTGGGACAGGGTAGGGGAGGTCACCATCCCCGTCAAGCTGAAGAAGGGGCAGAACACCATCCGCCTGTCGAACGCCGAGGCCTGGATGCCCGACATCGACTACATTGAGCTGAACCCCATGAAGTGAACACAAGAAAAACACAATAACCATTATCCCTTAAATCAACACACACATATGGATGTAAAGCAAATAATGGCCCAACTTGAGGCCAAACACCCTGGAGAGAAAGAGTACTTGCAGGCCGTACACGAGGTGCTGCTCAGTATCGAAGAAGTGTATAACCAACACCCCGAGTTCGAGAAGGCAAAGCTCATCGAGCGACTGGTGGAGCCCGAGCGCATCATCACGTTCCGCGTGCCCTGGGTCGACGACAAGGGCGAGGTGCAGGTGAACCTGGGCTACCGCGTGCAGTTCAACTCGGCCATCGGCCCCTACAAGGGCGGACTGCGCTTCCACGCCTCGGTCAACCTCTCGATACTGAAGTTTCTGGGCTTCGAGCAGACCTTCAAGAACGCTCTGACCACGCTGCCCATGGGCGGCGGCAAGGGCGGCAGCGACTTCTCGCCCCGCGGCAAGAGCGACGCCGAGGTGATGCGCTTCTGCCAGGCCTTCATGAATGAGCTGTATCGCTACATCGGTCCCGAAATCGACGTGCCCGCCGGCGACATCGGCGTCGGCGCACGCGAGGTGGGCTACCTCTTCGGCCAGTACAAGAAGCTGACGCGCGACTGGAGCGGCGTGCTCACGGGCAAGGGCCTGGAGTTCGGCGGCAGTCTCGTGCGACCCGAGGCCACAGGCTTCGGCGGCCTCTACTTTGTCAACCAAATGCTGCAGACCCGCGGCATAGACATCAAGGGCAAGACGGTGGCCATCTCGGGCTTCGGCAACGTGGCCTGGGGCGCAGCCACGAAGGCCACCCAGCTGGGCGCCAAGGTAATCACCCTGAGCGGCCCCGACGGCTACATCTATGACCCCGACGGCATCTCGGGCGAGAAGATTGACTACATGCTGGAACTGCGCGCCTCGGGCAACGACATCTGCCAGCCCTACGCCGACGAGTTCCCCGGCTCAACCTTCGTGCCCGGCCGCAAGCCCTGGGAGGTGAAGTGCGACATCGCCCTGCCCTGCGCCACGCAGAACGAGCTGAACGGCGACGACGCCCAGCAGCTCATCCGGAACGGCGTCACCTGCGTCGGTGAAATCAGCAACATGGGCTGCACGCCCGAGGCCATCGACGCCTTCATCGCCGCCAAGATGCTCTACGCCCCCGGCAAGGCCGTCAACGCAGGCGGTGTGGCCACGAGCGGACTGGAGATGAGCCAGAACGCCATGCACCTCAGTTGGCGCGCCGAGGAGGTCGACCAGCGCCTCCACCAAATCATGCACGCCATCCACGACCAGTGCGTGAAGTACGGCACCCAGCCCGACGGCTACATCAACTACGTCCGCGGCGCCAACGTTGCCGGCTTCATGAAGGTTGCCAAAGCTATGATGGCCCAAGGCATCGTCTGATGCGAAAAGCTCGGCGAAGCGAAGCGGAGCCAAGGTTCTTCCGCCGATGGCCCAAGGCATCGTCTGATGCCGCATAAGGCATCAGCGGAGCCATCATAAATCATCGTTAATAGGAAAAGAAAGCGGCGTCTGTCTTGTCCGACAATTGTGGGACAAGGCAGACAATGCTTTGAATGGGGCTCGACAATGCTTTGATTCTCTTGGCCGACCCTTGTGGGACAAGCAACGCGGCGAGGGTGGGGGAGAGGCTCGCGGCGCCTGGGGCCCACGACTGTTGCGCCGCAACAAGGAAGGCAAGCGCAAGAAAGTGTAGTTGTTTCATGCTGTTTCAGTATTTACGAAACGCCCCAAAGTTACGAATTTATTTGGCATTACGCTCACTTCTTCGTACCTTTGCTGCCTAATGAAATATAGTAAATCGTAAATATGTCACTGAAAGCTGGAATCGTGGGACTGCCCAACGTTGGCAAGTCCACCCTGTTCAACTGCCTGTCGAGCGCCAAAGCCCAGGCTGCTAATTTCCCCTTTTGCACCATCGACGCCCAGATGGGCCAGGTATCCGTCCCCGACGAGCGACTCACGAAACTCGCCGAACTCGTCCACCCCGGGCGCATCGTGCCCGCCGTGTGCGACATCGTCGACATCGCCGGACTGGTGAAGGGAGCCTCCAAGGGCGAGGGACTGGGCAACCAGTTCCTGGCCAACATCCGTGAGTGCGACGCCATCATCCACGTGCTGCGCTGCTTCGACGACCCCAACATCGTGCACGTCGACGGCTCGGTCAACCCCGTGCGCGACAAGGAAATCATCGACATGGAACTGCAACTGAAGGACCTGGAAACCATCGAAAGCCGCATGGCGAAGGTGGAGAAACAGGCCCGCGTGGGCGGCGACAAGCAGGCCAAGATTGAACTCACCGTGCTGGAGGCCTACAAGGCCGCACTGCTGCAGGGCCGGAGCGCCCGCACCGTGGAATTCGACACGGAGGACGAAGCCGCTGCCGCCAAGAACCTCTTCCTCCTGACCACCAAACCCGTGCTGTACGTCTGCAACGTCGACGACCAGAGCGCCAAGGACGGCAACCAGTACACACGCGCCGTCGAGGAAGCCATCAAGGACGAACAGGCCCAGATGCTCATCATCTCGGCCCAGACCGAGGCCGACATCGCCGAACTGGAGACCTACGAGGAGAAGCAGATGTTCCTCGAGGACATGGGCCTCACGGAGAGCGGCTGCAACCGCCTCATCAAGGCCATCTACTCACTGCTGAACCTCCAGACCTTCATCACCGCCGGCGAGATGGAAGTGAAGGCATGGACCTTCCGCCGCGGCTGGAAGGCTCCCCAGTGCGCCGGCGTCATCCACACCGACTTCGAGAAAGGCTTCATCCGCGCCGAGGTCATCAAGTACGACGACTACATCCGCTACGGCAGCGAGGCCGCCGTGCGCGAGGCCGGCAAGATGGGCGTCGAAGGCAAGGAATACGAAGTGCAGGACGGCGACATCATGCATTTCCGCTTCAACGTGTAGACCCTCCCCAGCCCTCCCTTGTAGGGAGGGAGCAAAAACATCAGACAACCATGAACAAAAGAATTCTACTTTTTCTATTCGCAGCAATAATAACCATTCCATTGTTGGCACAAGTAACCACTCCCTCCCTACAAGGGAGGGCTGGGGTGGGTCTGCTGTTCATACACTGGAACCCCGACATCTTCGCCTTCCACCTCGGAAGCTTCGGCGTGCGCTGGTACTCGCTGTGCTGGGCCATCGGCCTCTTCTCGGTCTATCTGCTCGAACATAAGCTGTACAAAGAGCAGCGCATACCCGAAGAGAAGTTCGAACCCCTGGTCTTCTACTGCTTCTTCGGCATACTCATCGGCGCCCGCCTGGGCCACTGCCTGTTCTACGAACCCGCCTACTTCCTCGGCAGCCCCACCCACATGCTGGAAATGATCGTCCCGGCCAAGCTGGGAGCCGACGGCTCGTGGCACTTCACCGGCTACGAGGGACTGGCCAGCCACGGCGGCACACTGGGACTGATGATTGCCCTGTGGCTCTTCGTGCGCAAGACGGGACTCCGACTGTTCACCGTGCTCGACAACATCGCCATCGTCACCCCCATCTGCGCCTGCGCCATACGCATGGGCAACCTCATGAACTCCGAAATCATCGGCCGCCCCACCGACGTGCCCTGGGCCTTCATCTTCGAGCGCATCGACCAGCTGCCACGCCACCCCGGCCAGTTCTACGAGGCACTGTGCTACGCCCTCTTCTTCCTCGTCCACTGGTACTTCTACCGCCGCCAGCCCCAGAAGGTGGGCACCGGCTTCTTCTTCGGCCTCTGCCTCTTCCTCATCTTCACCGCGCGCATCTTCATCGAGTACACCAAGGAGAACCAGGTCGACTTCGAAAACGGCATGCTCCTGAACATGGGCCAGCTCCTCAGCATCCCCTTCGTCCTCCTCGGCGCCTGGTGCATGTGGCACAGCCGAAAAACCGAAAAATAATTCCCGCATTCATATATTTTGAATAACTTTACACTCAAATAACAGCACACACAATAGCATGGCAAAGAGCGAAGGTCTTACACCAATGATGAAGCAGTTCTTCGACCTGAAGGCGAAGCACCCCGACGCGATACTGCTCTTCCGCTGCGGCGACTTCTACGAGACCTACTGCCAGGATGCCGTGGAGGCATCGGCCATACTGGGTATCACGCTGACGAAGCGCAACAACGGCGGTGAAAACCCGACGGAGATGGCGGGCTTCCCGCATCATGCGCTGGACACCTATCTGCCGAAACTCATCAGGGCAGGCCGCCGCGTGGCCATCTGCGACCAACTGGAAGACCCGAAGCTGACGAAGAAACTCGTCAAGAGGGGCATCACGGAACTGGTGACGCCAGGCGTGGCCATGAGCGACAACGTGCTTAACTACAAGGAGAACAACTTCCTCTGCGCCGTCCACTTCGGCAAGGCAACCTGCGGCGTTTCTTTCCTCGACATCAGCACCGGCGAGTTCCTTTGTGCCGAGGGCACGGTGGAATACGTCGACAAACTCATTGATAACTTCGGGCCCAAAGAGGTGCTCTTCGAACGGGGACGGCGCCCTCAGTTCGAAGGTTCGTTCGGCACGCGCCACTGCACCTTTGAGCTCGACGACTGGGTGTTCACCGAACAGTTTGCCACGAAGAAACTGACCAAGCACTTCGAAGTCAGGAACCTCAAAGGCTTCGGCGTGGAACACCTCAAGAGCGGCATCGTGGCCAGCGGGGCCATACTGCAGTACCTCGAAATCACACAACACATTCAGCTGCGTCACATCACGGCCCTGCGCCGCATCGAAGAAGACCGCTACGTGCGCCTCGACAAGTTCACCCTGCGCTCGCTCGAGCTGCTCTATTCGATGAACGAAGACGGCAAATCGCTGACCGACGTCATCGACCACACCATCACCCCCATGGGGGCCCGCATGCTGCGCCGCTGGATAACGTTCCCACTCAACGACGTACGCCTCATCGAGCAACGTCTCGACGTGGTGGACTACTACTTCCGGGAACCCGAATTCCGCGACTTCATCGAGGAAAACCTTCATCCCATCAACGACCTGGAGCGCATCATATCGAAGGTGAGCGTGGGGCGCGTCTCGCCGCGCGACGTGGTGCAGCTGCGCATAGCCTTGCAGGCCGTAGAGCAAATCAAGACCGCCTGTCAGCAGAGCAGTAACGACACCATACGCCAAATCGGCGAGCAGCTGAGCCCGTGCACCAGTATTCGCGATCGCATAGCCCGCGAGATTCAGCCCGACCCACCACTCATGGTGAACAAGGGCAACGTGATTGCCAACGGCGTGAACCAAGAACTCGACGAGTTGCGCAACATCGCCTATGGCGGCAAGAACTATCTGCTGCAGCTGCAACAAAACGAGGCCGAACGCACGGGCATCAGCAGCCTGAAGATTGGCTACAACAACGTCTTCGGCTACTACCTGGAGGTGCGCAACACCTTCAAGGACAAGGTGCCGCAAGAGTGGGTGCGCAAGCAAACCCTTGCCCAGGCCGAGCGCTACATCACCCAAGAGCTGAAGGAATACGAAGAGAAGATTCTGGGAGCCGAGGACAAGATTCTGGCACTGGAGACACGCCTGTTCAACGAACTCGTGGTGGCCCTTGCCGATTTCACACCTCAGATTCAAATCAACGCCAACCTCGTTGCACAGCTCGACTGCCTGCTGTCCTTCGCCATGGCTGCCCGCGAGCAACACTACATCCGGCCGGTGGTTGACGACAGCTTTATCATCGACATCCGGCAGGGCCGCCACCCGGTAATCGAAACCCAGATGCCCGTGGGCGAACGCTACATCCCCAACGACGTCTACCTCGACAACGAAACACAGCAAATCATCATCATCACCGGCCCCAACATGGCTGGTAAGAGCGCACTGCTGCGCCAGACGGCCCTCATCACGCTGATGGCCCAGATTGGCTGCTTCGTTCCGGCCGAACGGGCACGCATAGGCATCGTCGACAAAATCTTCACCCGCGTCGGCGCCAGCGACAACATCTCGATGGGCGAGAGCACATTCATGGTGGAGATGAGCGAAGCCTCGAACATACTGAACAACCTGTCGCCACGCTCCCTCGTCATCTTCGACGAACTGGGTCGCGGCACCTCCACCTACGACGGCATCAGCATCGCCTGGGCCATTGTGGAATACATCCACGAGAATCAGCGCGCAAAGGCACGCACACTCTTTGCCACCCACTACCACGAGCTTAACGAAATGCAGTCGACCTACCCGCGCATCAAGAACTTCAACGTCAGCGTGCGCGAAATCGATGGCAAGGTCATCTTCCTGCGCAAGCTGGAACGCGGCGGGTCGGAACATTCCTTCGGCATCCACGTGGCCAAACTGGCAGGCATGCCCACAAGCATCGTGTCGCGCGCCGACCAAGTGCTTCACCAGCTCGAAGCCACCAAGAACAACGAGGTTGGCGGCAGCATCCAGATTTTGAAGAAGCAGGACAACGTGCAGATGAACTTCTTCCAGCTCGACGACCCCGTGCTGGCTCAGGTGCGCGACGAAATCCTGGGGCTCGATGTCAACAACCTCACGCCCCTCGAAGCCCTCAACAAGCTCAGCGACATCAAACGAATCGTGAAGGGCTGAGCATAGGACAGAACACCAACGCCCATGAAAGACATCTCCATATACACACTGACATCACAACTGCACGACGAACAGGCAGTGGCAGCAAGCACACAGGAGTTTCTGGGCTCGCCGGACATCGAATATAACATGCGCAGAGCCGACTTCGCCGACTACGGACAGGCACCACGCCTCACTCCTCAACCTGCTCCTCAGCTGAACCAAGAAGAACCACGATACGTGCATCTGTGAGACTGAGCATCATCATTGCCACATTCATCGTGGCCATAGGGCAGGCGAGAGGGCAGTCGACGATGACCTGGCAAGACTTTGTCGAGGAGGTCGGCGACGACGAATATGCCGAGCAACAAGGATGGACCGACCACATGGAAGAACTGGCCGAGCTGGCAGCCCATCCCCTGGACATCAACACAGCCACACGCGAACAACTGAGTCAGATACCCTTTCTCTCCGACGAGCAAATCGAGGAGATTCATACCTACATCTTTCTCCATCGTGGCATGCGATCGCTCAGTGAGCTGATGGCAATCCCGTCGGTCGACTCCAAGACACGGCGCTATCTGTCGCTGTTCCTTCATGCCGACCCTTCCGTTTTCGTGCGGCATGACACCCTCACCCTGAAGTCGCTGCTCCGCGAGGCACACCACGAGGTTTCGTCACGCATCGACCTACCCCTATATTATCGCGACGGGTATAGTTACTCCCCCCAATCCGGAGGTTACAATGGTAATCCCCTCTACCACAAGATTCGCTATCGGCTGAGCAGCCATAACCGGCTCGACCTTGGCGCAACGGCAGAAAAAGACCCAGGCGAGCCCTTCCGCAACAATCGCGGATGGGACAGCTATGGCTTCTGGCTGATGGTTCGCGACATGGGCTGCCTGCGCACGGCCGTTGCGGGTGACTACAAAGTAGGCTTCGGCGAAGGGCTGGTAATCAACAACGGCGGGTTCGCAACAGGCAAGTCGAGCCTGATGGATCAGCCCAGCCAAGGACTGCGAGCCAAACGCGGCATGGACGAAGTGAATTACCTGCGCGGAGCAGCCGCCACACTTCGCTTTGGGGAGGTGGAACTCTCGACGTGGTTGTCGGCACGCCAACACGACGCCTCGCTCAACGCCGACGGCACCGTCCGCACCATACAAACCTCGGGCTTGCATCGCACCGACAAGGAAATGGAAATGAAACACAACCTCGTGAGCACCTCAGCGGGTGCCAATCTGACATGGAAGCACAAGGGCCTGCGCCTGGGAACGACTGGCTACTACCAACACTTCAACCGCAAGCTGAAGCCGGGCACCGAAGTCTATCGCCAGATATACCCTGCGGGCAGCAACTTTGGCATCGTGGGCATCAACTACAGCTACAAGAGCCTGTGGTTCAGTCTTGGCGGCGAGACGGCCTACAGCACCGAGCAGGGCGGCTGGGCAACCCTTGAGCGTGCCAGCTGGAAGATATCGCCTCGCTACACGCTGAGCGCCTCCTACCGCTTCTATTCCTATCGCTACTATTCATTCTACGCTTCGGCACTCTCCGAGAACAGCAACGCCCAGAACGAAAGCGGGGCAACACTGCGACTTGACGCAATGCCCGCCGACGCTTTGAATGTCACGGCCTACGCCGACTTCTTCTACAACCCCTGGCCGCGCTATAGTCTCACCCACAGCAGTCGCGGTCAGGAGGGCAGTGTGCGAGCCGAATACACCATACGCAGGCGCAACACCCTCCTTGTCCGCTTTCAGCTGAAACGCAAGGAGCGCTACGACAAGATGGAGGTCCACAACCGCCTGCGCCTGCAATATACGCGCCGCCAAGGCAAGTCGTGGCAACTGCAGTCCACCTTCAACCTCCACTCTCTCAGGAGTCGCGGCACGGGCATCTCCCTGTCACAGCGCCTGCGCTACGAAAAGAAATGGGCACAGACGTCGGCTCTGCTTTCCTATTTTCGTACCCCAAACTACGACACACGCATCTTTCAATACGAGCCCGTGGTGAGCGACCAGTTCCACTTCCCCTCCCTTTTCGGAAAGGGCCTGCGACTTGTGGCAACCGGCAAGTTTGCCCTGTGGAAGAAGCGTCTCATGGCCGAGGTACTTTACGGCCTGACACACTTTTTCGACCGCAACACCCAAGGCAATGGCATGCAACAAATCCGCAGTCCCTGGAAGAACGACATCACCCTTCAGCTCAGGCTGAGGATATGACAATAGCCTATTTGCTGCCCGAAAATTTGCCTTTTTATTTGCTTTGCATTAACTTTGCCGCTGAATATGAGTACAATTGTCTATCCGTCGCCAATATTCGGTCCCGTGCATAGCAGGCGCCTTGGTGTGTCGCTGGGTATCAACTTATTACCTTCCGACGGAAAATGGTGTTCGTTTGACTGCATCTATTGTGAGTGCGGGCTGAACGAAGAACGACGTGCCAAGGCACCGCTCCCTACGCGTCAGGAAGTGAGCAGCGCACTTGAAAGCCAGTTGATTAAGATGCAAAACGAGGGGCCCCGGCCCGACGTACTGACCTTTGCCGGTAACGGTGAACCCACGCTCCATCCCCTGTTCCCCGAGATTGTGGACGACGTTATCGGCCTTCGCGATAAATATTTCCCCGAAGCCAAGATTTCCGTGCTGAGCAATAGCACACGAGTATCCAGTGCAGCAGTGCGCGAGGCGCTGCTCCGCACCGATAATCCTATCATGAAGCTCGACACCGTGTCGGCAGACTACATCCGCCGCCTCGACCGCCCGCAGGGCCACTACGACGTGGCGGCCATCATCGGCCACCTGGCAGAGATGAGTCCCAAGGTCATCATCCAGACGATGTTTTTAACCGGCATGGGCATGGACAACACGGGCGAGGAGTACGTATCACCATGGCTGGAAGCCCTGCATCGCATAAAGCCGCGCCAGGTTATGATCTACACCGTTGCCCGCGAAACGCCAGTCAGCGGTTTGGAGAAGGCGAGGGCTGACGTACTCGACAGCATAGCCCGGCGCGTAAGGGAGGCAGGTTTCGACTGCAGCGTATCGTATTAGCCAGGAAAAGAAATGAAGAAGAGCATATTTGGCATGTTGCTTACCATGGAGAGCCTATTTATGGGCTTCACCACGCTGGTTGCTCTCTATTACCACCACACGGCGGGCGAGAGCGACTGGAAAGCGCTGCTTTGGACAACCTTAATCACCTTCGCCTGCGGAACGCTGCTCACGTCGTATGGCCACACCAAATTAGGCAGGACGACGAAGCAACTGTCGCGCGGGGGAGCCTATATCATCGTAGGACTGACATGGGTGGTGTTTTCAGCCTTCGGCATGCTGCCCTACATTCTATACGAAGGCCTCGACATCGACATAGCGAGCGCCTACTTCGAGACGATGAGTGGCTTCACCGCGATGGGTGCGACAGCAATTCCCGACATTGAGGCAATGCCGCACGGCATCCTGCTGTGGCGCAGCCTGACGCAATGGATGGGCGGTCTGGGTATCGTCGTGTTCTCGTTTGCGATTCTACCCGTGAAGGACCTCAAGAACTCCACGATGTTCATAGCGGAGGTGTCGTGTCTCACCATCAACCGCCTGCAACCGAAGATTGGTGCCACGTCGCGTCGCCTGCTGCTCATCTACCTTGTGCTCACCGCCCTGTGCACCTTTATGTATTGGGTGGGCCCCATGGGCCTGTTCGACGCGCTATGCTATTCCCTGTCCACCGTGTCCACGGGAGGTTTCGGCACCCACACGGCAAACATTGGCTACTTCCACTCAGCCTACATCGAATATGTCTGCGCCGTCTTCATGCTCATTTGCGCTATCAACTTCGGCCTCTACTACTATTTATCTATATGGCGCGTGCGCGAATGCATGAAGAACGAGGAGGTTCGGGGATTCCTGTTCACCGTTGTCGGCCTGGTGGCCGTGTTCTGCCTGCTGTTCCGCTTCACGACATTCGACGGCAGCGTGGCCGTTCCCCAAAGCGGTGAAGAAGTGTTCCGCACAAGCCTGTTCCACGTGGCCAGCATCATCAGTTCCAGCGGATTCCAGAGTGAAATCTACGACTACGTGGGTTGGGGCACACCATTCTGGATGCCCACCGTCATCATGATGATAGTCGGAGGTTGCACGATGAGCACGGCAGGAGGCGTAAAAATGATGCGCATCATCATATACCTGAAGTATGCCTTCCGCGAGTTCCGCACCCATCTCCACCCTCACGCTGTCATCAGCATCAAGTTCAACGGGCGCGTCATTGCCGAACAGCACATTCGCCGTGTGATGTCGTTCCTGGTAATCTACGTATTTATCCTGGTGCTGAGTTGCGCCCTGATGACGATGTTCATGGGTTACGACCTCACGACGGCCTTCGGAGCCGTTGTCACGAGTCTTGGCAACACGGGACCGGCGCTGGGCGAACTGGGTCCTGCAGGCAACTTTGTTGCCGTTTCGCCGGCCGCTAAGGTATTCCTGAGTTTCCTGATGCTCGTCGGCCGTCTCGAGATATTCACCGTCCTCTTCCTCTTTATGCCCAAGGCATGGCGCCTCTGACGGGCCAGCCAAGTTTCGGCCAGCCCGCGGCAAGGCTACAATAAATCTTAAGGATTACTTCTGGTCGTAGGCGTGTTTGGGATAGTCCACGGTATAGTGCAGTCCGCGGCTCTCCTTGCGCTCCAAGGCCTGGCGTGTGATAAGATAACCCACGTTAATCATGTTGCGCAGCTCACAGATGTCCTTCGTGGGCTTCACGCGCTTGAAGAGTTCCTCCGTCTCTTCGTACAGGAGGTCGAGTCGTGTCCAGGCGCGGTGCAGGCGAAGGTCGCTTCTGACAATGCCCACGTAGTTCGACATAATCTGTCCCACTTCCTTCATGTCCTGGGCAATGAGCACCTTCTCTTCGTTCGACATCGTGCCTTCGTCGTTCCACTCGGGCACTTGGTCGTTGAAGCTATACTCATCGATGTGCTCAAGCGAGTGCTTGGCCGCAGCGTCGGCATAGACGACGGCTTCGATAAGCGAGTTCGATGCCAGGCGGTTGCCGCCGTGCAGTCCCGTGCACGAACATTCGCCCACGGCGTATAGGCGATGGATGGTCGACTCGCCGTTAAGGTCCACCTTAATGCCTCCGCACATGTAGTGGGCCGAGGGACAAACGGGAATCATCTGCTTCGTGATGTCGATGCCGATGGATAGGCACTTGGCATAGATATTCGGAAAGTGGTGGCGCGTTTCGTCGGGATCCTTGTGGGTCACGTCGAGACACACGTGGTCTATGCCGTGAATCTTCATCTCGCGGTCTATGGCGCGGGCCACGATGTCACGCGGAGCCAGCGACAGCCGCTTATCGTACTTCTGCATGAACTCTTCGCCATTGGGCAGCTTCAGTATGCCGCCATAGCCGCGCATGGCTTCGGTAATGAGGTAGGCAGGATGCGTTTCGGCAGGGTTGAAGAGAACGGTAGGGTGGAACTGCACAAACTCCATGTCCTTGACGATGCCCTTGGCGCGGTACACCATGGCTATGCCGTCGCCAGTGGCAATGTTGGGGTTCGACGTGGTGGCATAGACGGCTCCCGTGCCTCCCGTGGCCATCAGTGTCACGCGGCTGAGAAACGTATCCACCTTCTGTGTGTCGGGGTCCAGAATGTAGGCCCCATAGCACTCGATGTCGGTCATGTGGCGATTCACCTCGCGGCCCAAGTGGTGCTGGGTGATAATCTCCACGGCATAGTGGTTCTCAAGAACCGTGATACGTTTGTTGCGCCGCACGGCCTCCATCAGTCCGCGCTGTATTTCGAAGCCCGTGTCGTCGGCATGGTGCAGAATGCGGAACTCGGAGTGTCCGCCCTCGCGGTGCAAGTCGAACTCGCCGTCTTCCTTTTTGTCGAAGTTCACGCCCCACTTGATTAAGTCTTCAATACCCTTTGGGGCGTTGCGAACCACCTGTTCCACGGCCTGCGGGTCGCTGATAAAGTCGCCGGCAACCATTGTATCCTGGATGTGCTTTTCGAAGTTATCTACCTTCAGGTTCGTAACCGATGCGATGCCGCCCTGCGCCTTTGCCGTGTTGGCTTCGTCGAGTGTGGTCTTACACACCAGGGCAACCTTGCCCTTCCTGCTGTTAGCCGCCTTCAGTGCATAACTCATGCCGGCAACACCGCCGCCGATAATCAGAAAATCAAATTTACGTATCATGGTATCTTGTGCTAAGTTTGCGCAAAATTACACAAAAAAGCCGATTCGAAGCGCCTTTTACGGCCGTTTTTGACAGAAAAGGCTAAACATTTCCCAAAGTGAGCCATTGTGGCAAGAAAGGCGAAGCAAAGAGGGGCTAAAATGTCAATTTATTACAAATAAAAACATTATTTAATGGTAGTATTGACAAAATGTATTAATTTTGCAACAAAATCATAGCATTATGAAAGGTATATTATTAGTTTTCTCTCTGTTGTGCTGCGGAACCTTGAGCGCCCAACAGACAATCACCCCCGAAGTTTTGAACCAGTTGGAAAAACAAAGCGAAAGCAGCAGTGCCGAGCGCGCCTTGCGCAATGCCATCCAATCCGTATCCATCAACAAGATGACGCTTGTGCCAGGCAACCCCCAAGCCCTCGACACGTGGTTTTCGGTGGAAGTGAAGAACTCAGGCATCACGAACCAGGAGAGCTCGGGCCGCTGCTGGTTGTTCACGGGCACCAATGTCCTGCGCCAGCGAGCCATGAAGAATCTGAAGATTGAAAACTTCATGTTCAGCCACGTCTACCTTTTCTTCTACGACCAGCTGGAAAAGAGTAACCTCTTCCTCCAGGGCATCATCGACACCCGCAAGCAGGACATCGACGCACAGCAGGTGCAGTGGCTGATGAGCAATCCGCTGAGCGACGGTGGCACCTACACGGGCGTGGCCGACCTGGTAACGAAATACGGTCTGGTGCCCAAGGATGTCATGCCCGAGACCTACATTGCCAACAACACCAGCGAATTCAACAGCCACCTGAAACGCAAGTTGCGCGAGATTGCCATCAACCTGCGTGAAAAGGCAGCGCAAGGCGAGAGCGTGGCTGCGCTCGAGGCTTACAAGATGGAACAGATGAAGGTCATTTACCGAATGCTCACTATTGCCTACGGCCAGCCCGTGAAGCAGTTCACCTGGGCCCCCAAGGACAAGAACGGCAAGCTGCTGGGCGAGCCCAAGTCATATACGCCTATGTCGTTCTACAAGGAAGTGTGTGCTCCGGACGAAGACCTCAATGCCGACTACGTCATGCTCATGAACGACCCCAGCCGCCCTTATAATAAGGTATATGAGATTGACATGGACCGCCACGTCTACGAAGGTCACAACTGGCTCTACCTGAACCTCGACATCAACGACCTTGCGCCCTTGGCCATCGCCTCGCTGCGCGACAGTGTGCCCATGTATTTCTCTTGCGACGTGGGCAAGCAGCTGAACCGCACCAACGGACTCCTCGACATCAACAACTACGACTATGACGACCTCTTTGGCACCACGTTCTCGATGGACAAGCGCCAGCGCATCCAGACCCACGACTCGGGCTCGAGCCACGCCATGACCCTCGTGGCAGTAGACCTCGACAAAAACGGACGACCCACGAAGTGGAAGGTTGAAAACTCGTGGGGCCCCACCTACGGCTATGCCGGCCATCTCATTATGACCGACCAGTGGTTCCGCGAATACATGTTCCGCGTCGTGGTGAACAAGAAGTACATTCCCGAAAACATCCTCGCCCTGCTTAAGCAGAAGCCCATCCGCCTGCCCGCATGGGACCCCATGTTCCAGGAAGAGGAATGAACAGTCATGAGACACAACGCTAACCCAGAAAGTAATAACAGTTATTAAATAATAGGTATTATGGAAAAAATCAAAGTAGCCATCGTTGGATATGGCAACATCGGAAAGTATGCCCTTCAGGCTTTGCTCGAAGCGCCGGACATGGAAATAGCAGGCATCGTGCGCCGCAAGGGTGCCGAAAACCTGCCCAAGGAACTTGAGGGATACAAGGTTGTTAAGGATATCGACGAGCTGGGCAAGGTCGACGTGGCCATACTGGCAACGCCCACGCGCAGCGTAGAGGAATATGCCAAGCAGTATCTGGCCAAGGGAATCAACACGGTCGACTCGTTCGACATCCACACCCAGATTGTCGACTTGCGCCGTTCGCTCGACGAGGCTGCCAAGAAGGGTGGGGCCGTGAGCATCATCTCTGCCGGCTGGGATCCGGGAAGCGACAGCGTCGTGCGCACCCTTATGGAGAGCCTGGCTCCCAAAGGCATCTCCTACACCAACTTCGGCCCCGGACGCTCGATGGGCCACAGCGTTTGCGTGCGTTCGAAGGCCGGTGTCAAGGACGCCCTGTCGATGACCATCCCCGTTGGCCAAGGCATCCATCGCCGCATGGTGTATGTCGAGCTGGAGGAAGGCGCCGACCTCGACGAAGTTACGCGTGCCATCAAGGCCGACCCCTACTTTGCCTCCGACGAGACCCACGTATTCCAGGTAGATAGCGTCGATGCGCTCAACGATGTGGGCCACGGCGTTAACCTCGTGCGCAAGGGAGTCAGCGGCCAGACCCACAATCAGCTCTTCGAGTTCAACATGAAGATTAACAACCCCGCTCTGACGGCCCAGGTGCTCGTCAACGTGGCCCGCGCCTCCATGCGTCAGCAGCCCGGTTGCTACACGATGATTGAAATTCCCGTTATCGACTACTTGCCCGGCAATCGCGAAGACATCATCCGCCACCTCGTCTGACCCTCACCCAAAACCCACCTTAGGATATGACTTCATGCAATTGCGTATAAGCAATTCTTGGATTGTAAAGAAGATTTTCTAAAAACTCAGCCCCCGAAAGTTTGATCAATTTCCGAGGGCTGAGTTTTTATTATATATGTAGTTATTATTTCTGG
>CALZQV010000004.1 GCA_945828295.1 uncultured Prevotellaceae bacterium | reverse complement strand
ATCTTGGGGAGGACCTCTGCAAATGTTGGCTGACCTTCAAAATCATCTTCTTTAAACCCGTGTATCCAGGTCAGTGGTTGGCCTTTTTTCCCTTCATATTCAAATGGTGGCCGAATGAGCGTATAATATTTATCTACAATGGCTCCATTCTTATATTTAACCATACCAACGGAGCATGCGGTTACTCGCTGCGGAAAAAGGTTCTCAAAGTCGAAACTCACAAATGACGTAGGAAACTCGAAATTATCTATATTGTTTTTCGCGTTATACCATAATCCAGGCGACGGATTACTGTATCTAACAGAATCAGGACACGATTCATAATCCTCCCAGTCAGATAGATTATAGTCTTTTTTCCAATCCGTTGCATCGTTTTCAACAGGAGACCATAAGTCAAAGATGCTCCTTATTTCATCTTCCTCCATGATATTACACTTATTTTATTATGTTGTCAAATACCGGCCTATATATGTTAATACTACGAAAAAATGCGCAGACTGTCTCTACGCATCACCAAGGATCACCACAAACCTCAAAAGCATCATAGAAACGTCTGCGCACTATCGCGCGACGCTCTAATAGCTTTTGTTACATGGCTCGTTTATCTTCGAGGTGGTGATTCGGTGATGTAAGAGCCTATGTCCTGTACCTGAGTACGGGTACAAATATAGTGTTTTTTGCGTAGAGAAACTATTAACGGGGCGAAAAAGTTGGGGGGAGAGGAAAAAGGCGGGGGGAGGGGAGGCTTGGACGACAGGGGTGGGACAAGCGGGGCGACGCAGGGATGGGGGAGCGGCGACGCAGGGTTGGGCTTGGCCGACAATTGTGGGACAAGAGGACAGAAGTTTCGCCTTTTGTTTGGAGTTGTGGGGAAAAGGTGGTATCTTCGCGTCGATGTATAACGTAAAAAGTAAAGTTTATGGCACTTGAGAAGTATGACTACATGATTGTTGCGAATCCGCCAAGCTCGCGCCGCGAGGGGGCTGGCGAAGGGGTGGGGCACCACGTGCGCCTGTTGCCTTCGTCGACTGTTGCGGAGGATGATTTGGTGGAGAAGATGCACGAGTTGGAGGGGGTGATGAGCCGCGGGGCGTTGCACACGGCGCTTGCTGCCTTGGAGCGCGCCCTGGCCGAGCTGTTGGCCGGCGGACATGCGGTGAGCATTCCGGGCATCGGGACGGTGAGGCCGCGGCTGGCGGGCGAGGTGGTGGAGACGGCTGCCGGGCTGGCGGCGCGGAACGTGCGCGTCAGCGAGTTGCAGTTTGTGGCCGACGAGGGATTGCTGGCGAGAATCAACGAGGGGCGGCCTACGCTGCGCCGCCGCGGGGCGCGCCAGATGCCTTCGCAGGAGGAGGTGGCGACGTTCCTGGACAGCCACTTTGCCCGTCACCAGAAGTTGACGCGCAAGGCCGTCGTCGAGCATTTCGGCATGACGAAGTACCAGGCCCTGCAGCTCCTCACGAGGCTCACGGAGCGGGGCACGCTGGTGCGCCGCGGCAGTCGCGCCACGGCCTGTTACGAAAGGGCTTTTTGAATGTCACGGGGGCCATGCCCCGTGGGCGTCACTTCTTCTCCTGCGGTGTGGCAATGAGTTCGACTGCCTCGGGGGAGAGGAAGGGGCGGATGTCGTCGTAGCTGATGGTGAACGAGGGCAGTCCGGCCGCGTAGCATGCGATTTCGTATTGCTGATAGACGAATGCCACGCCATCGGGCATGAGGTAGGGCGGTGCCTGGGGCAGGGGAACCTCGGCCAAGCCGTGCTCCAGCTGTAGCATGCCCTCGAAGTCTTCGTCGCTGAGGGGTTCTTCGGTGCCATCCTCGAAGTAGCTCCTGATGCCGCGCAGGATGAGTTGCCTGAAGGCTGCGCTCTCCGTGTCGGTCAGCAGGTCCCAGCCCTTTTGCTTGCCGGTGAGCTTGCTGAACGTTGCGCCGCTGACGAAGGTGGAGCCGTGGGCGCCGCCCAGGAACTCGTAGCTCATGGTGTTGAGCGTCAGGTAGTTGTCGGTCTCGGCCAGTTTGGTGATGTCGAAGGTGGTCTCGTAGGACGGGTGGTAATCGAACTCGTCCGTTTCGTCAAGTTCAAAGTCGGCCATGACCTCGCTGCGCTGGGCCTTCAGGCGTTCGAACTCCTGCCGGGCAGCGCCGTCGATAAGGGCCTGGCCGTCGGCGAACAGGGCGGTGTCGGCCCTCAGTTCCAGTGCGATGTATTGGCGCACGGACTTGACCAGCTCGGCCGGCCCGTCGGTGGGGTAGAAGATGTGGAGGCCAACGAAGACCGTGGAGTCGTTGATTTCGGCACCGATGGAGTCAAGGGCAAGCTCTTTCTGCCCGTTGAAGAACGAAAAGCGGCCGCAAGCCGAGAGGGCTACGGCGAGAACGATGATAAGGAGTGCTTTACAGTGTTTCATGATAGGGTGTGTTTGTAATCTGGTGTCGAAATTACAAAAAAACGTGGGCATATGCAAAAAAAAGATGTAACTTTGCGGCGACGAACCCCCGAGGGGGCCAACGAAAAGCGAGAAACGATGAAAAGGATACTCTTTGTTTGCCTGGGCAACATCTGCCGCAGTCCGATGGCCGAGGCCGTCATGCAGCGCCTTGTCGACGAGGCAGGGCTGCAGGCCGACTTTGAACTCGACTCGGCCGGGCTCATCGACTACCACGAGGGCGAGGAGAGCGACCCCAGGATGCAGGCCCACGCCCGCCGCCGCGGCTACAGGCTGACCCACCTGTCGCGCCCCGTGCGCACGAGCGACTTCCGCCACTTCGACCTCATCATCGGCATGGACGACTCGAACATCGACCGCCTGCGCCGCCTGTCGCCCGACTTGGAGACCGACCGGAAGATTCGGCGCATGACGGACTTTTGCGTCAGTAAGGTTGTCGACCACGTGCCCGACCCCTACTACGGCGGGGCGCAGGGCTTCGAGAACGTCATCGACATCCTGGAGGACGCCTGCGGGGGGCTGTTGGAGGAGTTGAAAGTTAAGAGTTAAGAGTTAAGAAAGGGGGGCGACGCTCGGACGACTAAGAAGATGGCAATTAATTATAGTAAGAAGGAAGAAATATGGAACTCCACGTCCCACGCCGCCGGCATCGTGCTCGGCCTCGTCGTGGGTGCGCTGTTCCTCTGGTGGGTCTACCGCCAGGGCGACGGCTGGGCCGAGTTCGGCATCTGGCTCTACCTGTTCGGGATGCTCTCGTCGTATATCGCCTCAACCGTCTACCACGCCCTGCCTTCTCGCTGGGCCAGGCAGAAGGAGACCCTGCGCCGCTGGGACCACGCCGCCATCTACTGGCACATTGCCGGTTCCTATTCGCCCATCACGCTCATCGCCCTGCGCCAGCAGGGCTGGTGGGGCTGGGGCCTGTTTGTTTTCGTGTGGACTTGCGCCATCGTGGGCACGGTGATGAGCTTCCGCCGACTCAAGGAGCACAGCAACGTCGAGACGGCGTGCTTCGTCCTCATGGGCCTGTCGTGCCTCGTGGCCCTGAAGCCCCTGGTCGACACCATCCCCGCCAGCTTCGCCTGGATTGTGGCCGAGGGCGTGTGCTACATCACCGGCGCCCTGTTCTACACGCTCCACCAGCGGCCCTACATGCACAGCGTCTTCCACTTCTTTGTCCTCGCCGGCTCCGTGTGCCACATCGTTGCCGTCTGGGGTATCCTTCTCAGTCAATAACCGAAACCATGAAAACAATACTCATTATCCTGTTGGCCTTGTGTCCCCTTGCTTGCGTGTGGGGGCAGGGCGACGCAACGTGTGAGCGCGAACTGCAGGCAGCCCAAAAGTGGATGGTAAGCAAGGGCGTGGCAGACCCGCAGCTGGAACAGGGCTTCGCGAACGACTACCTGGTGGTGTTCAACAGCAAGCGGAGGCGAGGCTTTTGTGTGGTGGCGAGGGCCGACGTGTGGGAAAAGCTGGGCCAGCCCGTGCTGGGCTATAGCCTGAACCATTACATGAACTGGCCAAAAGATGAAACCTACGGCGTGTTGCTCAACATCTATGAAAACCAGATAAAGTCCTTGCGGCAGCCATTTTCCCTGCCCGTCATCTCCCAGGCGCAGCGCGACACCGTGGCTCCCCTGTTGGGCACCATAAGTTGGGGACAACACGCTCCCTACAATGCCTACTCGCCCCATCTGGGTCAGTCGCGCATCCTGATTGGCTGTGTTCCCTTGGCCATGGCCTTGGTGATGCGCTACCACGAGTGGCCCCAGCAGGGCGAATCCGATGTCTACATCCATCCGAGGGGGCTCGACGTGCTAAGGTACGACTTCTCGAAACTGCAGCCCCAGTGGGCCGACTATGTTGACCGGTACGGAACTGCTGATTCGACAGCAACGCTGGTCAGCCTTTCGCGCACGCTGGGCACGCTGTCGCTCTGCACGGACCCCGGCATCAGCGAAGGGGCTGTGACGAAGAACGTGGGCGAGATTAAGCACCTGTTTGTCAACAACCTGCGATACTCCGGTCGCGTGGCATGCAAATTCCTCAAGGACGTGCCTGCCTGGAGGGTGGACAGCCTGATGCGCAGTGAGATTAAGGCCCATCGGCCCTGCATCGTTTCGCGCGGGCGCCATGCCTTTGTCTGCGATGGAGTCGAGGGCGACTTCTTCCACTTCAACCTGGGCTGGCATGGCAACCACAATGGCTACTTCCGCCTGCTTATTAACGGCCGGAAAGAGACCACGGGCTTCCTGAATGCACTCGTCTATGGACTGGAACCGCAGCGCGAGGAAGTGGCGAGGGAGGTGGTGCTGACCAAAGCCAACACCCTGAGCGAGGCCCTGCCGCAAGAGGAACTTCAGCGTGTGACATCGCTCACCATCGTGGGCCCAGTTGGCGGCGACGACGTGCGACTGCTACGCCAGATGGCTGGAGCTGTCGAGGGTGATGCCATGCCCTGTTATCCCTGGGGAGCCTTGCAGCGGCTCGACCTCTCGCGGGCCAAATTAGTGAAGGGCAAGGCGGCTTATACGACCCGGCTGGCCACGGGAACCCGATGGAAAACGTGGACAAGAAGCGACGGCGTGCATACCTACACAGAAAAGAAGACCTTCGACTTCAGCAAGATGGACGACAAGGCATGGCGCGAATTCAAGGCGGTGATAGGCACAGACGTGGATGGCTGGCGCTACACACGCACCAGCGACGGACGCTGTTGGGTGCACCATTATCTCACGGCCAACCAAACCGTCGGAAAATATATGTTTGCCGACTGCACGTCGCTCCGCGAAGTCGTTTTGCCAGAAGAATTAAAGTCCATTGACGACTATGCCTTCCTGCGGTGTCAATCACTGCAGACCCTGAAGGTGCCCAAAAAGACGAAGGAGCTGGGACGCCTGCCTTTCAACTATTGCCTTTCGTTGTCGGAACTCTGGCTACCGAAGGGCATAGCTCTCAACGGCAAGGTGGCCGAGCACTGTTCCCACAACTTCAAGGTTATTAACTACGAAAAGTAATCCCCGCCTCGGGGACTCTCTACATGTGGAGGTAGGAGTCCTTGAAGCCGAGGAAGTAGAGCACACCGTCGATGCCGATGGTGTTGATGCTCTGGCGGGCGTTGGCCACAACGCGTGGCTTGGCGTGGAAGGCAATGCCCAGTCCGGCCAGCGAGAGCATGGGCAGGTCGTTGGCTCCGTCGCCCACGGCGATGGTCTGTTCCAGGTCCACCTTCTCCACCTGGGCGATAAGGCGCAGGAGTTCCGCCTTGCGGTGGCCGTCGACGATGTCGCCCAAGTAGCGGCCCGTCAGCTTGCCGTCCTCGCCAATCTCCAGTTCGTTGGCATAGACGTAGTCGATGCCCAGCTTCTTCTGCAGGTATTCGCCAAAGAAGGTGAATCCGCCGGACAGGAGGGCAATCTTGTAGCCGTAGCGCTTCAGCACCATCATCAGTCGCTCCACGCCCTCGGTCATGGGCAGGTGTTCGGCAATGTCCTGCATCACCGAGACATCGAGCCCCTTCAGCAGGGCGACGCGTCGTGTGAAACTCTCCTTGAAGTCAATCTCGCCGCGCATGGCACTCTCGGTGATGGCGCGCACCTGGGCACCGACGCCGTTGCGCTCGGCCAGTTCGTCGATACACTCGGTCTGGATGAGCGTGGAGTCCATGTCGAAGCAGATGAGTCGGCGCATACGGCGGTACATGTCGTCCTTCTGGTAAGAGCAGTCCATATCCATCTCTGACGAGAACTTCATCAGTTGCTCGTGGAGCAAGGCTTTGTCGCATGGCGTGCCGCGCACCGAAAACTCGATGCAGGCCTTCGTCGACTCCGTGTCGGCATGCAAGGGTGGGCGACCCGTGAGGCGACGTATGGAGTCGATGTTCAGCCCCTGGTCGGCAATGACCTTTGTTACGGCCTGAATCTGGCGTGCCTCCAGTCGGCGGCCCAGCACGGTGAGTATGGCGCGGTTCTTGCCCTGGCGGCTCACCCAGGCATTGTATTCGGCCTCGCTGACGGGGGCAAAGTGTACGGTCACGCCCAGTTCGCTGGCCTTGAACAGCACATTCTTCATCACCTGTCCCGAGTTTGCCTCATCGACATAAATCATGATGCCCAGCGACAGGGTGTTGTGGATGTCGGCCTGGCCAATGTCCATCACGTCGGCATCGTAGCGGGCCAGAATCTCCATGAAGCTGGCGGTGAGCCCCGGGCGGTCCTCGCCCGTGATGCGTAGCAGTATCAGTTCTTTCTCGGCATTGTTGCCTGCGTTCGGTGTGGTTGCTTTCTTGTTGTCTTCCATAGTATTTGTTGTTTTTACGTATTTACTGTATAATAAAATAAGGTATATTGTATATAGGGACGTGGATAATAAAGGTTATTGCTTTGATGCCTTGGCTTCCATGAAGCGGAGCTCGGCTTCGAGCATCTCGAGGCGCGGCATGGGACTGCCGGCCTCGCGGGCCATGAGCAGCGGACGGGTGTAGAGGTATTGAATCTCCATCGGGCGGTGGAAATCCCAGTCGAGCCGCATCGAGGGGCTGTAGGGAATCATCGCGTCGGTCATTTCCATCATCTTCCGGGCAAAGGCCTCGTCGACGCCCTCGACGCCAAGCGCCGTGGCGGCACGGCACACCTCGAGCATCTGTTCCCAGATGAGGTTGCGGCTGGCGGGGTTTTCCATGAGGTCGCGAGTCTGACACTGCAGGGCCACCGTCATGCCGTTGTAGGGCATGTTCCAGACGGCCTTGCGCCAGCGGGCCTTCTCGTATTCCAGTTCCTTGGCCTCGATGTTGGCCCGGTGGAGTTCGTCGAGCAGGGCTTCGATGACTGCAGGCTGGGGGCACGAATAGTTGCCGATGTTGAGTGAACCGTAGAACTGGTGGTTGACCAGTCCCGGCTCGCTCTTGGCCGAGCAGATGAAGGCCAGTCCGGCGGCGAGCCATGTGCCGGGGAACATCTCCTGCACGTCGGCTTCCACGCCAATGCCGTTCTGGATGAGCAGGACGAGGGTGCGCTCGTGGAGCAGTGGGGGCAGCAGTTCGCGAAGCAGGTGGTTCTTGTTGGTCTTGAGGCACACGAGCACCACGTCGCACTTAGGCATCTGGCTCGTGGTGTTGTAGACGTTGGGGTGCTTGAGGTGGAAGTCGCCCTGCGGCGAGACTACGCGCAGCCCGTTCTGGCACACGTATTCGTAGTCGCGGTGCAACAGGAAGTGCACCTCCTGGCCCGATTGTGCCAACCGCGCTCCGTAGTATCCTCCGATGGCGCCTGTGCCAATTACTCCGTAGGTCATATCTTTAGTTGTTTTATTTGTCGTATTGAGTGGGCTCGCTCTCGTTGCCCCAGCGGTCGATGGCCGTAACCGCCAGATGCAGTCTGCTTAGCAGCAGGTTGAGGCGGTTGTAGGTGTATGAGGCTTGGGGCAGGAGAGGGACAATGAGGTTTTCCGGCGTGGGGGCAACGGGCTTCTTGGCTGAAGCGTAGACGTTGTAGCGCAGGCCGCCCATCCGCGCGGCGTCGGCATCCGTCCAGCTCAGCTTCACCATCATGCCTTCCAATTGCACCTCGCTGAAGCCTGAGGGCGGAGCCGGCGGAGTGCCGTCGGGCTGCTGGTAGACGGGCGGCAGGGCAGGGTGGGGATAGAAGTGGTCGCGAAGGTAGTCGTAGAGCCCCTTGTGGTTGTCAAGAAGAAAGCGCGCACGGAAGTATGCCTGTCCGGAAAGGCCTTGCCGCCGCACGTAGCTGAGTTCGCGGGTGATGTAGGACAGGGACCAGTCCTTCTCGGTGGGCGACAGGAAGTAAATGCCCAGCCCGGGGGCTACATGGCGCCCGTAGGAACCCTCTTGCCAGTCGGCGGCAAAGGGATAGAAATGGTCGCCGGTGAAGTACATCATGGGGAACAGCGCGTCCTGAATGCCTTCACGCAGCCAGCCCTGGGCATCCTGATTCACGGCATCGTAGGCATTCCATCCGCGGGAGGAGTATCTCCTGACGTCGCGATACTTGCCCACCGGGCTCGATGACATGACCACCCACGGCTTTTGGGCCTTCACCTCACGATAGAGTCGACGCACGATGGCCGTAATGTTGTCGCGCCTCCACTGGGCCTTCGGCTTTCCCTGGCCATATTTCCTGTACGTGGCACCGTCGGGGAAATTGGCGGCCTCTTCTGGGTAGCGGATGTAGTCGAAGTGGATTCCGTCGACGTCGTACTGCGTCACAATCTCGTCCACGATGCGCGAAAGGTAGTCGGCCGTGCCGGGCAGCCCGGGGTCGAGATAATATTGTCCGTTGTGTTTCTTGAGAAGTTCGGGGTGAGTGTGCAGGAGAGAATTGCGGCCCATCGTCTTGGCAACCTCCGTTTTGAAGGCGGGAATGGTCACCACCCAGGCATGGAGCTCCATGCCGCGCCGGTGGGTCTCCTGAATGGCAAACGCCAACGGGTCGTAGCCGGGCATTCGTCCGAAGGTCCCCGTCAGGCAGCGGTCCCAGGGTTCCAGCTTGCTGGGATAGATGACGGAGCCACGGACTCGAGTTTGCAGCAGTATGGTGTTGATGTTGCAGGCCTTCAGCTGGTCGAGCATCTGGCAAAACTCTTCCTTCTGCTGCTCGACGGAAGCCTTTCCCGTTGCCTTGGCCCGAGGCCAGTCGAGCCCGCTGAGCGTGGTAATCCACACGGCTCTCAGTTCGCGTTTCGGGGCTTCGGCTTCCCAGGCATACTGGGCCCGCATGTAGGTCGAAACCAACAAAACGGTAAGTAATGCAACGGTAAAGCGTTTCATATGTGCAAAGATATGAATAAATTCAGGAAATATTGCCGAAAAATAAAAAATATTATTACCTTTGTGACACAATGTACAAAATAATTGTAAAACTATGAGAAGGTCTATGTTGGCCCTGTTGCTGGCCATTGTTAGTTTGAGTGCAAATGCTCAGTTCGAGAAAAAAACAAAGTACGTGAATGCCTCGCTGACGGGTTTGGAAATGAACTACAGCAAGGACTCGCGTTTCCGCTTTGGCTTTGAGGGAACAGCCGGCTACTTTGTCGAGGAATGCTGGATGCCTTACGCTCGCATTGGCTATAACCACCAGTCGCTGAAGGGGCCGGACGTGAATGCCTTCGAATTAGGCGTGGGCACAAGATATTACTTCAAGCGCACGGGCATTTACCTGAGTGGCGGCCTTCTTTACAGCCACGAGAGCCAGCCCGGCAACGCAACTCCCATCACGGCATCCGTCGATGCTGCAGGCATGCCCTTCACGGATTCGGCCGGTAATCCCGTAGTGGCCTACTACGGCATGACTCAGCCCCACGTTCGCAACAACAACATTTCGCTTGCCCTGGAGGCCGGTTATTGCTTCTACTTGAACCACTTCATGAGCGTAGAGCCCGCTCTCTACTATAACCTTTGCTTCAACGACTTCTCCGACGGCAGTCGCATCGGCCTGAAGGTGGGCTTCGGCTTCTACTTCTAATAAAATAAGGATATAAAAAAGGTGGAGTTTAGTACTCCACCTTATCTTCTTTTTCTTCCCAAGCCTTGAAAGCGGCAAGGGCTTCATCGCGCATCATTCCTTGAATCGGGATGGTGCGTTTTTCGTAGGGCTTCTCAATTTCCTTGTAGATGAAATCGTCGCCAAAGCCTATGTGGTCGGCGTCGGCTTTGGTGTTGCCATACCAGATGCGGCTAACGCCGGCCCAGTAGAGCGCGCTCAGGCACATGGGACATGGCTCGCAGGAAGTGTAGCATGTGCAGTCGGTCAGGCGGAAATCCTGCATCTTCTGGCAGGCAGCCCTGATGGCGCTCACCTCGGCATGAGCCGTGGGGTCGTTGTTGGCCGTCACGCGGTTCACGCCCGTGGCCACCACTTTGCCATCCTTTACGATGACGGCTCCGAACGGGCCGCCGCCGTTTGCAACGTTCTCAATACTCAGGTCTATGGCCATCTGCATGAAACGACGGTCTTCAGTTGTAATATCTTTCATATTCCTTTGTTGTTTTATTTCCTGAAATAGTCATTGTAAATTTTGATGCTAAAGACGATGACGCTGCACGTGGTAGTCACCAAGTTCGTGAGGAACAACGACCAAAGGATGTCGGGCTTGTGGAGTATGCCCTGAAGCATGAAGCACAATCCGCCAATGGCCATCATGAGAAAAGTGGGCAGCGCAATGCCGTCGGTGTTGCGGGTGCGTATGGTTTCGATGGCCTGAGGCAGATAGCCAAGAATCATGCCGATGCTGGCCACAAAACCACAAATGTCATAAAACATTCCTTGTTCCATAATTATAAAAGGTATGATGACGAAACAAAGGTACAAAATAATTGTGATTTGCGAATCAAGGATTACGAAAGTTTTGTATCTTTGTAGCCAAATGAGTGATTTCCCGCCTTCTCGAGGATGGTTAGCCCTGTCGCCATTGTTGGTGTTTCTGGCCTTCTATATGGTGTTCAGTTTGTTGGCCCACGATTTCTACAGTGTGCCAATCACGGTAGCCTTTATGTTGGCCAGTGCTTATTCCATCCTGTTGCTGAAGGGCATGCCGCTTGACGAGCGTATCAAGGTCTACTCCAAAGGTGCGGCGCATTCCAACCTGCTCATGATGGTCTGGATATTCATCCTGGCCGGTGCATTTGCCTATTCGGCTGAAAAGATGGGCGCTATCCAGGCAACGGTCGACCTGTGTCTTTCCACCCTTCCTCCCCAATTGCTGTTAGCAGGGCTGTTTCTCACGGCCTGCTTCATTTCGCTGAGCGTGGGCACGAGCGTGGGCACCATCGTGGCCCTCGTCCCGATAGCCACAGGCATTGCCCAGGAGGTTTCGTCAATGGGGGATGATTTGCTCTCTGTACCGCTGGCGACGGCCGTGGTCGTGGGAGGTGCCTATTTCGGCGACAACCTGTCGTTCATCTCCGACACCACCATTGTTGCCACCCAGACTCAGGGCTGCCGTATGGTCGACAAGTTCCGGCTGAATGCCCGCATCGTGGTTCCGGCCGCCATTGTGGTGCTGTTGGTGTATGTGATGATGGGCATGGAGATTCAGGTGGAATCGTTTCACCGGCAGGTCGACTGGGTCCTTGTGCTTCCTTACCTGCTGGTGCTGCTTACGGCACTGATTGGGATGAACGTGATGATGGTGCTCGTGCTCGGCATCTTGTCGACGGGCGTCATTGGCATGATGCGGGGCTGTTACGACTTCTATCAGTGGCTGACGGCCATGGGGGAGGGCATCCTTGGCATGGGCGAGCTCATTATTGTCACGCTGATGGCAGCGGGCATGGTGGGTGTCATCCGCTACCTGGGCGGCATCGACTATATTCTCCAGCGTCTCACACGCCGGATTTCCGGCAAGCGTGGTGCCGAACTCAGCATTGCAGGCCTTGTCGTCTTTACTAATTTCTGTACGGCCAACAACACCATTGCCATCCTGACGGTCGGTAACCTTTCAAAGGAGATTTCGGAGCGCTTCGGAATCGACCCGCGCCGAACGGCCAGCATCCTCGACACCTTTTCATGCTTTGCGCAGGGCGTCATCCCCTACGGGGCGCAGATGCTGATGGCCAGCAAGTTGGCAGAGCTTAATCCCATCGAGATTATTCCCTATCTCTATTATCCGTTTGTCATGGGACTGCTCATGCTCATGGCCATCATCTTCCGTTTCCCACGTAATGTCTATTCACAGTGAATATGGAACTAATCAAAAAATACTTCCCCAGAATCTCAGACCAGCAGCTGGCTCAGTTCGAAAAGTTGGATGAACTGTATCACGACTGGAATGCCAAAATCAATGTCATATCGCGCAAGGATGTCGACAACCTCTACGAACACCACGTGCTTCATTCCTTGGCCATCGCCCAATACTATAGTTTCTTTCCGCAGGCCCGTGTGATGGACTTGGGCACGGGCGGAGGCTTCCCAGGTATTCCCTTGGCTATCATGTTCCCAAAGGTGCAGTTCCATCTCGTGGATAGTACGAAGAAAAAAATTCTCGTCTGCACGGAGGTTGCAAGCGCCCTTGGCCTGAAGAACGTGACCACCTGTTGGGAGCGTGCAGAGGAGGAGCATGGCAAGTTCCACTATGTTGTGTCGAGGGCCGTTATGCCACTGTCCGACTTGGTGAAGATATGCCGCAAAAACATTGATAAAGAACAATTAGGCGCCCTCCCCAACGGGCTGATTTGCCTGAAGGGGGGCGAACTGGAACATGAGACCTACCCGATGAAGAATAAGGTTGAAATAGTGCCCGTGGCATCCTATTTCACCGAACCTTATTTCGAAACAAAGCAAATTGTATATCTTCCCTTGTGATTATGAAAGGTCAACTGAATATCAAACGCTTCGTAACCAATCCCATAGGCGAGAACTGTTATCTCGTGTGGGACGATACTCGTGAGTGTGCCATCATCGACTGCGGAGCCCTGGGCGCGGACAAAGAGGAAAAGATTGCCCAATTCATCAAGGACAATCAACTGACGCCCCGTATGGCCCTGCAGACTCACATGCATTTCGACCATATATGGGGACTGTCGTTCCTGTATCATAACTATGGTTTACAGCCGTTGTGCCACAGGGGGGAGCGTGAGATATACGAGGATGCACCGCAGATGGTCCGACTACTGTTTCATAAGGATATCCCCACGGTGTTGGTTCCCGTCCTGCGTTATCTCGATGATAATGAAGAAATAACATTTGGAAATACAACGTTCCGGGTTATCCATACTCCGGGTCATACGCCTGGTTGCATCATGTTCTATCAAGCGTCAGAGGGGGTGCTGTTCAGCGGTGATACGTTGTTCCAAGGCAGTATCGGGCGGACAGATCACTTGGGTGGCAATACGGAGCAGGAAATACAATCTATCCGCTCCCGCGTGCTCACGCTTCCCGACGATGTCGTGGTATATCCCGGGCACGGTCCTTCGACAACTATTGGCGAAGAACGTTACGGTAATCCTTATTTGTAATTGTACTTTTTTCGCGTCAATTTTTTGCGGATAAGGATTTTATTCGTAATTTTACCTCGATTATGTGCTGAAATAATATAAATTTAATACCATCATGCAAAAAGTTTTACTTTTATTGCCGCTTTTCTTGGCAGCGTGGAATTCCCATGCAGTAGCCCAGGAAAAGGACACTGTCGAAGTGAACAATGTCAGGTACATTTGTGAGGGAACGAAAGCTTCTGTGGTTTCACGCGCCTCCGGTAAGTACTCGGGAAACATTGTCGTGTCCGACACTGTCCGCACAAAGGCTGGAGTGCTTTGCACCGTAACGTCTGTTGCGAAAAATGCATTCCAATCGTGTGTGAATTTGAGAAAGGTTACTCTCCCGTCGACGATTTCAACCATTGGCGAGGGCGCCTTCAATGGCTGCTCGTCGGTTGATTCGTTATACATCCCCGAGGGTGTCACCGATATGGGCAAAAACGTTTGCAAGGACTGTAAAAAGCTGAAGGTCCTGACGTTGCCCAGTTCGTTGAAAACCATCGGAGAGGCGGCCTTCACGGGATGCGCTGCAATTACTCGTATTGATGTTCCCGAGGGCGTGACGACAATCGGTAAGAACGCCTTTAATGGCAATACGGAAATGCGTGTGCTCAATTTGCCAAGCACGCTGACGTCGTTGGGCGAAGGCGTCTGCCAGGCTTGTGCGAGCCTGACCAAGATTGAGATTGCCGGCACGGTGGAGTCTATTGCCAAGAATTCTTTTTTGCGCTGCTCCAATATGCGTAGTGCAGTGTTGCCTGATGCCCTGAAGACCATTGGCGAGGGCGCATTCTCGGGTTGCAAACTCATGTCTTCGGCAAACATTCCCAGCACCGTGACAACCATCAGTAAGAACGCTTTCCTCGGATGCGAAGCCTTAGCTGGAACTGATTTGCCCGATGCACTGAAGACCCTGGGCGACTCTGCTTTTGCACACTGTGCAGCCCTGGAGACAATCACAATTCCCAGTGGCGTCACAAAAACTGCAATCGGCACATTCTATGATTGCCGTGGCATCAAGACACTTACCCTGTCGGAGAATCTGACTGAGATCGGTAAGATGGCCTTTGCCGGCTGTGCGAGCATTGAGGAAGTGACGATGGGAGTGAAGGTGAAGAGTATCAATGAGGCTGCCTTCTCGGGCTGCACCAGCCTGAAATCAGTTACCTTTAGTGACGCCTTGACGAAAATTGACAAATCAGCCTTTAAGGATTGTACCAGTCTGATTACTGTGGTTGTTCCCAATAGCGTTACCACTTTGGGTAATGAAGCTTTTGCAGGTTGTACCAGCCTTACTACTGCCACTATCCCCGGAAGTAAGAAGCCCGGTAGCTCGTTGTTTGCCGGATGTACGTCGTTGACGAACCTTATCATCGGTGATGGCATAGAAACCGTTGGTTCCTCAATGTTTGAGGGCTGTACCAGTCTTGCCACCATTACTCTCCCTTCCACTGTTAAGACAATTGAAAAGAGTGCTTTTATGGACAACTCCAGCCTGACGGGTATCGCCCTGCCGGCCTCTTTGGAGGAAATCAAGGACTCTGCCTTCACGCGTTGTGGTGCGCTGACTACATTTAGCATCGACAATGCCGCAGCTAAAATCAACAAGGGCGTCTTTAAGGATTGCGCATCGCTCGTCAATGTTGACCTTGGTAACGCCGTGACGCTCATCAGTGATAACAGCTTTGATGGTTGCACCAGCCTCACTTCCATAACCCTGCCTGGTACGGCAAAGTTGGACAACTATGTATTCAACGGATGCAGCAATTTGGAGACCGTCACCTTGGGTGAAGGTGCAATGACCATTGGTAATGCAGTGTTCTTTGCATGCACCAAGCTTAAGAACGTAACCCTGCCCAGCACGTTGAAGAGCATGGGCACGATGGTATTCTCTAACTGCGAATCACTCTCCGCTATTACGCTTCCCACGGCCTTGGAGCGCGTGGGTAACTCTTCGTTTGCCGTCTGCACGAACCTGCAGAACGTGACCATTCAGGAGGGCGTTAAGGCCATTGGTAATTATGTATTCCGTGGTTGCTCAAAGCTCGCTACCATCACATTGCCAAGTACAATTACCGAGGTGGGAACCGCTGCCTTCTACGGCTGTGAGTCGCTGCAGAGCGTAACCATCAATAATGCCGCCGCTAAGTTAGCTGAGTCTTCATTCGCATCATGCAATGCCCTCACAACCCTCAACTTGGGTAATGCCCTCACCGAAATCGGTGAACGTGCTTTTGCGGGCTGCGGCGCTCTGACGGAAGTCACAATACCCGCAAGCGTTACCCGCGTGGCATCAAAGGCCTTCTACGGATGTGAGACCTTGCAGACCGTGAACACATCTGCCGCCACCCTGAATAATTATGCTTTTGCTAACTGCGGCCAGCTTTCGTCCCTCACGTTGGGTGTCGGAACGGCAACGGTTGGTGATTATGCCTTCCAGGGGTGCTCGGCACTGGCTGCCCTTTCAGTTCCTTCTACCACGACTGCTGTTGGCAAATATGCCTTTGACGGATGTTCCAGCCTTGCCTCCCTGCAACTTTCGGAGGGCGTGACCACGATTGACGATAATGCATTCCGTGGATGCAGCCAACTGGCTTCGGTTACCCTGCCCAACACGATACAGAAGATTGGCCAGGAGGTATTTAGTAATTGCTCGGCCCTCGCATCTGCCAACCTGGGTACAGGTATAAGTGTTGTGGGCAAGGGCGCTTTCTACAATTGCACCTCCTTGGCAAATGTGGAGATACCTGCAAGTGTTGATACCATCGCGGCTAACGCTTTCTATGGTTGCGAGGCTCTCAAAAAAGCCAATTTCGCTGATATCCAGAGTCTGTGTGAAATGCAGTTCGGCGATCCCGCTGCTAACCCCATCTCGCTGGTTCATCGCCTGTTCATTGGCGGAACAGAGGTTACCGACCTTGCCATTCCCTCCAGCGTGACATCCATTTCAGATTATGCCTTCTGCGGCTTCGAGGCGATGAAGTCCGTGTCTATCCCCACATCTGTCGAAAAGATAGGCAACTATGCATTCTCTTACTGCACGGGATTGACTGCTGTGGAAATTCCCGAGAGTGTTGACACACTGGGCGATGGCGCCTTCTGCTACTGCACAGAACTGGCTACCATTAATGTTCCTGAAGGTATAACTTACATTGGCTACCACGCCTTTGGCGGTTGTGCATCAGCAACTACGCTTTCGTTGCCAAGCACAGTGAACGAGATTGGCGCGTTTGCTTTCGAAGGCTGTAAGAGTCTGAATGCTGTATACTGCTATGCCGAGAATGTTCCCGAAACAGACAACAGCTTCGACCAGGCAACCATCGAGAAGGCCACACTGTATGTTCCTGCAACTTCCGTTGAGTCCTATCGCACCGCCCCCGTATGGAGCAAGTTCGCTCGTATCGTTGCTCTGCCCGATGAGGTAACGGCTGTAAGTGGCATCGATTCGCAGACCAATGGTCAGCAGCGCATCTATGGCATTGACGGTCGTCAGCTGTCACGTCAGGCCAAGGGTATAAGCATCATCCGCTATCAGGACGGTACTACAAAGAAGGTACTTCGGTAACTAACCCAAGACCAAACTATAAAAGAGCAGTGGGGAAGCAATTCTCCACTGCTCTTCTTTTTGTTGGGTGACATATCGTAAGCCTTTCTCTGCCGGTCTGTTGCCGATGGTCAAAAAATAAAGATATTTATTTCCGGCATTGAGCGTTTTTCACTACCTTTGTGCCATAATTATTTTTTTGCACAACAATAGTATGGGTGTTAAGGACCTAAACCAATTGCTCGGAACTACAATAGCGGAATTGTCGGATACCAATTCCATGCAAGGTTTGTTCCATGAGCATCGTGATGGTGCGCCATTGCCTTCGGGCCCTGCGTTGCAAGAGATTATCGACTTGTGCCGCGCCATTCTTCTCCCCGGATTTTATGGTAATTCAAATTTAAACAGTCAGACACTGCGTTTCCACATCGGTGTGAACGTTGAGCGACTCTACCAGTTGCTTTCCGAACAGATTATGGCAGGCTTATGCTTTGTCCAGAGCAAGGATGAGCCCGTGTGCCCCGTGGAAAAGGGACAGCGTCTTGCGGCTGAATTTATAGCGAAGTTGCCTGAGATACGCCAAGTCCTGTCAACGGATATTGAGGCAGCCTACAACGGCGACCCTGCCGCTACTAATCGCGGTGAGATTATTAGCTGTTATCCGGTGATAAAGGCTATGTCGAACTATCGTATCGCTCATGAGCTGGTGAAGCTGGGCGTGCCTCTTATCCCGCGTATCATTACGGAGATGGCACATAGCGAAACGGGTATCGACATTCACCCCGAAGCCTCTATTGGCCACCACTTCACTATCGACCATGGAACGGGTGTCGTGATAGGTGCCACCTGTATTATCGGAAATAATGTCAAGCTTTATCAAGGCGTAACGCTGGGCGCTAAGAGCTTCCCGCTCGACGAACATGGAAATCCCATCAAAGGCATCCCCCGTCACCCTATATTGGAGGACAATGTCATAGTCTACAGTAATGCAACGATACTGGGACGTATCACCATCGCACGTGACACTGTGGTGGGCGGTAACCTGTGGGTGACCGAAAGTACCAAGCCCGGCGAACATTTGGTACAGGCGAAAAAAAGGAAGAGCGCCATCGTACGTCCTGAGGACTTCGGTGGGCTGTAAGTTATAATATGGATTAAAGAATAAATAGTATAAATGGAATTTGAAATGATAGCCAAGACCTTCCAGGGTCTTGAGAATGTGTTGGCCGAGGAACTGACACAATTGGGTGCCAACAATATAAAGATTGGTCGACGCATGGTGTCGTACACCGGCGACCAGGAAATGCTGTATCGCAGTAATTTCTGTCTGCGCACGGCCATCCGTGTGCTGAAGCCTATTAAGCATTTTCGTGCTACCAGTGCAGATGAGGTCTACGAGGCCGTGAAAGCTATCGATTGGACGCAGTACCTGTCGAACGACACAACCTTTGCCGTGGATAGTGTGGTTTATAGCACCGAGTTCCGCCATTCAAAGTTCGTGGCCTACAAGGTGAAGGATGCCATTGTCGACCAGTTCCGCGAGAATACGGGCAATCGCCCTAACATACGTGTGAGCAACCCCGACATACAACTCAATATGCACATTGCCGAGTACGATTGCACGTTGAGCCTTGACTCGTCAGGAGAGAGTCTTCATCGCCGAGGTTACAGGCAAGAGGCCGTTGAGGCACCATTGAATGAAGTGCTTGCGGCTGGTATCATCCTGATGACTGGTTGGCGCGGCGAGGCCGACTTTATCGACCCCATGTGCGGAAGCGGCACACTGCCCATTGAGGCAACGCTGATATCTCGCAATATCGCCCCCGGCGTGTTCCGCAAGAGCTTTGCATTCGAGCGTTGGGCCGATTTCGATGCCGAACTGTTTGACAAGATTTACAACGACGACTCGCAGGAGCGCGAGTTCTTGCACCATGCCTATGGCTATGACAACAACCGTGCGGCGGTGGCCATAGCCGGACAAAACGTGAAGGCTGCCGGCCTGACGAACGATATTACAATCGAGTTCCAGGACTTCAAGGACTTTACTCAACCCGCCGAGAAGAGCATCATTGTTACGAACCCGCCTTATGGCGAGCGCATCAAGCCCGAAGACCTGCTGGGCCTATATAAGATGATTGGCGGACAGTTTAAGCATCAGTTTGTCGACAATGAGGCCTGGGTGCTCAGTTATCGTGAGGAATGCTTCGATGCGATAGGTCTGAAGTCATCGTTGAAGGTGCCCCTCTACAATGGCAGTCTGGAGTGCGAGCTACGCAAGTACCAGATGTTCAGTGGCCGTTATAACGAGGTGCGAAGCGAGGGACGGCAGATTAAGAGCGAGGCCGACCGCCGTCAGATGGCGCAGAAGCGCCGGTTCAAGGAAAGACGGGCCTTTAAGCAAGGACTGGATGAGAGTGACGAAGAGTTCAAGGCACGCACGGAACGCCCTCGTCGTTTCGACCGCGAAGACCGTCCTCGCCGGGCTGACCGTGATGGACGCCCACGCCGCTTCGATGGTGACGAACGTCCACGCCGTTTCGACCGTGATGGTCGCAAGTCGGGTGGCTTTAAGAAAGGTGGGCGTGACTTAAAGCCCCGTGACTACAAAAAAGGAAATGGTAGGAGATATGAGGACTAAACTGTTCGTGGCCTTAATGATGATTGCCAACATAGCAATGGGGCAGAAGCTACTGACGCTGGAAGACGTGATGTCCGGCGGTAATAACTGGTACAATCTGCAACCCGAAAACAAATACACTTCGTGGTGGGGCAATGTGCCTCTCGAAACCACGGCCGATGATGTACGCGAACTGATGACCGGCCGCCGGTTGGTCAGTGTGGAGCGCATCAATGAAATCGTCGGCGAAAAGGTGGCCCATAGCGGGCACAATCTCCTAATGCCCTATGCAAAGCGTCCTGTCGTTCAGGTGCGTGGCGCCGGCCGTCGCCTGCAGGTTGACTGGGAACAGGGCAAGGTAGTGTGGAGCCAGCCCATTCCAGAGGGCGCCGAATGGCAAGACTTCAATCAGACATCGCGTAATTTGGCTTTTACCCGATTGGGTAACCTCTATGTGATGACAGCCCAGGGCGAGGAACTGACCGTGAGTAAGGATGGCTCGACCGACGGCTCCAACAATATTGTTTACGGCCAGAGCGTGCATCGCGACGAGTTTGGCATTACAAAAGGAACCTTCTGGAGCCCCGATGGTGAACGCCTTGCCTTCTATCGCATGGACCAGAGCATGGTGGCAGGTTATCCCCAGGTCGATATCTCGCAGCGCATAGCCTCGGTGACGATGGACAAGTACCCCATGGCAGGCGAAACCAGCCATCAGGTAAAGGTGGGTATCTTCGACGTGAAGAAGCGCAACGTCGTATGGCTTGACCTCGTGGGCGCCCCCGATGACTACCACACCAACCTGACATGGTCTCCCGACGGCCAAACGCTGTATGTATTTGAACTGAACCGCGACCAGAACCACATGCGCCTGGTTGCCTATGATGTGGCAACGGGTCGGATGCAGAAGCAAATATACGAAGAAAGGCACGACAAGTACGTAGAGCCCATGAATGGGCTTCTCTTCCTGCCTTGGGACGATACCAAAGCCCTCATGCAGAGTCGCCGCGATGGATACAACCATCTTTATTTGCTTGATATCGAGACGGGTGCAATCGACCAGCGCACGTATGGCGACTTTGAGGTGCAAGAGGTGCTGGGATTCAATCGGAAGTCGAAGTCGGTGCTGTATCGCAGCAATGCCATCGACCCCCGCACCAGTTGTCTTTTCTGCCTCGATTTGGAGAAACCACGATGCACCCTGCTCGGAGCCGACGAGGGTGTGCATTATGCTTCGTTGAGTGAAGATGGCACAATGCTCATTGACCGCTATTCTTCGCCAACCGTGCCTCGCAGTATCAACCTCATTTCCACGCAGCCCACCAGAGGCCGTCGTCCCAATCTGATAGCCAATATCCTGACAGCCAAAGACCCTTGGCAAGAGCAAGGATATGCGATACCGGAGATAACCAGCGGGAGCATAAAAGCAGCCGATGGCGTTACCGACCTTTACTATCGCATGGTGAAACCCGTAGACTTCGATTCTACTAAGACTTATCCCACCATCGTTTACGTCTATGGCGGGCCGCATGCCCACAATGTTGATGCCCGTTGGCACTGGTGCCTGCGCGGCTGGGAGGCATATATGGCCTCGAAGGGTTACCTCCTATTCATCCTCGACAACCGGGGCAGCGAATGGCGAGGCCGCGAATTCGAGCAGGTTACCTTCCGTCATCTGGGTGAGGAGGAGATGAAAGACCAGCTCGAAGGCGTAAAGTACTTGAAGTCCCTGCCCTATGTCGATGCCAATCGCCTGGGGGTACACGGATGGTCGTATGGCGGTTTCATGACCACCAACCTTATGTGCACCTACCCCGATGTCTTCAAGGTAGGCGTTGCCGGCGGTCCTGTTGTCGACTGGAAGTACTACGAGGTGATGTACGGCGAACGATACATGGACACGCCACAACAGAACCCCGAGGGATACGAGCGTTGCAGCCTCTTGGGCAAGGCCAAGAATCTGAAGGGTCGCCTCCAGATTATCTTTGGATACAACGACCCCACCTGTGTCCCGCAGCACACGCTTTCGTTCCTGCGAGCCTGTGAAGACGCCGGAACGCAGCCCGACCTCTTTACCTACCCGGGCGATGGTCATAATATGTTCGGCCGTGACCAGGTGCATCTGCACGAGCGTATATCACGTTATTTTGATGATTATCTGAAGTAATATTCCTTAAACTATGAACATTCTACTCTTGGGAAGTGGTGGCCGCGAGCATGCTATCGCTTGGAAACTGGCTCAGAGCGAGCGATTAGAGAAACTGTATATTGCACCTGGTAATGCCGGCACCAGCGAGGTGGGAACCAATGTCGACCTGAAGGCCGACGACTTTAATGGCATACGCCGCTTTGTTTTGGAGCATGCCATCGACATGGTGGTGGTTGGTCCCGAGGACCCCTTGGTGAAGGGCATCTACGACTTCTTTAAGAGCGACGCCGAACTAAGGGAAATACCCGTCATCGGCCCCAGTAAGGCCGGAGCCGAGTTGGAGGGCAGCAAGGACTTTGCAAAAGGATTCATGCAGCGCCATCAGATACCCACGGCTCGCTATCAAACCTTCGATGGTGAGCATGTTCAGGAAGCCCTGGAGTATTTAGAAACGCTGCAACCTCCCTATGTCCTGAAGGCCGACGGCCTGTGCGCCGGCAAGGGCGTGCTCATCTTGCCTACGCTCGACGAAGCCAAGCGCGAACTGAAGGAGATGCTCAATGGCATGTTCGGTCAGGCATCGGCACGCGTGGTCATCGAGGAATTCCTCTCCGGCATCGAGTGCTCCGTCTTTGTGCTCACCGACGGCCGTGACTACAAGATTCTGCCCGAGGCAAAGGATTACAAGCGCATTGGCGAGGGCGACACGGGACTGAACACCGGAGGCATGGGCAGTGTGTCGCCTGTGCCGTTTGCCACACGTGAGTGGATGCAGAAGGTCGAGGACCGAATCATCCGGCCTACCGTCAACGGTCTTGCCGAGGAGGGAATCGACTATAAGGGCTTCATCTTCTTTGGCCTGATTAATGTGGCGGGCGATCCCAAGGTGATAGAGTACAATTGCCGCATGGGTGACCCTGAGACTGAAACCGTGATGCTACGCTTGAAGAGCGACCTTGTGGACCTGTTCGATGGCGTCGCCACGTCGACCCTGGCACAGCGTTCCGTCGAGTTTGACTCGCGCCATGCCGTCTGCGTGATGCTGGTCAGTGGTGGCTATCCCGAACATTACGAAAAGGGCAAGGTGATGACTGGATTCGATAGGGTGGAGGGTAGCATCCTCTTCCATGCCGGAACAGCCCTGAAGGACGGTTCGGTCGTGACGAACGGTGGTCGCGTGTTGGCCGTGAGCAGCTATGGCAACAGCCAGGCCGAGGCGCTGGCTCAGAGCATGCGTGGCGCCGCACAGATACAGTTCGAAGGTAAGTATTTCCGTCGCGATATAGGACAAGACCTTGCGTAGACAGAGGATACACAATCGAATAGCCTGCAGCAGTGCTACGCCCGTCGTATGCCTTTTGCTGGTGCTGGGCTTGTGGTGGATGCCGTCGTCGGCCTTCGACTATGGTTGCCTTGCCAGCCTCGTGTTGGTATTGCTCACGGGCTATGTCCTGATGGAGACCAACAACACGTTCCAGGTCCTGCGCGTTCGTTCGCGCATGGTCGTGTCGGTCTGGCTGCTGGCCTGTGCATGCTTCGGTGAATTCCATAACTTCCAGCCCATCCACGCGACGCTTCCCTGCCTGGCCCTCAGCTATTATCTGTTGTTCCGCACCTACCAGCGACCCCAGGCCGTAACCGATGTCTTCCACGCCTTCCTCCTGCTCTCCTTGGGCAGTCTTGCCTATCCTCCGTTGCTTCTTTTTGCCCCCTTTTATTTGTGGTATCTGCTGGTGTTCATGCGCAGCATGTCGTTGCGTGTCTTCCTGGCAGCCGTCATTGGTGTGCTGACTCCGTTTTGGTTCTGGGGCGGTTGGCTGATGATACAGGACGACTTTGGCCCCTTACTGGAATGGTGGAGCCGCATGACGGAGTTTGAAAGCCTGTCGTATGCGTTGTGGGTAGGCAAGGCCTTCCTCATGCAACACGCTGATTATCTCCTCCTTCTGACACTCACCGTCTGGGTGTCGGTCTACTATCTGATTAATAGTTTCGACGACAAGATACGCACCCGCATGATGCTGTATATCTACATATTCCAAGCCGTGCTGGTGGTACTATATTCTGCCTTCCTGGCTGACCCGTCGCAGGTGCAGCTCCTCCTGCTTCTCAACCTGTCGCCCCTCGTTGCCCACTACTTCACGCTTCGGCAAACGTGGGTGAGCCTGATTGTGTTCCTGCTGACCCTTTTAGCCTTCGCAGGCCTGGCATTCCAGTCGTTGCTGCCCGAGGTCTTTTATAAACTTTGTTAATCCAGTGCGTTATTTCGGAATAATTAATTATCTTTGCACGCGTATATAAATAATAGAATAATATACATTCATTTTATGAAGCATTTCAGACTTGTAGACAATGTGGTCGGATGGCTGACGTTCCTTATCGCCGCATTTGTCTATTGCAGTACCATCGAGCCTACAGCCAGCTTCTGGGACTGCCCCGAGTTTATCACCACAGCCTATAAACTTGAAGTCGGTCACCCGCCAGGCGCACCCTTCTTCATGCTCACGGGCAACCTGTTCACCCAACTTACCAACGCCCCGACCAAGGTAGCTTACATGATAAACATCATGTCGGCTCTCTTCAGTGCGTTGTGCATATTGTTCCTCTTCTGGAGCGTCACGCATCTGGCCCGCAAACTGATGGGCACAAAGGGGCAGGTCACGACCCTCGGCCAGCTCATCGCCGTTGAGGCCAGCGGTCTTGTGGGTGCCTTGGTCTACACCTTCTCCGACACGTTCTGGTTCTCAGCCGTCGAGGGCGAGGTGTATGCCTATTCCAGTTTGTTCACGGCCCTGGTGTTCTGGCTCATCCTGAAGTGGGAGGACCACGCCGACGAGCCTCACTCCGACCGCTACCTGGTGCTCATTGCCTACCTGACTGGTCTGAGCATTGGTGTCCACTTACTCAACCTGTTGTGCCTGCCCGCCATCGTGCTGGTCTACTATTACCGCAAGAATCCCAACGCCAACCTCAAGGGCTCCCTCATCGCTCTGCTATGTTCGTTTGCCTTAGTTGCCGTTGTGCTCTATGGCATTGTGCCGGGCATCGTGAAGGTAGGCGGTTGGTTCGAGTTGTTCTTCGTCAACACGCTCAGCCTCCCGTTCAATACCGGTCTGATTATCTACATTCTCCTGCTCATCACCACTGTGCTGTGGGCCATCTATGAGACCCATCGCGAGCGCGAGAATCGCATGCTCATGACCATCTCCTATGCTTTGAGCGTGGGTCTGCTTGGCATTCCCTTCTACGGCTACGGTGTGAGCAGCGTGCTCATTGGTGTCGTCGTGCTGGCCGTTGTTGTGGCCTTGCTGCTCTACTGGCGCAAGGGCGACAAGCACATCATTTCGGCTCGCCTCATGAACACCTCTCTTCTCTGCATGCTCATGATCATGGTTGGCTATTCGTCGTATGCCGTTATCGTCATCCGTTCTACGGCCAACACCCCCATGGACCAAAACTCACCCGAGGACATCTTCACGCTGGGCACCTACCTGAGCCGTGAGCAGTACGGCGACCGCCCCTTATTCTATGGTCCGGCCTACAACTCGCAGGTGGCCATGGAGGTCAAGGGCGAGTACTGGGTACCCGTCAGCGAGGAGGGGGCTCCCGTCTACGAGCGTCAGGAGAAAAAGTCTGCCGACGAGCCCGACCGCTACCGCTTGGTTCGCTATAACCAAGACTATAAGTACGAGCAGAATATGCTCTTCCCCCGCATGTATAGTGACCGTCACAAGCAGGCCTACGAAGACTGGATGGGTGGCGTGAAAGGCCACATCGTGGAGTCGCGTGTGGCAGGCCGCACCCAGCAGGTCAAGATGCCCACGATGGCGGAAAACATCTACTTCTTCCTGTCCTACCAGATGAACTTCATGTACTGGCGCTACTTCATGTGGAACTTCGCTGGCCGGCAGAACGACATCCAAGGCAATGGCGAGTTGGAACATGGCAACTGGCTGACGGGCATCAAGTGGTTCGACAACTGGCGCTTGGGCGACCAGGATAAGTTGCCCACCGAACTGCGCGAGAACAAGGGCCGCAACGTCTTCTATGCCCTCCCGCTCCTGCTCGGCCTGCTCGGTCTGTTCTGGCAGGTGTATAAGAACAACGACCAGCTGAACGACGGCGTGAAGCAGTTCTGGGTTGTCTTCTTCCTGTTCTTCATGACGGGTATCGCCATCGTTGTCTACCTTAACCAGACTCCCATGCAGCCCCGCGAGCGCGACTATGCTTATGCAGGCTCGTTCTATGCCTACGCCATTTGGGTGGGCTTGGGCGTTGCTGCCTTGGCCGATTATCTGCGTCGCCTGGTGAAGAGCGAGACGGTGGCAGCCCTGTTGGCTTGCCTGTGTCTGCTCGTACCTATACAGATGGCTGGGCAGACGTGGGACGACCACGACCGCTCGGGCCGCTACACCTGTCGCGACTTTGGCCAGAACTACCTGCAAACGCTGCAGGCCGAGGGTAACCCCATCATCTTCACCAACGGCGACAACGACACCTTCCCCCTGTGGTACGCACAGGAAACCGAGGGTTTCCGCACCGATGCCCGCGTCTGCAACCTGTCGTATCTGCAGACCGACTGGTACATCGACCAGATGCGCCGTCCGGCCTACGACTCGCCCTCGCTCCCCATTTCGTGGAAGCGCATCGACTATGTCAGCGGCACCCGCGAGGCCGTGCGTGTCTATCCCGATGGCATCAAGCAGGTGATGGAGTACTATAAGGACCGCCCCGAGGAGCGCAAGGCACTCATGGGCGATAACCCCTACGAGCTGAAGAACATCATCAAGTACTGGATTCTAAATCCCGATCCTGACTTCCAGATAATCCCAACCGACAGTATTGTCGTCACGGTCGACAAGGAGGCCGTGCGCAAGAGCGGCATGATGATTGCGGGCGACTCGATTCCCGATGTCATGCATATCTCGCTGAAGGGACGCTCAAACATCTACAAGAGTGAACTGATGATGTACGAGATGCTGGCAACCACCAACTGGGAGCGTCCCATGTACGTGGCCATCACGGTGGGTCGTGACAACTACGGCGACCTGGGCAAGAACTTCGTGCGCGAGGGCCTTGCCGATCGCATCACGCCCTTCGACACCGAGAAGAGCGGCAAGACCATGGACACGGAAAAGATGTACGATAACCTCATGAACAAATTCAAGTTCGGAGGGCTTGAGAATCCCGACATCTATCTCGACGAGACGGTACTGCGCATGTGCTATACCCACCGCCGTATCTTTGCCCAGCTGGGTCTGCAACTCCTGCGCGAAGGCAAGAACGACAAGGCACAGAAGCTGCTGGAGAAGGCTGAACAGGCCATCCCTGCCTACAATGTGCCTCACGGCTGGCAAGGTGGCTCGCTCGACATCGCCCGCGCTTGGCTTGTGCTCGACAAGAAGTCGAAGGCCGAGGAGATTGCGCAGCACGTTGCCCAAAGCTCCGTGGAATACCTTGATTGGTACCTGTCGCTGCCCGACCGCTTTGCCAACAGGTCGAGCTACGACATCCGCGCCAACTTCTACACCTTGCAGGAGGCTCTGGAACTGCTTGAGACAGCCGGGTCGAAGCAAGCTGCTAAGTACGAACAGTTATTGCGTCGCTACTACGATGCCGTAGCCGGCGACACCAGTATGCGCTGATGCTCATCGAACAACCTGCACGTTTCCTCCGATGGCTCTATCCCCACGCTGTGTGGCGGATGAGCCCTCGTGAACGCGCCGTCTATCTGACGTTCGACGACGGCCCTATCCCCGAGGCAACGCCCTATGTGCTCGACGTGCTCGACCAGTTCGGGGCCAAGGCCACCTTCTTCATGGTTGGGGATAATGCCCACCGCTATCCCGAGTTGCTGGCCGAGGTGCGTCGCCGCGGCCACGCCGTAGGGAACCATACCTACAACCACATCGGCGGCTTCCGCTGGAGCACCTGGAAGTACCTTTTCAATGTGCACAAGTGTTCCGAGCTGCTCAATACCAAGCTCTTCCGTCCGCCTCACGGCTGGATGCGCGCCGTGCAGTACCGCACCATGCGCATCTTTGGCTATAAGGTGGTGATGTGGGACCTGGTGACGCGCGACTACAGCCGCCGGCTCACGGCCGAGGACGTGCTCGACAACGTGAAGCGTTACGCCCGCAATGGTTCCATTATCACGTTCCACGACTCGCTGAAGAGTATCGACAAACTACGCGTAATGTTACCGCAGGCCATACAGTGGCTGCAAGACCAAGGTTATGAGTTCCGACGTATTGAAGAGCAATAATCTGAAAGCCGAGGCTTTGAGCCTTGGCTTTTCACATTGTGGCGTGGCGCCTGCCGAGCCTGTCGACGAGGCCTACATGGCTCACTATGAGCAGTGGCTTCGCCACGGGTGGCAGGGCGACATGCATTACATGGAGGACCACCTCGCCCTGCGGCGCGACCCGCGACTGCTGCTGCCCGGAGCACGCTCGGTAGTGTCGTTGCTGATGAGCTACAACCCCGGTCTCGAACCCACGCAGAAGGGCATCGCCTGGTATGCCCAGGGGCGCGACTACCACGACGTCATTCGCCAGCGACTGCGGACTCTCGTTGGACAGACCGTTGCTCCGGTGTTCACCGAAGGCGAGGTGAAGGGCGCCTTTCGTATCTGTGTGGACACGGCTCCCGTGATGGAAAAGTATTGGGCGTGGCGTTGTGGCTTGGGCTGGATTGGGCGCCACACCCAGTTCGTGGTGCCGGGCGAGGGTAGCGCTTTCTTCCTGGCCGAACTGCTGCTGACGTTCGAGTTCGACCATTATGATGCCCCGTGCTATCTGGCTCCCTACCACTTGGGTTGCGGGACTTGTCGGCGCTGCCTCGATGCCTGTCCCACACATGCCATTACCGACAGCGGTCTCGATGCTCGCCGCTGTCTTTCCTATCTGACCATTGAGCATCGTGGTTCCCTGCCCGACGACGTGCGCCCCCTGATCCGCGAATGCTTCTATGGCTGCGACCGCTGCCTGAGGGCCTGTCCCCACTACAGGGCCATCCCTACGGCAGTACTGGAGTTCCGCCCGACGGCTGAACTATTATCCATGTCGGATGCCGACTGGGCAGGGCTCAGCCTCGAGCGCTATCGCCAGCTCTTTCGCGGTTCTGCTGTCAAGCGTGCCAAGTACGAGGGTCTGCTGCGCAACCTTGGGCGCACGGCCGAGCCGGACGATGACCAACGCTGAAGCAGTGCCCGGCGGAAACCTCCTTTGTGCTCAGTGCGTTAAGAAAATCCGTCTCCCTGACATGCAGTTTTTGTAGCCTGAGCTTTCTTTCCCGCAAATTAATTTGTGAATACGCCCGCATAATTGTAACTTTGCAGCGGACATCAGAAATCATAGCTATAAATACATGATGAAGCATAAGTTACGTAGTGCCGTCTGCACTGAAGGACGGCGCATGGCCGGAGCCCGCGCCCTGTGGGTCGCTAACGGCATGAAACGTGAGCAGTTTGGCAAGCCTATCATTGCCGTAGTTAATTCCTTCACCCAGTTTGTGCCCGGTCACACCCACCTGCACGAAGCAGGACAGATCGTGAAGCAGGAAATAGAACGACTGGGGTGCTACGCAGCCGAGTTCAACACCATTGCCATCGACGACGGCATTGCCATGGGCCACGATGGCATGCTCTATTCGCTGCCCTCGCGCGACATCATCGCCGACTCTGTCGAGTACATGGTCAATGCCCATAAGGCCGACGCCATGATATGCATTTCCAATTGTGACAAAATTACGCCGGGCATGCTCATGGCTGCCATGCGACTCAACATTCCCACCATTTTCGTCAGCGGAGGCCCCATGGAGGCTGGAAGCTATAAGGGTGAAAACCTCGACCTGGTCATCGCCATGATTAAGGGCGGAGACACCACTGTCAGCGATGCCGACTTGCAGGAGATTGAGAACCGCGCCTGCCCGGGTTGCGGCTGTTGCTCCGGAATGTTCACGGCCAACTCCATGAACAACCTCACCGAGGCCATCGGACTCTCGTTGCCCGGCAACGGAACCATACTGGCCACTCATAAGAATCGCGTGCGCCTGATGCAGCAAGCTGCGCGCCAGATCGTGAAGAATGCGCTGGCCTACTACGAGCAGGGCGACGAGAGTGTTCTGCCGCGTTCGATTGCCATGCGTCAGGCTTTCCTCAATGCCATGACGATGGATATCGCCATGGGAGCCTCCACCAACACCGTGCTCCACCTGCTGGCCGTGGCCAACGAGGCTAATGTCGACTTCACGATGAAGAACATCGACGCCCTCTCGCGCAAGACCCCCTTCCTTGTCAAGTTGGCGCCCAACAGCCAGAAATACAGCGTGCAGGAGTTCGGCCGCGCCGGCGGTGTGCTCTCCCTCATGGCGGAGCTGGCCAAGGGAGGTCTCATTGATACTAGTCTGCGCCGTGTCAACGGTGCCACGCTGGCCGAGGACATCAGCCGCTATGCGCTGACGGAAAACCAGTCGTCGGCCGACGGCCCCGACCTCACGCCTGAACAAATCTACAAGAGTGCACCGGCGGGGCGCTTCTGCAACCAGCTTGGTGCCCAGGAGATGTATTACGAGAGTTTCGACACCGACCGCGAGAATGGCTGTATACGCGACATCGAGCATGCCTACACCCGTGACGGCGGCATGGCCATCCTCTTTGGCAACATCGCACAGGACGGCTGCGTGGTTAAGACCGCCGGTGTAGACCCCGCCCTGTGGCACTTCGAAGGTCCGGCCGTGGTGTTCGACAGTCAGGAAGACGCCTGTGAGGGCATCCTGGGTGGAAAGGTGAAGAAGGGCGACTGTGTCGTCATCACCCACGAGGGTCCCAAGGGAGGTCCGGGCATGCAGGAGATGCTCTATCCTACTTCATACATCAAGTCGATGCACATGGGTAAGGAATGTGCCCTCATCACCGACGGCCGTTTCTCGGGAGGCACCAGTGGCCTCTCCATTGGTCACATATCGCCCGAGGCTGCGAGTGGCGGCAACATCGGCAAGATAAAGGATGGCGACATCATTGTCATTGATATTCCCTCGCGCAGCATCAACGTTCGTCTCTCCGACGAGGAGTTGGCTGCCCGTCCGCAGCAACCGCTGCGCCGCAAGCGCGAGGTGTCGAAAGCCCTGCGCGCCTATGCCCAGAGCGTCGCTTCCGCCGACCGTGGTGGCGTGAGGATAATCGAAGATTAAGGATTGACAGTGCATAAATCCGCGTTTTCTTTAAAATCATAATTAAACTGCCCTGAATTGCTTACAAATTGCAATTCAGGGCGGTCTATTTTTGGTCATGTTGTTATTATTTCGTATCTTTGCAGCCAAATTTGTTAAGGTAAAAAGAAAATGAAGGAAAAGATAACGGGTGCCGAAGCGCTGATGCGCAGTTTGGAGGCCGAGGGCGTCGATGTCCTCTTTGGTTATCCAGGCGGAGCCATCATGCCCACCTACGATGCACTCTACGACCATCGTACGACTCTCCATCACATTCTGGTGCGCCACGAACAAGGCGCTGCCCATGCGGCTCAGGGCTATGCCCGCGTGAGCGGCAGGGTGGGCGTTGCGATTGCAACCAGTGGCCCCGGCGCCATGAACACCATCACGGGCATTGCCGACGCGATGATTGACTCAACACCCCTAGTGGTCATTTGCGGACAGGTGGGCGCTGCCATGCTGGGAACCGATGCTTTCCAGGAGGTCGATGTGATTAGTGTCACGCAGCCCATCTCCAAGTGGGCCTTCCAGATACGTAAGGCCGAAGATGTTGCCTGGGCCGTAAGCCGCGCATTCTACATTGCCCGCAGCGGCCGGCCGGGCCCCGTTGTTCTCGACTTCACCAAGAATGCCCAGACGGGAATGGTGGACTACGAACCCGCCAGGGTTGACTACATCCGCAGTTATAAGCCCGTCCCCGTGCCCACCGATGACGTCATCCGTCAGGCTGCCGAACTTATCAACCAGAGTCAGCGGCCGCTGGTGCTCGTAGGTCAGGGCGTCGAGCTGGGCAATGCGCGCGAGGAGTTGTGCCGCTTCATCGAAAAGGCCAACATGCCCGCGGGCTGCACCATGCTGGGCCTTTCAGCCCTTCCTTCCGGTCATCGCCTCAACATGGGCATGTTGGGTATGCACGGCAATCTTGCCCCCAACGTGATGACCAATCGTTGCGACTTGATCATTGCCGTAGGCATGCGATTCGACGACCGCGTGACGGGCAACCTCGATACCTATGCCCGCCAGGCCAAGGTGATACACTTCGACATCGACCCCAGCGAAATCAATAAGAACGTGAGGGCTGACGTGGCTGTCGTGGGCGATTGCAAGCAGACGTTGGTGCGTGTGACGGAACTGCTCGCCGAGCAAAAGCACACGGAATGGGTGGACGGCTTCAAGCCCTACCGCCAAGAGGAGGAGCAGAAAGTTATCCTGCCTGCCATACAGCCCTCCGAGGGTCCCCTGCTGATGGGCGAGATCGTGCGCCGCGTGAGTGAGGCCACCCACGACAGTGCCATCATGGTTACCGACGTCGGGCAGAACCAACTCTTCGGCTGTCGCTACTTCCGCTTCTCGCAGGGACGAAGCATCGTCACCTCGGGCGGTTGCGGAACCATGGGCTTCGGACTTCCTGCAGCCATCGGAGCCACCTTCGGCGCACCGGAGCGCACGGTTTGCCTCTTCGTGGGCGACGGCGGCCTGCAGATGACCATCCAGGAACTTGGCACCATCATGGAGCAGGGTGCGCCCGTGAAGATTATCCTGCTCAACAACAATTTCCTGGGCAACGTGCGTCAGTGGCAATATATGTTCTTCAACAAGCGATATTCCTTCACCCCCATGCTCAATCCCGACTACGAGGGCATCTGCCGCTCGTATGGCATCCCCTCGCGCACCGTCACCGAGCGTGCCGAACTCGACGAGGCCATCCGCCAGATGCTCGACACCCCGGGCCCGTTCCTGCTGCAGTGCGGCGTGAAGGAGGAGGACAACGTCTTGCCCATGACACCTCCCGGCGCCAATGTCGACGAGATGTTGATGGAGATTAAATAATGAATCGTAAAAGCAAAACAAAATAGATGGATTGCGATAAATCGAAAGCCGGCCAGTGTGGCGACTGCGAGAGTTGCGGACGCTGTGAGAAAGCACACGAGGGCGAAACGCTCTACACCATGCTCATCTACAGTGAGAACTTTGCTGGTATACTGAACCAGATAACGGCGGTGTTCACGCGCCGACAGGTGAACATCGAGAGTCTCAATGTTTGTGCATCAAGTACGCCCGGCGTACACAAGTACACCATCACCTGCTATTGCACCGAGGAGATGGCCAAGATGCTCACGAAGCAGATAGAGAAGAAAATCGACGTCTTGCAGGCCCATTACTTCACCGATGCCGACATCTTCATCCTCGAGGCGTGCCTCATCAAGGTCAGCACGCCGCTGATATTGGATAACAAGGATGTGTCGCGCATCGTGCGCATGCATGGTGCCCGCATCGTGGAGGTCAACCCCACGTACAGCATCATCGAGAAGAAAGGCATGACGGTGGACATTCTGTCGCTGTTCCAGCAGCTCAACGACCTGGGTGTCGTGCTGCAGTTCGTGCGTTCGGGACGCATCGCCGTCACAAAGAGTACGACGGAGCGACTGGACAAGTACCTGGAAGAGCGCCTGCGCGAAAAATGTTGAAACCCCAATGATGAAACCTGAATTGGAAAAGATAGATAGCTACCCCTTCTATGTCGAGCCCTTTCATGTCGACTTCACCGGCCGCATGTTCCTCGGCATCCTGGGCAACCACTTGCTGAACGCCGCCGGCAACCACAGCCAGCGTCGCGGGTGGGGCATCGGAGCGCTCAACGAGACAAAGCACACATGGGTGCTGAGCCGGCTGAGCATCGAGCTCACGGACATGCCTCGCCAGTATGAGCACGGAACCGTGGAGACGTGGGTCGAGAGCGTTATCCGCCTCTTCACGAACCGAAACTTTGCCATCCTGCGAGCCGACGGCACCCCCTATGGCTACGCCCGAAGCATCTGGGCGATGATTGACATCGAGACGCGCCGCCCCTGCGACCTGCTCTCGCTCTACGATGGCGACATCCTGAACTACGTGGTCGACGAGGGCGAGAAGCCCTGTCCTATCGCCCCCCACGGCCGCTTCCGCTTCCGCGATGCCAAGCTCGTGCGCACCATCGACACACACTACTCCGATGTCGACATCAACGGACACATCAACTCCATAAAGTACATCGAGCACATCCTCAACCTCTTCCCCATAGAGTCATTCCGCGACCAGCGCCTCCAGCGCTTCGAGATAGCCTACAAGACCGAGAGCCGCCTGGGCGACCGTCTGGCGTTCTACATGCAGGTGGTCGATGACAACGAGACCGACGTCGAGGTGCGCCGCGAGGCCGATGGCGAGGTCGTCTGTCAGGCCAAGGTGAGGTTTGCAATATATAATAACCGATAACCAATAAACGTTATACAATAACCGATAACCAATAAATATAAGTTTATGGCAAAAATGAATTTTGGCGGTGTCATCGAGGAAGTCATGACCCGCGACGAGTTTCCATTGGAAAAGGCACGTGAGGTGCTGAAAGACGAAACCATTGCCGTCATCGGCTATGGCGTTCAGGGCCCCGGCCAGGCATGCAACCTGCGCGACAACGGTTTCAACGTAATCGTTGGCCAGCGTCAGGGCAAAACCTTCGAGAAGGCCGTTGCCGACGGATGGGTTCCCGGCCAGACTCTCTTCAGCATTGAAGAGGCTGCCCAGAAGGGTACCATCGTCATGTGCCTGCTCTCCGACGCTGCCGTCATGAGCGTATGGCCCACGCTCAAGCAGTATCTCACTCCCGGCAAGGCGCTCTACTTCTCCCACGGCTTTGCCATCACCTGGAACGACCGCACCGGCTGCGTGCCCCCCAAGGACATCGACGTCATCATGGTAGCTCCCAAGGGTAGCGGCACCTCGCTGCGCACCATGTTCCTCGAGGGACGCGGACTCAATTCCAGCTATGCCGTATATCAGGACTTCACCGGCCGCGCCCTTGAGCGCACCCTCGCCCTGGGTATCGGCATCGGTTCGGGCTACCTCTTCGAGACCACCTTCCAGCGTGAGGCCACCAGTGACCTCACCGGCGAACGTGGCAGCCTGATGGGCGCCATCCAGGGCTTGCTCCTTGCCCAGTACGAAGTGCTGCGCGAGAACGGGCACACGCCTTCCGAGGCTTTCAACGAAACTGTTGAGGAGCTCACCCAGAGCCTCATGCCCCTGTTTGCCCAGAAGGGTATGGACTGGATGTATGCCAACTGCTCAACTACGGCCCAGCGCGGCGCCCTCGACTGGATGGGCCCCTTCCACGACGCCATCAAGCCCGTCGTCCAGAAGCTTTACGAAAGCGTGAAGAGCGGGCACGAAGCTCAGATTAGCATCGACAGCAACTCGAAGCCCGACTATCGTGTGGGCCTCGAAAAGGAACTTGCCGCCCTGCGCGAGAGCGAGATGTGGCGCACGGCAGCCGTTGTGCGTCAGCTCCGTCCCGAGAACAACTAACCCAACCGCACCCCAAGCGCGACAATAAAAGAAATCCTCCCTGCCAGCCGGCAGGGAGGATTTCTTTGTGTATCCAAAGTGTGGGGGAGGGGACTCCCCGCGGGATTACTGATAGAACTTGTAGCGGTCGTCAACCACCTTGGCCTTGCGCACGAGGTTCTGCATGAAACCGCCGATGCCGCGCAGGATTGTGGACGACTGCTGGGCGAGCTCTTGCTTCTCGTCGTACTTGCCCTCGAGTTTGTTCTTCTCCAGTACCTGGAAGGCGTAGACGGCAGCCTCACCCTTGAGGCCGGTCACGAACTGACCCTTGGCGGCAGCGCTGGCGGCACCACTGAGGATGGGCTCGCTGCTGGCCGTAGAGGCCACGAATACGGGTGCAGCGAAGGTGATGTGGCTGATGGTGTCCTGAAGGGCGCCGCTAATCTTGGCAACCTCGGCCAGGCTCTTGGCACCCTCAACCTTGGGCAGGAGCTGGGCAGCCTTCTTGTCCTTGAGCACCTCCTGAGTGAGGTACTGACGCAGGGTCTCGTCGTTGAAGTCACGCAGGCCACGCTTGTGGATGGCGGTGAGCATGACTACGAGGAACTGGTCGTGTGCCTCGCCTGCCTCAAAGAGTTCGCTCACGTCGCCCACCTTGCTCTTGTAGACCCAGCGCAGGGCATCGGTCGTTGAGGGCACGTTGGCGATGTAGTGGTCGGCCGAGCTCACGTATTGGGCGGTCTGTACCTGGTAGCCAGCCTTCAGGGCGTTAGCCTCGATGTCGGCCTGAGTGGGGTTGGCAGCGAGGAATGAGCTGAACTTGTTCCAGATGGTGTTGTGAGTGTCGTCGCTGAAGTCGATGTTGCGTCGGATGATGGCCACGTCGTACTTGTCGATGACGTTGCGGCGTTCGTTCACCTTGGCGATGCGCACGCCACCAGGGAGTTCATAAGACTTGAATGCTCCGGCGGGCGACTGGAAGATGCCCTGGAAGAACGACTTGAGGGATTCGGGCCAGCTCTGGCTGTCGATGATGGCAGAGGTAATCCACTGGGTCTGGCTCTGGGTGTCGAGTCTCTTGGCCACGGAGTCGATATGCTCGCCGCTGTTGAGCACGGCCAGCACGCTGTCGGCCTTGTCGGCAATCACGTCAATGTAGGTAACTTCAGTGGAGTCGGCCTGCTGAACCTTGGCGATGTACTTGATAACGCTCATCGTGTTGGTGGCAGCGTTGACGCTGGGGCCGAAGGTTGCGCCGGGGTTGATGCTGTCGAGCTGGGCAGCGATGTCGCTGGGCAGGCTCTTCTTGCTCACGGGCAGTCCGCTATAGGAAACGCTTGAGCGGCTCTCGCGCACCACGTTGGCGATGTTGTCGGCCGAGTCGAGGGCGGCCTTGTATTCGTTCATCTCAGCCGTGAGGGCCTGACGGTCGGCGTCGCTGGCCGTTACGGGCACGAGGATGTACTTGATGTCGCGTGCCTCGTCCTGCATGTCGAACATGTCGGGCATCTGCTTGGTGAGTTCTTCGTACTTGGCCTTCAGCTCCTCTTCGGTGGGCTCAACCTCGCTGTCCTTGATTGAGGTGTAGGGCACGGAAGCCAGCAGCACCTTGGTCTCGTTGTTGCGAGCCTCGAATGCAGCTTTTGCGCTCACGGGGTTGGAGATGAGGCAGGAGCTGAGCAGCGTCTGGTACTTCTGTGCCAGCACGTCGTGGCGCACCTGCTTCTCAACCAACTTCCAATACTTGTAGTACTGCACGAGCATTTCCTTCTGAGCCTCGGGGTATTCGGGGTTGTTCTGGATTTCCTCGTAGTTGGTGAGGAACTGCTTGAGCATGTTCACGTCGAACATGCCAGTCTGCTGGTTGACGAAGGGCGTCTGGCGCAGCAGCTGGTTCGAGCCGGTGTTGATGATGTTCTGCAGTTCGGCATCGGTGACGGTCAGGCCAAGGGCTTCGGCCTCGTGTTCGATGACGCGGGTGCGCAGCAGTTCGCTCCACACCTGGTCGCGCAGCTGGATGCTCTGGGCCTCGGTGAGGTTCTGGCCGCCGTTGCCAAGCTTCCATGCGTTCTCGTACTCGTCTACGAGATCATTGAATTCCTGATACGTCACGCTTTCTCCGTAAATCTCGCCGATAACCTGTCGGCTTGCATTACGGCTTGAAGAGAGGGCGCGAACCAACTCTTCGGCGATGAATGCAAAGAGGGCAAGACCCAGAATGATGATAAGGGTCGTGCCTTTGCTTCTGATTTTTTGTAATGTTGCCATTTTAATTATTTTTTGTTTGTTTGATGTTTC
>CALZQV010000003.1 GCA_945828295.1 uncultured Prevotellaceae bacterium | reverse complement strand
ACGTTACAACGTGCAAAATTAAACAATAATTCATAATACGCGCCCAACGATGAAATAAAAATAAGACTTCAGCTTGGTTTTTCAGCCCACAATTCGTATCTTTGCGACCAAGAACGCAAAACAACTAACACATTACATTAAACCTTACAACTATGAAACCTACTTTGTTTCTGCTGGCTGCCGGCATGGGCAGCCGCTATGGAGGTCTGAAGCAGCTCGATGGCCTGGGCCCCCACGGTGAAACCATCATGGACTACAGCATCTACGACGCCGTGAAGGCCGGATTCGGCAAAATCGTCTGGGTCATCCGCAAGGATTTCGAAGAGCAGTTCCGCACCCAGATTCTGGCCAAATACGAGGGCACCGTTCCCTGTGAACTCTGCTTCCAGAGCCTCGACGCACTGCCTGAAGGATTCAGCGTGCCCGAAGGCCGCATCAAGCCCTGGGGAACCAACCACGCCGTGCTGATGGGCAAGGACGTCATCAAGGAGCCCTTCGCTGTGCTGAACTGCGACGACTTCTACGATCGCGACGCCTTCCGCGTGATGGGCAAGTTCCTGAGCGAGCTCCCCGAGGGCAGCAAGGGCAAGTATGCCATGGTAGGTTTCCGCGTTGACAACACCCTGTCGGAGAGCGGTACCGTTAGCCGCGGCATCTGCGAGAACGACGAGAAGACCCACCACCTGACAAGCGTTGTCGAGCGCACAAAGATTGAGCGCCGCAACGGCAAGGTTCAGTACCTCGACGAGAACGACCAGTGGGTGACCATCCCCGACACCACTCCCGTGTCGATGAACTTCTGGGGCTTCACACCCGACTACTTCGAGCACAGCGAGGCCTACTTCAAGGCATTCCTCAGCGACCCGAAGAACATCGAGAACCTGAAGGCCGAATTCTTCATTCCCCTCATGGTCGACCACCTCATCAAGAGCGGTCAGGCCACGTGCGAAGTACTCGACACCACCTCGAAGTGGTTCGGCGTAACCTACCCCGAAGACCGTCCGGGCGTTGTCGAGAAACTGGCTAAGCTGCACGCCAACGGCCAGTACCCCGAAAAGATGTTCTGAACCGACAGGATTAGACATTAAGAATCAGGGATTAGGGATTGATACCGAACAGTCCCTAATCCTTTTTTCTAACCCCTCCCCTCCTATTCCCCCTAATCCCTAATCCCTATTCTCCAATCCATGATTTCGATAGAGAACCTATACGTTGAATACAGCGCCAAGCCCCTGTTCTCCGGCGTTTCGTTCGTCATCAACGACCGCGACCGCATAGCCCTCGTGGGCAAGAACGGCGCCGGCAAAAGCACCATGCTGAAAATCATTGCCGGGCAGCAACGGCCCACCGACGGAAACGTGGACCGCCCCCGAGAGTGCACCGTCGGTTACCTGCCACAGGTGATGATTCTGAGCGACGAGCGCACGGTGCGCGAAGAGGCCGAGCTGGCTTTCAGCCACATCCGCGAACTACAGGACAAGATAGACCGCCTGAACCAAGAGCTGGCCGAGCGCACCGACTACGAGAGCCCCGAATACATGGCGCTCGTGGAACGATTCACACAAGCCGACGAGCGTTTTCGCATGATGGGCGGTACGAACTATCACGCTCAGCTGGAGCGCACGCTGGCCGGACTCGGCTTCCGACAGACCGACCTCGACCGCCCCACAAGCGAATTCTCGGGCGGATGGCGAATGCGCATCGAGCTGGCAAAGATTCTGCTCCAGCAACCCGACGTACTGCTCCTCGACGAGCCCACCAACCACCTCGACATCAGCAGCATCCAGTGGCTCGAACAGTTCCTGATTCAATACCAAGGGGCGGTGGTCATGGTGTCGCACGACCGCGCGTTCATCAACAACGTAACCTCGCGCACCATCGAAATCTCCTGCGGACAAATCTACGACTACAAGGTCAAGTATGACGAATACGTGACCCTGCGCGCCGAGCGCCGCGAACAGCAACTCCGCGCCTACGAGAACCAGCAGAAGGAGATTGCCGAGACACGCGCCTTCATCGAACGCTTCCGCTACCAGGCCACCAAGGCCAACCAGGTGCAAAGCCGCATCAAGGCCCTGGAGAAAATCGTCCCCATCGAAATCGACGAAGTGGACAACAGCCGGCTGCGGCTCCACTTCACCTGCAGCCAGCGCTCGGGCGACTTCCCCGTCATCTGCGAGGATGTAGGCAAGAGCTATGACCACACCGTCTTCTCGAACGTCAACCTCACCATCCGGCGTGGCGAAAAAGTTGCCTTCGTGGGACGGAACGGCGAGGGAAAGACAACACTCGTGAAGTGCATCATGGGGCAGATTCCCTTCGACGGCCACCTGAAAATCGGACATAACGTAGAGATTGGATACTTTGCACAGAACCAGGCCCAACTGCTCGACGGCGAACTCACGGTCTTCGACACCATCGACCGCGTGGCACGGGGCGACATCCGCCTGAAGATTCGCGACATCCTGGGCGCCTTCATGTTTGGAGGCGAGGAATCGGAGAAGAAGGTAAAGATGCTCTCCGGCGGCGAGCGCACCCGCCTGGCCATGATAAAACTGCTGCTCGAGCCCGTGAACCTGCTCATCCTCGACGAGCCCACCAACCACCTCGACATGCGCTCGAAGGAGGTGCTCAAGGAAGCCATACGCCAGTTCGACGGCACCGTAATCCTGGTCAGCCACGACCGCGAATTCCTCGACGGACTGGTCTCTCGCGTCTACGCCTTTGCAAACGGCGGCGTGCGCGAACACATCGGCGGCATCTACGACTACCTCAAGACACTCCTCCCTAACACCCCCACCAACGAGAGCGGCACAACGAAGCGAGCCCCACAAGCCAAAGGAACGACTGACGCCCCGGCCCACGAAACGTCCGGGGGCGGGGCCGCTTGGGCCGAACAGAAAGCCCAATCCCGCCAGCGCAAGAAACTGGAAAAGGCCGTGAGCGAAGCCGAACGGGCCGTTGCCGAACTGGAGCAGGCCATCGCCATCGTGGAGGCCAAACTGGCCACACCCGAGGGCAACGCCGACCCCTCCATCTACGAAAAACACGGGCGTCTCAAGCAACAGCTCGCCCAGGCCGAGGACGAATGGACCCAGGCCATGGAGGCCCTGGAAGCGTTCACTTAGGTCACAAAATGGGCAGTGCTATTGCCCATTCGTCCATTTTTTTGTAACTTTGCCCGCATGACATTAATTAATAAATAAGTAATAATATGAAAGGATTGAAACTTTTAGCTATGATAGCTTTATCTACCACCCTTGCCAGTTGCCAATGGGGCGAGAAGACACTGAAGTCGGGCATTGACCTGGCTAACCTTGACACAACGTTCCTGCCCGGGACGGATTTCTATGAATACGCCACCCACGGCTGGCAGGTTGCCCACCCGCTGACTGCGGAATACAGCCGCTACGGTTCGTTCGACGTACTGCAGGAGAACAACAACCGCCAGCTGCGCGAACTCATCGACAGCGTGGCCAAGCAGGACAACAAGCCCGGCAGCATCGAGCAGAAGATTGCCGACCTGTATCGCTCGGCCATGGACAGCACGGAACTGAACGAGCACTACTGGGGTGCTCTGGAAGAGTTCCTGCTGTGCGACGGCTACCAGACATCGCCCGAAATCACACAGAACTGGCTCAAAGAGGTGTGGCCTCGCATGCAGCGCCAAGGCGTTCCGGGCCTGTTCAGCATGTATATCGGTGCCGACGAGAAGGACTCGAAGAACAACCTCGTCAGCATCTACCAGGGTGGCCTGACGCTGGGACAAAAGGACTACTATCTGGACAGCGACCCCGAGACCCAACAGATTCGAGTGGCCTATCAGAAGTATATTGTCGACCTGTGTCAGCACCAAGGATTCAAGGACACCGATGCCAAGCGAATCTGTCAGGACGTGATGCGCATCGAAACACGACTGGCCCGCGCCAGCAAGAGCATGACGGAACTGCGCGACCCCGAAGCAAACTACAATAAGCTGACCTTCGAGGAGCTGAAGCAGCAGTTTGCCGGCATCGACTGGGAGGGTTTCTTCAACAACCTGGGTGCCAAGGGTGTGCGCGAGGTCTGCCTGGGTCAGCCCGCGGCCATTCACGAAGTTGAGAAAATACTGAAAGAAGAAACACCCGAAGCCCTGCAGAACGTGTATCTGTGGCATGCACTGGACATGGCCTCTTCGTACATCGACGATGCCAGTCGCGCACTGAACTTTGCCTTTTACGGTAAAGCCATGAGCGGAAAGCAGGAGGACCGCCCACGTTGGAAGCGCGCCGTTGCTTCCGTTGAAGGCGGACTTGGCGAGGCCCTGGGACAGCTCTATGTGGCTCGTTTCTTCCCCCCCGAAGCTAAAGAGCGCATGGAAAAGCTGGTGGCCAACCTTCAGGTTGCCCTGGGCGAGCGCATCGCAGTGCAGGAATGGATGAGCGACAAAACGAAACGCGTGGCTCAAGAGAAGCTTGACGCCTTCTATGTCAAAGTGGGATACCCCAACAAATGGCGCGACTACTCGGAGCTGGAGATTGGCGACAACTACCTGCGCAACATCTTGGCATGCAACGAATTTGATCTGAAGACCATGATTCGCGAGAAACTGAACAAGCCCGTCGACAAAGACGAGTGGTTCATGACGCCGCAAACCGTGAATGCATACTACAACCCCACGACCAACGAAATTTGCTTCCCCGCAGGTATTCTGCAGCCTCCCTTCTTCGACATGGAAGCCGACGACGCCTTCAACTATGGCGCAATCGGCGTGGTTATCGGACATGAAATGACTCACGGCTTCGACGACCAGGGTGCTCAGTATGACAAGGAGGGTAACCTGCGCCAGTGGTGGAGCGAGGATGACACAAAGCAGTTCAGGGAGCGCATACAGGTGATGAGAGACTTCCACGACAGCATTGAGGTGCTGCCCGGTCTGCATGCCAACGGCTCACTGACCCTGGGCGAGAACATGGCCGACCACGGCGGTCTGATGGTGGCCTTCCAGGCCTTCAAGAACGCCACCAAGGAAAGCCCGCTGCCCGCCATCGACGGCTTCAGCCCCGAACAGCGTTTCTTCCTGGCCTATGCCAATGTGTGGGGACAAAACATTCGTGAAGAAGAAATCCGCAAGCGCGTGAAGAGCGACCCGCACGAGCTGGGCAAATGGCGCGTCAACGGACAGCTACCCCACATCGATGCCTGGTACGAGGCCTTTGGCATCACCGAGCAGGACCCCATGTTCGTGCCCAAGGACAAGCGCGTCACCATCTGGTAATCTCTTAATGCACAATTCATAATGCACAATTCACAATTATGCCTTCGACAAGATGTCAAAGATAAGGCACAGTCTCAATTGTGAATTGTGCATTATAATTTATTAAAAATTCCCTAAAGCATTTGAAATCTCGCACACTTATTCGTACATTTGTGCTCAAATGTATAACAAATGTAATACAACTGCCATGGAAACTATTACCAGGAAACCGGCATCATTTCGTCTGCGGAGCGACCTAATGGCACGCCTGCGCCAGAATGCCGCACGTGAAAACCGTACACTGAACAACTACGTGGAGAGCGTGTTGCTCGACGTGGTGTACCATGAGCCGAATGCCACAACACGCGCTGCCATCGAGGAGGCAATATCGGGAAGGAACCGTAATAAGCTTTATACCGACGTAGAGGAAATGATGAACGGCATTCTTAACGAGGAGGAAGAATGAAGACATTACAGCCTACAACACAATTCCGTAAAGACCTTAAACGGTACAAAAAGAATCAAAAGAAACTCGCTGCCCTGAAAGACATTCTGGAAATGCTGAAATGTGAGATTCCTATACCGCCAGAATTCTCCCCACACAAACTTCACGCAAACTACAGAGGATGCATGGAGTGCCACGTTGGAAACGACTTCCTGTTGATATGGGTAGACGAAGAGAGGGACATCATCGAGCTCGTGCGCCTTGGCTCCCACTCGGAATTGTTCGGATAAAACATTTTATCATCTACATTAAAGGAATACCAAACAACAAATAGAAGAACATGACACCCGATTTCCAAAGAGTAATGTACCCCTTATTACGATTCTTAGGGGATGGGTATCTGAAACCGAGGCTATCTACGCCATAAAGAGAATTGACAACGACTACTTTGAGGAATAGGCCCCGCCCCAACAGACATAGGCAATGAGTGAGACCGCAACATAATACTAAGAACTATGATACTATCAACGACACCAACAATTGAAGGCCATGCCATACAGGAATACAAGGGTGTGGTGACAGGTGAAATCATTATCGGAGCCAACAACTCAATGCTCATGGTGGCCACCAGCGGTACAGCCGTGGTCATCTAATCTTCAATCGTTAACTTTCAACTTTCAACTTCCGTGCCACTAACTCTACCCGACCGGCTTCCTGCCATAGAACTGCTGAAGCAGGAAAACATATTCGTCATGGGGAACTCGCGTGCCGAGCACCAGGACATACGCCCCCTGCGCATCGCCATACTGAACTTGATGCCTCTGAAAATAACAACAGAGACCGACCTCATCCGAATCCTTTCCAACTCGCCGCTGCAGTTGGAAATCCACCTGATGAAGGTGAAGGCTCACACCAGCAAGAACACTCCGGTGGAACACATGCGTGCCTTCTACCGCGACTTCGAAGTGATGAAATCGGAGAAGTTCGACGGATTCATCATCACTGGTGCGCCACTGGAGCATCTTGATTTCGAACAGGTGAACTACTGGAACGAGATAAAAGAGATTTTCGATTGGAGCCGCACCAACGTGACCAGTACGCTCTACATCTGCTGGGCAGCACAAGCGGGCCTCTACCACCATTATGGCATACCCAAATACCCGTTGGACAGCAAGATGTTCGGCATATTCCCCCAGAAGATTCTCGACCCGGCGCTCCCCATCTTCCGCGGTTTCGACGACCAGTTTAACATGCCCCACAGCCGGCACACCGAGGTTCGTCGGGTCGACATTCAAGCCAACCCCGCTCTCACCCTGATTGCCGAGAGCCGGGAAAGCGGTGTCGGAATGGTTATGGCGCGAGGCGGGCGCGAAATTTTCATCACCGGGCATAGCGAGTATTCGCCCCTGACACTCGACACAGAGTATCACCGCGATTTAGACAAAGGGTTGCCCATCAACAAGCCTTTGCACTATTACGAAGACGACGACCCCAGGCGCCCGCCTATGGTAACCTGGCGCGGCCATGGCACCCTGCTTTTCACCAACTGGCTCAACTATTACGTTTATCAGGAAACACCCTATAATCTGGAGGACATCCATTGAGAGAATGAGAAATTGAGAGAATGAGAAATTGAGAAGGTGAGAATAAGACCTTGTGGATATCAAGGCGTAGTTGTGAATTATGCGAAGCATTGAATTGTTGGCACCGGCACGGGACCTGCAGACGGGTATCGAAGCTATTCGTCACGGAGCGGATGCCGTGTATATCGGGGCGCCGAAGTTCGGGGCACGGGCGGCTGCAGGCAACTCTGTTGATGACATCCGCCAGTTGGTTGACTTTGCGCGACCATACGCCGTAAAGGTCTACGTCACGCTAAACACCATCATCTTCGACAATGAACTGGAGGAGGCCTATCAGCTTGTAGATGAATTGCAGGAGGCTGGTGTTGATGCGTTAATTGTACAAGATTTGGCTTTACTGAACTGCGGAAAGCAAATCCCCCTGCATGCCTCGACGCAGATGGATAACCGCACGCCAGAGAAAGTGGCGCAACTCCGAGAGATGGGGTTCAGGCAAGTGGTGCTGGCGCGCGAACTGACACTGGATGAGATGCGGGAGATTCATCAGCGAGTGCCTGACGTACAACTGGAGGCATTTATTCATGGAGCAATATGCGTTTCATACAACGGACAATGCTACGCCTCTCAACACTGCTTTGGGCGTTCGGCCAATCGCGGCGAATGTGCCCAGTTCTGTCGACTGCCGTTCGACCTCGTTGACGAAGAAGGGCGCGTGCTGCAAAAACAGCGCCACCTGCTCTCCCCGCGCGACATGAACCAGTCGGCAAACCTCGAGGCAATGCTTGATGCAGGCATATCCAGTCTTAAGATTGAGGGACGGCTGAAGGACATTTCGTATGTCAAAAACATCGTTGCACACTATCGTTGCCTGCTTGACGACATATTTCGCCGCAGGCCCGAGTATAAACGCAGCAGTTTAGGACACGAGATTATCAACTTCAAGCCTTCTCCCGCGAAATCGTTTAACCGACTGTTCACAACATATTTCCTTCGAGGCCGGACAGCCGACATGGCCAACATCGTCACTCCCAAAAGCATGGGGGAGCCCATCAGCGATAGCGGACACGGGTGGAAAGAGGAGCTACACAATGGTGACGGACTATGCTTCGTCAACGAAGAAGGGCAACTGACGGGATTCCGCGTTAATCGCATAGAAGGCAATAAGATACACCTTGTCAACGGCAAAACGCTCCCCTTACCTTCAGCCTCCTCTCACTTGCACCTATACAGGAACTACGACAACGCCTTCGAGCAGAAACTATCGAAGCCTACGGCCGTGAGAAAAATCAACGTTCGCTGGCTCCTAAAGGATGTTGACGAGGGATTCCTGCTTCGGCTCATACGTGAAGACGGCCAAACGGTAGAACAAGTCTTCCGCCACCCCCATGAGCCGGCACGCACGCCACAGGTTGAGCAAATCAAGCAACAACTTTGCAGACTGGGTGACACTCCCTACGAAGCTATAGATGCAGATATCGAAATATCACAAAACTGGTTTATACCCAACAGCGTGCTTGCCGAATGGCGACGGGCGGTTTGCAACCTACGTTTCCAGACGCCTACACAAACGGCACCCTTAATTCCGAACGAAGCCATGGCCGTGAAGCACGAAGAATGGGCTCACATCACCTATCTGGGCAACGTATCGAATCACCCTGCCCGCCAATTCTACCTTAACCATGGTGCCAAAGAAGTAGACTGGGCTTTAGAGGTTACAGGAAAAGACCATGTCAAGTCCAACGAAAGGCTGCTCATCATGACATGTCGCTACTGCATTCGCCATGAGCTCGGGATGTGTTTGAAAAACGGACACAAGGCAAAGGACCTATTCCTTCGGTTAGCTGACGGGCGGCGATTCCCACTACATTTTGATTGTAAAAAGTGCCAAATGCTCGTGTACGCAGAGAAAGCTTAGACTTTAGAACGATGACGAAACATATCACAACACTCTTCATACTGCTAATTGCAGTCCTTGCGACAGGTTGCAAACCATCTGACACGAGGAAAGAGATAAACATTGGGCGCCACTATGGCGTCGACTATAACTTTGTGGTATTTTCCGACAGTCTTGTATTGCAGGAAGGCCGCCCCATGCATCTGCAGATAATTCCCGAAGCGGGCGATTCATTCATTGTATATAAGAACGATCCTTTGGTCGTGGCGCAGATTGAAGTCATCCCCGAGGATTCCGTCGACAGCATTTGGGTAAAGGTGGCGCGCGACCAACTGACGCAGGGATGGATTCACGAATCCAAGCTCTTGGAAAAGGTCGTTCCCGACGACCCTATATCACAAGGCATCCACCTTTTTTCCGACAGTCATGTTTTGGCAACGGTTACCCTGCTCATTGTAGCATTGGCAGCCTGGCTGACCCGCCGAATGCGTCGGCAGCGTTTCCACATCGTCCACTTCGACGACATTGCATCGCCCTACCCCATGCTACTGTGTCTGGCCATTGCCTCTGCAACGGTGTTGTACACAAGCATACAGATTTTCACGCCGCAATTGTGGGTTGAGTACTATTTCCACCCCACGCTGAATCCCTTTGGACAACCTACGTTGTTAGCCCTGTTCCTGGCGATTGCCTGGTTCATTGTCGTACTTGCCATCGCATCTGTCGATGATATCCGCCGCTCCTTGCCAACAACCGAAGCGATACTTTATATATTATCGCTACTGGCCATACTTGCGGGCATATACTTATTCTTCTCCATCACCACACTGTATTTCCTCGGCTATTTCCTTCTTATCGTATATGCAGTTCTTGCCCTCTGGCAGTACTTCCGCCGCCATCGTCCCCGCTATCGTTGCACACACTGTGGGGCTCCGCTTCACGATGTGGGTCCCTGCCCGAAATGCGGGAACCACCCCATCTCGATGGAATAAGCGACATTACGGTTCCTTGAAAAACGAATTGCCTCCCCTGTCTTTAGCAACTGAAAGGCAGGGGAGGCAATTTACGGATGGATGGGATCAGACCTCAATTTCCAACATTACAAAACTATACGGAGCCAACTCCATTGTCATCTTTCGCTTGACGCTGATGGTCTCGGTTTGTGGGGCAATGGGTTGTGTTTCGAAGTTGTTCTCGTCTTCCAGCTGGCCACTGAGGGTTGTCTTTACAGCAGTCTTCTTCATCGACTTGAAACGAGAAAGGTCGAGATTCACTTGCTTTGCCTCGGCGCCCGCATTGCATAATTTCACAAACAGGCGGCGGGTCTTGGCGTTCAGGACTACAGATTGTCCATAAAGGACATCGACCTGAGGTTGTTCAACACCGGCGGCGTCTCCCTCGAATTGGACACAATCACCATAATAGTACTGACCTGCCGACTTACCGAACATCTGCTGCACGTAGTAGCTGCACGTCAGGTACGGACGTTCATTGTCGAAATAAATTAAGTCGGGATTCCAATTCGTTGCTCCCTTACGGGCAAAGAGAGGAGCGTAGGAAGTCATGGCTACGACATCGCCGTTACGCTCAACATGCAAGAGGTAAAGGCCCTCGGCCAGCGCATCGATGAGTTTCTTGTCCTTGGCAGCATACTCACCCAGATAAACCTTGGTCTTGCGGTCACGGGGATACTTGTCGTACTGACGACTGGAGAGGAAGTAGCGATTAGGCTCATAGTAGTGCTCGTCAAGAATAGGGATGTCGAGTTCTTCGGCCAACTTCCAACCAGCCTCAAAGTCACCATTTCCAGGATGTGAGCCAGGTCCGGCTGTGCCCACGATAATGATTTCGGGGTGCGCTGCTGTTATTTTCTTATACATATATCGGAAGCGCTCACAAAACTCGGGCGAGATACGTTCTTCGTTTCCGATGCCCAGGTACTTAAGATTGAAGGGAGCGGGGTGGCCTTGGTCAGCACGCATCTTTGCCCACTTGCTTGTAGCAGGGTCGCCATTTGCCCATTCAATGAGGTCAAGGGCGTCTTGTACCCATTCATCCATCTCATCCATGGGCACCACATCCTGCGCCTGACCTCTCATGCCCCAACCGCCATTGGCGCCCTGACACGATACGCCGCAAGGCAGGATGGGCAACGGCTGCATGTTTATGTCCTCGCATAGCTGGAAATACTCATAATAGCCCAGGCCGTAAGACTGATGGTAGCCCCAGCAGTTCTTCTGGGCAAGGCGTTGTTCGCGCGGACCGATTGTCGTCTTCCAGCGGTACGTATTCCAGAATCCATCACCACCGCCATGCACGATACATCCACCGGGGAATCGCATGAACTTCGGATGCAGGTCTTCGAGAGCCTGAGCTAAGTCCTTGCGCAGGCCGTGTCCCTTATATGTATCTTGAGGCATGAGCGAAACCATGTCAATATCAACATATCCCTTGTCTACGACCAGGATTTGCAGGCTTGCCTTCTTGCAGCTTTCCGTAGCCACGAGTTGTGCTTCATATTTCTTCCATACGTTGTCAGCGACACTCAGATTTGTCTCTGCCAATATCTTATCTCCTTTCCCTCGTCCCTGATGCTCGATTAAGGCCACGCGCACCTGTTTTGCGTCCTCGCCTACATTACGAAAGAAAACAGAGAAGTTATACTGTTCGCCGGCTTTCACGCTGATGCCGTCAAAGCCATTGTTCTCGAGTCCGAATCCCTTCCATCCACGATAGTCGTAATATTCCTTAGAGCGCTCTGTATACAGCCGCATGTAAGTGGGATTATTGGAGTTCAGAGGATTATCCATCCGAATTTCCATCTTTCCCAACGAGTGTCCCGGACGAATCATACGCCATGCCGTAGCTGGTCCCCATCCGTCGCGCTCTACCGGGCTGTATTCGAAAGAGCCATTTTGAACAAGTTCTGCAAACAATCCTCCGTCGGCGCTATGAGAAATATCCTCGAAGAAAATACCGATTAATTGATCACTGATGGTCTTACCACCCTTGGGAGCAGACATTGGCTTCTGGGCCAAGGCTGACAAAGACGCTGCCAACAGGATGGCAGCCAACTTTACGTTTCGATTCATAGTTTAAGGTTTTAGTTATCAGTTTTTGCAAAGATATGAAAAAATCATGAATACTAAGCCTTCCTAACTTAATTAAATTATATTGTTGGTTTTATCGATTTCTTTCCTTATTTTTGTAGTCGTAATCAACTTACCATTAAGAAATATGAATAAGAATCAGGGTTTGCTCAATCAATGCCTGCTGATTATTATGCTGACAATTGCAGGCATGCCAGTTTTAGCACAAGACGATATCACAAAATACTACATCGCCAACTATGGTTTCGACGACCATTTCGACTATGCCGCCGGAGCCAAAGACGTCGTGGCGCAAGAAATCAAGGATATCGAGGGGTGGACAGCCGACTTAACAGCAGACTATACCATCACCGGTATTTACGAGTTCGGATTTGCGGGCAAATTTAACGGAGCTACCGTTCCGGCACAAGGTTACGACAACGAAGCTGGTGGCGCTTTGGCACTTTCGACGGGATGGGAGCAAACCTTCTGTTACTATCAAACGCTAACATTGCCAGCAGGCACTTACACCGTAACGGTGCCCACATACAACGGAAAGACGGCAACAGGCGGAACATCCCAATTATCGTGGATACCCAATAGCGGAACAGCAACCTCGTCGACAGTAAAAACATATTCCGCCAAGAAGTGGACACTTGACCAAATTACCTTTACACTGACAAAGGCAACAACCGGCAAACTGCAAATCGGTTATAAGGCTGCATCCGGAGCTTCCAGCAATTCCGCTAATCTGCTTATCGATTATGTGAGAATAGAAGCTACAGGAATGGCCGTGAGCAAGACGAAACTTAAAGCAACACTAAATACAGCCAACAAACTTTATGGCACAGGAGAAGGCATTGGTGCCGAAACGCTGAAAGCCTCGATTGATATCGCCCAAGCAGTATACGACAATGCAGAAGCTACTATGCCCCAAGTGTTGGAGGCAAACTATCAACTCAGCCAGGCTGTTGAAGTCTATCAAGTAGCGAACGCTTCAGAAGCGAATCCCGTTGACCGTACCAGCCTTATTCAAAATCCATCGTTTGAGAGCAACGGCACAAGTGGGTGGGAAGTGACAAGCATGAACACACAAACGAACTCTGTGTTCTCGCGCAAAGCAGGTTCTGTCTACCTTGAGTCATGGGTTGACATTGGCAAGCAAATCAGCAATGCCTCTGTCACCCAAACCATAAGTCGCCTGCCCAAGGGTAAATACAAGCTGTCCGCAGCAGCACTGCACATTCAACAGAATGGAAGTGGAAGCACCGCCAATAAGGGTGCGGCACAAACCGGAGCCTATCTGGTGGCAGGTACGACCAAAAGTGTAGTAACTTCCATGAAAACATACACCCTTGCCTTCTCTGTCATCGAAGAGGAAGAGGACGTGCTGATTGGACTTTGCACCGAGAACCCCACAGGCAACTATCTGTGCGTTGACAATTTCAAACTGCAATATGTAGGGAACGTAACTACCGACAGCTATGCACAAGAAGTGCAAAACTTGGTGGCAGAGGCACAGTCGTTGCTCGAAAAGGGCATTCAGAAGACCGCGTCAGATATCGTAAGCGCAGCATTGGCAAAGGCTGAAACAGCCCTGCAAGGCACAGGGAAAGATGAGGCGGGGAACACGATTTACGACGAGGAGGCCCTCAGCGAAGCACGCACGGCACTGCTGACCGCCATCGACGCCGCCAAGGCCTCACGCGTTCTTTACGATAAACTTCAAGCACGTATTGACTATGCCCTAAAGGTGGTTGATTGGTGGCAGGGAGTGGAGCGCAAGGCAACGGCCTGGGCAACCCTAAAGGCTGCTATTGAAACAGCTCAAGGGGAAATGACAGATTACACGTTGTCTGACACAGAATTATCATCTGCCACAACAACACTTAACTCCCGCATCGCCGCCGTTGACAAGAAAATCTATTGCAGCAGTAGCGCATGTGGAACAGATGCCGAGCTTAAGAAAGCCACCAGCCAGTGGTGTTACGACCGTTCGTTGCAATCGAAACACTGGATTCTCTTTTGGGAAAAAGATTATGGAAGTGAGGCACCTGCTGCAGTTCCGTCAATTCTCGAGAATGCTGACAAAATATTCGAATTTTATGCCGACAGCTTGAAGTTCATCACCATCAACCAAGGCAAATCGAAGACAGACACCTACAAGATGATTATCCGACTACGCTATACCACACAATGGGAAGCCAGCGGTAGCGGTATCGACAATCAGATAGGGTTGCTCACACTATCCAATGGCGCTCACACGTCTCGCTCAGGTCAAACGGTGGCCCACGAGATTGGCCATTGCTTCCAGTACCAGACCCACTGCGACAATGGTAATCAAAACGGGTGGATGTATAACTGGGGAGCTTCCACGCTAAATGTTTTTTGGGAGATGTGTGCCCAATGGCAGGCCTACAAGTTCTATCCCAAGATGCAGTTCGTGTGGGACTCTGGTCAGGGTAACGATTGGTTTGGAGGCACCATCAATGGTCTTCACCGCCATCCCCTCTGCCCCGACCTTCGTTACCACAATTTCTTTATACAAGACTACATGTGCCACAAACACGGCATGGACATTATCGGGAAACTCTGGAACAAATCGCAAAGCCCCGAAGACCCCTTTCAAGCCTACATGCGTCTGACCATGTCGGGAACGACATCGAAAAAGCTCAGCCAACTTGGCGACGAAATGTGGGAGTACGGAGCGCGTATGACCACCTTTGACCTTGACCCCATCCGAGAATATGGTAGTGGCAGAATCGGTTTCCGCGACCAGACCGACCTGAACAAGGAGGATGACGGATTCTGGAGTCCCACAGTTGCCAACTGCATCGAAAACTGGGGAAACAATGCCATTCGCCTTAACGCCCCAACGACGGCAAAGACCATCTACGTTGAGTTTGTCGGCGAAGCAGGAAAAGAGGGTTATACCACTCTTAACAAGACAAAGGCTGGATGGAGGTATGGGTTCGTTGCCCTGCTGAAAGACGGTAGCCGACTTTACGGCGATATCGCCAGCGCCAATTACAACAATCCCGAAGGTCTTGTTGCCTTCGACTGCCCAGCCAATTGCAAATACCTGTGGTTGGTGGTAAGCGGAGCTCCCACCAGCTACTGGACACGCGACTGGCTTGGTTGGACCGAGGAAAGCACTGCCGAGCAATGGCCATACCGCGTAAAGTTTTATCAGACCAACGTCTACGGCAAGGCGAACAACAACACCCTGCCCACAGCCATCACCGACATCAGGGAAGACGATAGGACCACTCCCAATGACGAGAATGTCTACACGCTCACAGGACAGGTTGTCCGTCGTGGTTCCACCTCGCTCAACGGGCTGCCACGTGGCATATACATTATTCGTGGAAAGAAGGTTGCCGTACAATAATATTGCGGTTGAATAGCAAAGTAAAATGGCAAAAGAAAAGACCATGTATGTCTGCTCGGAATGCGGACAGGAAGCAACGAAGTGGGTCGGGAAGTGTCCGGCTTGCGGCCAGTGGAACACGATGAAAGAAATCCGCCTGGGCAGCGCCGCATCAAGGTTACAGAAATCAGGTTCTGCCCACTCCTTGCCGATTTCTTCCCACAGTTCAAACAAGCCTGTACCGGTTCAAGACATACAAACGGACAACGAGGTGCGCATCGACATGGGCGACCAGGAGCTGAACCGCGTGCTGGGCGGTGGATTGGTTGAAGGCAGTCTTGTGCTATTGGGCGGTGAGCCTGGCATCGGCAAGAGCACACTCGTCCTGCAAACGGTGCTGCATCTTCACGATAAAAAGGTTCTCTACGTCAGCGGTGAAGAGAGTGCACGACAAATTAAGCTCAGAGCCGACCGCCTGTCAGGGGGAACGACCTCCTCTAAGTTACTCCTTCTTTGCGAAACAAATCTCGAAGCCATCTACGAACACATCTCTGAGGAACAGCCCGACTTAGTAATCATTGACTCCATCCAAACGATTCAGACGGAAGACATTGATTCATCGCCGGGCAGTCTGTCCCAAATTCGTGAGTGCGCCGCATCGCTGCTCCGCTTTGCCAAGTCGGGAGGATGTTCGGTCATACTCATCGGACACATCACCAAGGAAGGCACACTGGCAGGACCAAAGGTTCTGGAGCACATCGTCGACTGTGTTTTGCAGTTCGAAGGCGACCAGCACAACATGTACCGCATCCTGCGCAGCCAAAAGAACCGTTTCGGCAGCACCAGCGAATTGGGCATATACGAAATGCTGCAGGGCGGACTTCGCCAAGTATCGAATCCCAGTGAACTATTGCTTACAGAAGAGCGCGAGGGGCTGAGCGGAATTGCCATCTGCTCGGCTATCGAAGGGGCCCGTCCTCTTCTTATCGAGACTCAGGCGTTAGTTTCCACTGCGGCCTATGGCACTGCGCAACGCTCGGCAACGGGATTCGACACGCGTCGTCTGGCCATGCTTCTTGCCGTTCTGGAGAAACGTGTCGGGTTCAAGTTGGCACAAAAGGATGTTTTCCTAAATATTGCCGGCGGTCTGCGTGTCACCGACCCAGCCATGGACCTCAGCGTCATAGCCGCCGTTCTGTCGAGCAACGTTGATGCCCCCATCGACCCCGACACTTGTATGTGTGGCGAAGTGGGCTTATCTGGTGAAATCCGCCCCGTGAGTCGTCTGGAGCAGCGCATCGCCGAGGCCGAGAAACTCGGATTCCGCCGCATACTCGTTCCCGCCCAAGGCATTAAGGGCATCGACCAAAAACGTTTGAAGCTCGACCTTGTTCCAGTCCGTCGCGTGGCCGAGGCGGTCAGGGAGTTATTCGGGTAATAATGCATATTACTCCCGCGTCCGCTATCTTATTATATATATGTAATAATTTTCGTCCTATGAACTTAAACCGACTTATTGGGTTAGTTATAATCTGCCTGCTCCTGCCGCTCAACACAATGGTGGTATCGGGCACGGAGCCCAATTTGCCAAACAAGGATAGCATCGATGATTACCATCCGTCTACTGACGTCAACCAATACGAAGGTTACAAGTTGGTGTGGCAGGACGAGTTTGACAAGGATGGACGACCAGCAGCGCATTGGACCTATGAGCACGGATTCGTGAGGAATCGCGAACTGCAATGGTATCAGCCCGACAATGCCATCGTGAAAGACGGCATGCTCGTCATCGAAGGGCGCAAGGAGGTGGTGCCCAATCCCCAATACGAAATGGGGAGCGACGACTGGCGCAGGAACAGGAAACAGGCGGAATACACATCGGCATGCCTGACCACCCGGGAGAGTTTCCGCTTCAAATATGGTCGTGTGGAGGTGCGAGCCATGATTCCAACGGCCAGCGGTTCGTGGCCTGCCATCTGGCTGTTGGGTAATCAGTGGGGCTGGCCCTCATGTGGAGAAATCGACATGATGGAATATTATATCTCCAATGGACTGCCTTCCATTCTGGCCAACGCCTGTTGGGATAGCGGAAGAAAGGGAGCACCCGCATGGGACAGTGTTGTGGCCCCGCTCACCCACTTTACCCAGAGGGACACCGACTGGGCAAAGAAGTTCCACATTTGGCGCATGGACTGGGACGAACTCTTCATCAGGCTCTACCTCGACGATGAGCTACTCAACACCATCGACCTGAGCCAGACGCTCAACAAAGGCGGCCGCGGACGAGGAGAGAATCCCTTCTCCAACGAAATCGAAGGTTTTGGCATGTATCTCTTGCTTAATCTGGCCATTGGCGAAAATGGTGGAACGCCTGATGACGGTCAGTTCCCACTCCGCTACCTGATAGACTACGTCCGCGTGTATGCTCAACAGTAACCAAAATCTGCATTCCACACCTATTTCGACAAAGCGCACACATGATGGAAGTCCGGGAAATCTTTGAACTGCGAAGGCAAGGGCGAATCGAGGAGGCCTACGAGGCCATTAGGCCCTTATATGCCACAGACAAGGGCCCTTACACTTCACGCTGTATGTTCTGGACAGCCAACGACATCTTGAAGAAACGCGTGCAAGAGAATCGGAAAGAAGAGGCCGTGATGATATTCCGCGCGCTCCTCCGTTTGTTTCCCAACCTTGATGACAAAGAAGGTATTGCACAAAAAGCTTTGACCCAATCGGCCAAGCTGCTGAGCAAGGAAGTGGAGGGATTCACGATTCCCACGTTGCAGGGCACCCAAGCATCGAAAACGTCGCATAACCGCATGTCGCACAACGACCTGGGACGCTGGGGCGAGGAAGTCGCTGCCCAATATCTGGAAGGCAAAGGCTATCAGATACTCGAACGTGATTGGCGTTCCGGCCATCGCGACATCGACATCATTGCGCGCAATGCCCAAACCGTAGTATTCGTGGAAGTAAAGACACGCCGTACAAACGACTTTGGCGAGCCCTTCGAAGCCGTCGGTTACCACAAATGCCGCAACCTTCTGGCGGCTATCAACCACTACATAAAATACAAGCGCCTCGACCTGGAAACACGCTTCGATGTGATTTCCATCGTTGCTCAAGACCTTTCGAACCCGGCAATACAGCACATCGAGGACATACAACTGGTTTAGTCGCCACCGAAAAACCACGTTAACGAAATCCGACTCTGAAGAAATGATAAAAGAACTACAACTGAGAATTAGTCCGAAGGACGCATATAACGAACAATCAATACGCCGATACGTTGCCCGAGAGCAGGGCTGGGACGAACGCACCATCACGTGTGTCCGCACGTTGAAGCGGAGCATAGACGCCCGCCAGCGCGAGATATTCGTAAACCTGACCGTCAGGGTTTACATCAGCGAACAGCCCGAAGAAGTGTTCCAACCCATCGAATACACTGATGTCAGCGACCGGCCAGAGGTGGTTGTCGTGGGAGCAGGACCTGGCGGTCTGTTTGCCGCCCTCCGGCTCATTGAACTCAACCTCCGCCCCATTGTCATTGAGCGGGGCAAGAACGTACGCGACCGCAAGAAGGACCTCGCCCGCATCCGCCCCGAGCAACGCATAGAACCAGAGAGCAACTATGCTTTTGGCGAGGGTGGAGCCGGAGCTTACAGCGATGGAAAGCTCTACACACGCAGCAAGAAACGAGGCAATGGTGAGAAAATCCTTCGCGTGTTCTGCCAGCACGGAGCCAGCCCCGGCATTCTCAGTGACGCCCATCCTCACATCGGCACCGACAAGTTGCCGCGTGTTATTGAGAACATGCGCGAAACCATTCTCCGATGCGGTGGCGAGGTCCATTTTGAGACACGCATGACCGCCCTGCTCATAAACGAAAAGCAAAAGGTGGAAGGCATTGTCTGCCACAACGGAAAAACATTTCGCGGACCCGTCGTTTTAGCCACAGGCCACTCTGCCCGCGACGTCTATCAGTGGCTCCACGACAACGACATAGAAATCGAAGCAAAGGGACTGGCTGTGGGTGTCAGACTGGAACACCCTTCGCAGCTCATCGACCAAATTCAGTACCACAACCGCAAGGGGCGCGGTGAATACCTTCCGGCTGCCGAATACAGCCTTGTGCAACAGGTTGAGGGACGAGGCGTCTACAGTTTCTGCATGTGTCCCGGAGGTGTGGTCGTACCCGCGGCCAGCGGCCCTGAGCAGATTGTGGTTAACGGCATGAGCCCCTCGAACCGTGGTGGCAGGTGGAGCAACAGCGGCATGGTCGTCGAGGTGAGACCGGAAGACGTTGCCACCCTCTTATCCCCCGATGGGGGAATGACCGTGGAAGATCAGGAGGGTGCCCTGAAGATGATGCATTTTCAAGAACAACTGGAACGCACCTGCTGGCAACAGGGCAACATGCGACAGACGGCTCCCGCCCAGCGCATGGCCGACTTTGTGAACGACCGCCTCAGCTACGACCTCCCTGCCTCGTCATACGCCCCGGGACTCCTTAGCAGCCCGCTCCACTTCTGGCTTCCCGAGCCCATTCGCCACCGTCTGCAGGCTGCATTCAGGACATGGGGACAACAGAAACACGGATTTCTGACCAACGAGGCCACCGTCATCGGTGTGGAGACACGCACCAGCAGTCCCGTGCGCATTCTGCGCGATGCCGAGCGCCTCCAGCACGTCAGCCTGCGGGGGCTCTTCCCCTGCGGTGAAGGTGCAGGCTACGCAGGTGGCATTGTCAGTGCCGCCGTCGACGGCGAGCGCTGTGCCGAGGCCGCCGCTTCGTATCTCGAATCAGACATTAGGGGTTAGGAGGTGCAACTATACGAAAATGTGTATCTTTGTACGTAAATACTAAAAACGTTGGTATAAGATGAAGGAGACGAAAGAACATATGGCCGTAGACCTCGCCGCAGCGACCTACGGAATGACGCATGGCAGGGAATATGACATTGCCATCCTGCCTTGGGGAGCAACGGAACCCCACAATGGGCATCTGCCCTACCTGACGGACTGCATACTGGCGCACGACGTGGCTGTCGATGCCGCCCGCCTGGTTTGGGAGCAGATCGGAATCAAGGCAATGGTGTTGCCGCCTGTAGCAATGGGAGCACAAAACCCGGGGCAACGCGAGCTCCCCTTCTGCATCCACTATCGCCAGCGCACGCAGGAGGCCATTCTGCACGACATAGTGGAAAGCATCCACCACCAGGGCATACGGCGGCTGCTCATCGTGAACGGCCACGGGGGAAACTCGTTCAAGGTTTTTATCCGCGACCTGGCCATCGAATTCCCCGACATGCTCATTCTTAGCAGCGAGTGGTTCACGGTATGCCCGGCTCGCGACTTCTTCGACGAACCTGGCGACCACGCCGACGAACTGGAGACCTCCGTAATGCTCCACTACCACCCCGAGCTCGTGCACATGGACTTGGCCGGCGATGGTCTTTCTCATCCGTTTGCCCTTCCCTCCTTGCGGCAGAAGACGGCCTGGCTGCCCCGCCACTGGAACCTTGTCTCCGACGACACGGGCATCGGCAATCCCTACAAGGCTACCGCAGAGAAGGGGGCGCGCTTCGCCCGATGCGTGGCAGAGTGCTACGCACAACTGTTAACCGAACTCAAACTGGTTAAGACACCCGAAGACTTGTATGAACGATAACAACTGGATGCAACGCACCCATCTGCTGATGGGCGACGAGGGAATGGAACGGCTCGGCCGGGCACGCGTGATACTCTTTGGCGTGGGAGGCGTCGGGTCGTGGTGCGCCGAGAGCCTTGTGCGCACGGGTATAAGCCATCTGACAATCGTAGACAGCGACTGCGTGGCGCCGTCGAACCTGAACCGCCAGCTGATGGCAACGTCTGACACCATTGGGGAGCCAAAGGTGGAGGCGCTGCGCGAGCGCCTGCTCAGCATCAACCCGAATGCCGATATCGTTGCCATCAAGGACATCTTTACCGAAGAGACTGCCCACAGATTCCAACTTGACACTTACGACTACATCATCGACGCCATCGACTCCCTGCGCGACAAAGCCCTGCTTATCAGACTGGCCACAGCCTCGGGGGCCAGGTTTTTCTCGTCGATGGGCGCAGCCCTGAAGATGGACCCCACACGCATTCGTGTGACCGAGTTCTGGAAGGTGACGGGCGACCCGCTGGCCCGCGCACTGCGCAACATTTTCAAGCGCTCGAGGCAATTCCCAGCCCGCAAGTTCCAATGCGTTTTCAGCGACGAGCTCTTGCAGAACAAAGAAAAAATGGAACTGGAAGAAAACCAGTTCCATAAAGTTCATGCCAACGGCTCCATTGCACACATAACGGCCATCTTTGGCCTCACGCTGGCAGGCCTTGTCGTGCAGGACATCTATACTTTCGTTTCCCCCTCCACGTAGTTCTCCATATAGAGGTGTTCGCCATCGAACACGGCGTAGGTGTACTGTGAAATCCAGTCGCCCAGAATAACCATGCGGCACTGGTCGGAGAGCATCAGGTCGAGCTCGATATGACGGTGGCCGAAGAGGAAGTAATTGACATCGGGATGCGAGCGCAGGTAGTCCTTGGCGTAGAGCACCAGGTGTTCCTTGTCCTCGCCCAGATACGGCGGGTCGCCACCCTCGCCGTGAGCCAGACGGCTGTGTTTGGCCCAGTTAAGGCCGAAACGCATACCAAGGTCGGGGTGGAGCCAGCGGAAAAGCCACTGGCAGAGGGGGCTATGGAAGATGGAACGTATGAAGCGGAACCTGGGGTCGGGATCGCCCAGCCCGTCGCCATGGCCGATGTAGAACGTCTTGTCGGCAAGGGAGAGGGTCATGGGTTCGCGATGCAGGATGACGCCGCACTCCTCAACGAGGTAGTCCCACGTCCAGAGGTCGTGGTTACCCGCAAAATAATGGACTTCTACCCCACTGTCGGTCAGTTCGCTCAGTTTGCCCAGGAAGCGGGTGAAGCCCCTTGGGACTACCATACGATACTCAAACCAAAAGTCGAACATGTCGCCCAGCAGATAGACGGCTTCGGCCTTCTCCTTGATATCATCGAGGAAACGCACCAAGCGGCGTTCCTGTTGGCGCGTGTGGCGCAGGGCCCTGCTGCCCAAGTGGGCATCGCTCAAGAAATAGATATTCTTCATAGCATTCCCAGTTCCAGTTTTGCCTCGTCGCTCATCATGCCTTTGTCCCACTCGGGTTCGAAGACCAGATTCACGTCGACTTTCTTCAATCCGTCGATAACCTCGAGTTTCTGCCGCACGTCTTCCATGATGAAGTCGGCTGCCGGACAGTTGGGGGCCGTCAGGGTCATGTCGACGGCCAGTTCATCGCCAGCCTCGTTGGGTTCGATGCGGTAGATGAGTCCCAGGTCGTAGATGTTGACGGGAATCTCGGGGTCGTAGACGGTGCGCAGTATTTCAATCACGCGTTCTTGTAGTTGCAATATATCCATCTGTTCTATAATTTTCCTTGCTCTCTGTAACTGTAGTAGCCCGTGTCGGCCACGATTATGTGGTCGACGAATTGAATGTTCATCACCTGACAGGCCTCTGCCACCTTTCGTGTCAGATGGTCGTCCTCGCGGCTTGGGTGGAGGTTTCCGCTGGGATGGTTGTGGCAGAGGATGATGGCTGCAGCATGGTTGAGTAGCGCATGTCGCAGCACCTCGCGCACGTCGACGGCAGTCCCCGTCAGCCCACCCTTGCTTATGATTGCCGAGCCGATGATTCGGTGGTTCTGGCGCAGTAGCAGTATGTGGCTTTCCTCGAGCGGCAGGTCGCGCATCGAGGAGAAATATTCGTAGGCATCGCTGCTGTTTGTTATTTTCTGTTGCTCTACCACCGTCTCGCGGCGGCGCCGGCTGCCCAGTTCGCAGGCTGCCAGCAGCGTGATGGCCTTAGCCTCGCCGATGCCCTTGTAGCGGGCCATAAGGTCGTCGATGCTCATGCGCCCCAGTGCGTTCAGACTACCGCCGCAGTCCCTCATCAGGCGCTGCATCAGGCCTACAGCCGTCTCTTCGTCGTTACCGCTGCCAATGAGAATGGCCAGCAGCTCGGCGTCCGACAGTGCTGCAGCTCCCTGCGCCCTCATTTTTTCGCGGGGGCGTTCGTCGAGCGGCAAGTCCTTTATGTTAATCTTCATTTATAGAATGTTTTCTTGAAAGCCTGCAATTCCTCGTTGCGCCCACAGATGCAGCGCAGCCACCAGGCGCGCAGGAATCCCGTGCCGTAGCCCAGGAGCTGGATGAACGAGGCCGGAATGCTGAGCAGTCCCACGCGGAGACTGCGGTTCTGGAGGGCTGAGTCGACAAGGATAATTGTCGCATAGAGCACGAGGGGGAGCAGGGCAAGAAGCATCAGGGCCAGGCCGAAATAGGTGACCACGAGGCCCATGTTGCAGCCGCTGGCGCCGTGAGCCGACGCAAGACCGAGGCCCGCGAAGATAAGCCCGGTCAGAAATATGGCAAGAAGTGTGGCGACGCCCATCGTGAAGAAGGCGGGCAGCAGGTGCACCAGCTTCAGGCTTTCGGGATACTTCTTATATAAATTAATGCGCGCGATGCCGCTATTGTGAACCTGGCGGAAGAACTTGCGGAAGTCGGTCCGACGCTTGTGCCACACCCAGGCCTCGGGGAACAGCCGACAGCGGGCTCCGCTCTTGAAGATGCGAATACTGAAGTCAATGTCCTCGCCAAAGCGCATGTTGCTGAATCCGTGCAGCGCTTCGTAGAGCGTCTTCTTGATGCCCATGTTGAAGGAGCGCGGATAGAACTTGTCGAGCTTCTTCTTGCCGCCGCGTATGCCGCCGGTGGTGAAGAATGAGGTCATCGAGTAGTTGATGGACTTTTGTACGGGCGTGAAGCTCTCGTGGGCGCGGTCGGGCCCGCCAAAGGCCTCGCAGGGGGTGGCTGTCAGTTCCTCGTCGACGGCGGCCAGATAGCCCTCGGGCAAGACCACATCGCTGTCCAGCACAATCAGATACTCTCCCTGACTGCGCTCAGCACCATAGTTGCGGCTTTGGCCTGGTCCTGAGTTTGGTTTCTCGAAGTAGCGGACGGGGAGGCGGTTGGCGTAGCGTTGCACCACATCCTCGCAGCGCACCTCGCTTCCGTCCTCCACGATAACGACCTCAAAGTCGCGACAGGTCTGCCGCGTCAGGCTCTCAAGCAGTTCGTCTACCTCGTCGGGTCGATTGAATACTGGTACAATGATGCTGTATTTCATGTGCTATCTGCTTTTCTAAAAGGCAAAGATAGTGAAAACGCCGAACTTACCCAACAAAGCCCAGCGTTTTTCTCAAAAACAAGTTAAGGCACGCCTTTCCGGGCATGCCTCAACCACTATTTTCACAAAAAATGACATCGCCCGAGGTTGGCGGGAAAATGGGCCTTACAAGGGGGAGGTCTCGTCCATGCGTTGACGGAGCCTCGTCCATGCGTTGACGGAGCCTCGTCCATGCGTTGACGAAGCCCCGTCCATGCACCCCCCTTCCGGCGACGTTGCAAAGGGGCATAAAAAAAGGTGGATGCCATTGCTGACATCCACCCTGTGGTGATAAGTGATAGAGGCCTTATGCCTTCACGCGACCCAGATAGCTGCCGTCGCGAGTATCCACCTCGATAATCTCGCCCTCGTTGATGAACAGGGGAACGCGCACCTCGGCACCCGTCTCCACCTTGGCAGGCTTCAGTGTGTTGGTTGCCGTGTCGCCCTTCAGGCCGGGCTCTGTCCAGGTGATTTCGAGATGAACCTTGGCGGGCAGTTCGGCATACAGCACGGTCTCGGTGCTGGCATCGGCCACAACCTCAACGTTCTGACCCTCCTTCATGAACTTCACGCCCGTAATCTGATCCTCGGGGATGTTGATTTGCTCGAAGGTCTCGTTGTTCATGAACACGTAGTCGTTGCCCTCCTGATAGAGATACTGATAGGGGCGACGCTCAACGCGCACATCCTCGAGCTTTTCACCGATGTTGAAACGGCGCTCCAGCACGTTACCGCTAACCACGTCCTTCAACGTAACGTTCATGATGGTGTTACCCTTTCCTGGCTTGCGGTGCAGGAAGTCGATGCAGAAGTAAAGTTTGCCATCCATGCGAATGCAGGTGCCCTTCTTAATGTCCTGTGAGTTAATCATAAGAGATTCTTTTTTATTGTTTTGGGGATTATTGTTTCAATTTCGGGCGCAAAGTTACGAAAAAATTTGCAAGTATCAAAAAAAGTCCGTAATTTTGCAGCCCGTAAACCGTGAAAGAAACAATAAAAACGATATAAAACAATGAAAAGAACATTCCAACCCCACAACCGCCGTCGCAACAACAAGCACGGTTTCCGTCAGAGAATGGCCACCGCCAACGGTCGCCGCGTATTGGCTGCACGCCGTGCCAAGGGCCGCAAGAAGCTGACCGTAGCCGACGAGCGTCACGGCAAGTAATCCGCCGCCCCACTTGCGGATTAAGACATAGAGAGCAGGTTTTCCTGCTCTTTTTTTGTCCCTTTAAGGAAGATTTAGTAATTTTACGGGCAAATAGCGCGCTATGATCGGAAAAGAATTTACGAAGAAGATACTGAGCCCCGTCATATGGGGAAACCTTATCGTGATGGCCCTCGTAGCCATAGCCCTGGCCTTTGGCGTGTGGATTTGGATGGACAGATACACCCACCACGGCGAGGAAATCATTGTCCCCAACGTTGAGGGACGGCTCATCGGTGATGCCGAATACACACTCAGTATGCTGGAACTGCAACCTATCGTCGTCGACTCCACCTACGACCACACAAAACCCTCGGGCGCCATCATGGTCCAACTGCCCAAGGCCGGCAGCAAGGTGAAGTCGGGGCGCGAAATCTACCTGACCATAAACTCGCGAGAATCACCCACCATTGCCATGCCCGACATTGCCGACAACTGCTCCATGCGCGAAGCACAAGACCGACTGCGACAACTCGGATTCCGCATCGGCCCCGTTGAATACAAAGAGGGCGACAAAGACTGGGTCTACGGCGTGAAATGCCAAGGGCGCACCGTCATGACCGGACAGCGCGTGCCCACCGATGCAGTCATCACGCTCATCGTGGGCAGCGGCGAGAAAGAAGAGGAACTGGGCGACAGCACCCTCATGGCCTCACCCGAAGATGAAGAGGCTAACTCCGATGTTTTTGACTATGACTGACGAAGAGGAACTTCTCGACGGCGAATTACTGGACGACCTCCTGGACGACGAGCTGCTCCCAGAGGAGACCCTCGCCCCCACGGGGGAGACGGAGGGGGGCTTATATGAACACCGCCGCGTGGTGGCCGACAAGGGGCAAAGCCCCATGCGTGTCGACAAATTCCTCATGGACCACCTGGGCGACACCAGCCGCAACCGCATACAGAAGGCCGCCGAGGCCGGATTCATTCAGGCAAACGGCCACCCCGTGAAGAGCAATTACAAGGTGAAGGCCGGCGACGTGGTCACCCTCATGCTCGACCGCCCGAAGCGCGACTGGGAAATCATCCCCGAAGACATACCCCTTAATGTAGTATACGAAGACGACGACCTCCTGGTAGTGAACAAGCCTGCCGGATTGGTCGTGCATCCCGGCTGCGGCAACTTCTCGGGCACGTTGGTCAACGCACTGGCCTGGCACCTGCGCGACGACAAACGTTTCGACCCCAACGACCCCACCGTGGGACTCGTCCACCGCATCGACAAGGACACCAGTGGACTGCTGGTCATCGCCAAGACACCCGAGGCAAAGACAAGCCTCTGCCAACAGTTCTTCGTCCACAGCACACGTCGCCTCTACAACGCTCTCGTCTGGGGGCCTTTTACCGAAGACGAAGGAACCATCCGCGGCAACATCGGGCGCAACCCGAAGGATCGGTTGCAGATGGCCATCCTGCCCGACGACAACCCAACGGGAAAACCAGCCGTCACGCACTACCGCGTCCTTGAGCGCCTCGGCTACGTGACCCTCGTAGAGTGCCGCCTGGAGACGGGGCGCACCCACCAAATCCGCGTCCACATGAAGAGCATCGGGCACACGCTATTCAACGACGAACGCTACGGCGGACAGGAAATACTGCGCGGCGACCGCACCAGCTCGTACAAGGCTTTTATCCACAACTGCTTTGCCCTCTGCCCCCGTCAGGCGCTCCACGCCCGCACCCTCGGCTTCCGTCACCCCCGCACCGGCCAGGAGATGGACTTCACAAGCGAATTACCACAAGATATAACACAACTCTTAGAAAAATGGAGAAAAAGACAATAGCCATCGTATGTGGTGGCGACTCAGCAGAACACGATGTCTCGATGCGCAGCGCACAGGGCATCGAATCGTTCCTCGACAAGGAACGCTACATTGTATATAAAGTAGAGATTCACGCCCGCCACTGGGAGGCCATACTCGCCGACGGCAGCCGCACAATCGTGGACAGAAACGACTTTTCGTTCACCGAAGGCGGCAAGAAGGTGAAGCCCGACTATGCCTACATCACCATCCACGGTGCTCCAGGCGAAAACGGCGTCCTGCAGGGCTACTTCGACCTCATCGGCATGCCCTACTCCACCTGTAACGTGCTCATCGAGGCCATGACCTACGACAAATTCGTGCTGAACAACTACATGCGCTCGCTGGGCGTGAGCGTGGCCGACAGCCTCGTAGTGAAGCAAGGTCACGACCTCGACGTTTCGGACGAGGACATCATCTCGCGCATCGGTCTGCCCTGCTTCGTGAAACCCGCACGCGGCGGCAGTTCGTTTGGCACCACAAAGGTGAAGACCCCCGAACAGCTCCGACCGGCCATCAACGTAGCACTGAAGGAGGGCGAGGACGTTATGGTGGAGGCCTTCATGCAGGGAACGGAGCTGACCTGCGGCTGCTACAAGACCAGCAACGGAGGCGGGCACGTGTTCCCCGTAACCGAGGTGGTGTCGAAAAATGAATTCTTCGACTATGCCGCCAAGTACAACAACGAGAGCGACGAAATCACCCCGGCCCGCATCTCGGAGCGACTGACCGAACGCGTGATGCAGCTGACCTCCACGCTATACGACATTCTGGGCTGCCACGGCATCATCCGCATCGACTACATCGTTACCGAGGGCGACCACATCAACCTGCTGGAGATAAACACCACGCCGGGCATGACCGCCACCAGCTTCATCCCCCAGCAGGTGCGTGCCGCCGGGCTCGACATCAAAGATGTACTGACGGAAATCATTGAAGACGGAATCCATTAATTGTGACTTCTCTAATTGTGAATCGTGAATTATGAATCGTGAATTTGACGCCATTCGTCCCTATAACGACGACGAGGTAAAGGGAGCCATCAGCAACCTGCTTAACGACAGGCAGTTCTCACACATACTGAAAGCCTTTGTCCCCATATTGCCCTTGGGCATAAGTCGTGGCGCCCTGAAACTGGCCACCATGGGCGTCAACTCCACGCTCGACTTCCAGTTACGCTTCATGAAGCCCATCGTAAAATATGTGCTTCGCAAGTGTTCCACCAGACATTCATTCACACACAAGGGAATTGAACCCGGAACCGAGCGCTACACCTTCATGTCGAACCACCGCGATATTGTACTTGACAGCGCCATACTCGACGTGATGCTCCACGACAATGGCTTCCCCACCACATGCGAGATAGCCATCGGCGACAACCTGCTCATCTACCCCTGGATTCGCACCCTCGTGCGACTGAACAAGGCTTTCATCGTGCGGCGCAACATCTCGCGGCGCGAACTCTACGAGAGCAGCCTGCTCATGAGCCGCTACATGCACCACGCCATCAACGTGAAGCACGAAAACATCTGGATTGCCCAGCGCGAAGGGCGTGCCAAGGATTCGAGCGACCAGACACAAATATCGCTGCTGAAGATGCTGACCCTGTCGGGCACAGAGGGCACAGAGGGCGCAGAGAAGACGGAGGACACCAAGCCGCTGCTGGAGAGTATCCGCCAGCTGAACATCGTGCCGCTCAGTATCAGCTACGAATATGACCCCTGTGACTACCTGAAGGCTCAGGAGTTCCAGCAAAAGCGCGACGACGCCGGATGGAAGAAATCGAAGCAGGACGACCTCATGAACATGAAGACGGGCATCTTTGGCAAGAAAGGGCACGTGCACTATCAAACCGGACGGCCCGTCAACACGTGGATTGACGAACTGAAAGGATTGCCGGAAAAAGACTTCTACACCGAGCTGGCTCAGCGCATAGACCGTGAGATTCACCGCAACTACCGGCTATTCCCGGGTAACTATGTCGCCACCGACCAGCTTAGCGGCAAGCCGACCCACGCCACACATTACACCCACAAGGAACTTGTAGCATTCGAACAATACATCGCATCGCGTATCGCGCTCATCACCCTGCCGAATAAAGACGAAGCATTCCTGCGCGAACGCCTACTCACCATGTATGCCAATCCCGTCATCAACTATGAAGCAGCCCGTTAGGTTTACATTCTTTATTCTTGGTTTTTCATTCTTCATAACTTTGTCGTCATGCAGCGACGACAAAGACGACGCTCCCTACCCGAGCATCGTGACGGATATGGTGGACTGCCCGACGGATGACGAGGGCAAGATGAAAGAAATCGTGCTCGACGACGACACTCACCTCACACTCACAAATCCGCAGTCGGGCCTAAAGGAGAACGTCATTTATCGTTGTCTGGCCGGCTACACGCTGTCCGGCACATCAGCCACGTTGTACCAACTGAAGGGCGCGACACTGCTCTACGATTCCACCAGCAAAGCGAGAACTGACCCGACGAACGTGGTAAGCCTATGGCGCACACCACGCTACCTGAACCTCCACCTCCTGCCAAAGACACAGGGGGGCAGGCAATATTGGGGATTCATCACCGACAGCATTGTCGACCGGCATGCCTACCTGCGGCTCCATCACGTCCAGGGGGACGACCCCACGGCCTATAGTACCGACGTGTATGCCTCGCTCTACCTTAAAGACATTGCAGCCGACACCCTCACGCTTCGCATCCAGACCTTCGCTGGATGGCGCGAATGGACACTCTAAGGTCAGGCCGCATTGCCTAAGACACCATGAGGCGGCAGAAATTCTTGGTGGGATAAAATAAAATGCGTAACTTCGCAGCCGAAATGAAGAACGTTGCAGTACTGATATCGGGTGGCGTAGACTCTGCCGTTGTGGTTCATCAATTGTGTGAACAGGGTTATCGCCCCGACCTCCACTATATTAAAATAGGAATGGAGGGCGAAGATTCTTCGTGCTCGGCCGAGGAAGACATCGAACTGTCGCAGGCCACTGCCCGCAAGTACGGCCTCCGACTCGAAGTAACAGACCTGCAAAAGGAATATTGGGAGCGCGTGGTAGGCTATGCCATTGAGCGCGTGAAGCAGGGACTAACGCCCAACCCCGATGTAATGTGCAATCGTTTCATCAAGTTCGGAGCCTTCGAAGAACGCATTGGAAAGGACTATGACCTTGTGGCTACCGGCCACTATGCCACACGCATCGAAGAGGACGGACTGGTATGGTTGGGCACCGCCAAGGACCCGGTGAAAGACCAGACCGACTTCCTGGCTCAACTCTCCTACGAACAACTTCAGCACACCATCTTCCCCATCGGCCACTTGATGAAAGAGGAGGTGCGCAGCATTGCCGAAGAGGCACATCTGCCATCAGCCCATCGCAAGGACAGCCAGGGCATTTGTTTTCTGGGTAAAATCAATTACAACGATTTCCTGCGCAAGTTCCTTGGAGAGAAGGAAGGCCGCGTCATCGACATCGAAACAGGGAAGGTCGTGGGTACCCACCGCGGTTTTTGGTTCCACACGATTGGACAGCGCAAAGGTCTTGGCCTGGGCGGCGGTCCTTGGTTCGTGGTAAAGAAAAACATCAAGAAAAACATTATCTTTGTAGCTCACGGATGGGACACCCAGCTGCAGTACGGCCATGATTTCCGCTTGGCCGACCTTCACTTCATTACGAAGAATCCATGGTTAGAGGGTGAGGGAAACAATGTCTCCCCCGCTCTTCATGAAGGAATACCCATCACATTCAAGGTTCGCCACGTCGACCATTTCATGCAGGGCATCATTACCCTGGACGAAGAAGGCTACCACGTGCACAGCGAACAACCCATCCAAGGCATCGCCCCGGGCCAATTCGGCTGCATCTACGATTCACAGCACCGCATCTGCTTGGGCAGCGGGGAGATAGCCATCTATCGCGACCGATAAGAGAAAACGACATCGGGTTCCGTCACTATATCGACGGAACCCGATGTTGCATATTGACGTATTTTGATACAGCCCTTTCCCATTGGCCGATGCTACGACGGCATCATGCGTAGCCATTTGCGATAGCCCAGCAGGGCAACCACGGTGTAGAGTCCGTAGATGGCTGCCTTAAAGGGAATGTCCTTTCGGATATAGAGCCACGTGCAGACGGCATCGACCACGAACCACATGAGCCACTGCTCGGCGTACTTGCGGGCCAAGGCCCACAGGGCCACGATACTGAGGGCCGTGGTGAAGGCATCGGTCACGGGCACGGTGGAGTTCGTATAGTGTATGAGTATATAGTATATAATGTACCACACGAACAAGAAGACCGCGGAGACGGGTAGGACAAGGCTGGCCTTGAAGTGCGTAATGGGGATTTCGCGTTTCTCCGTGCCAGCATGGCCCCATTGCCATACGGCCCACCCATACAGGGCCGCCAGGCAATAGTAGATGGCCAAGCCGAAATCGGCATAGAGGCCAGCACGGTAATAGAGCACCATATCGACGGCGGGCATTACAATGCTGGCCAGCCAAAGCCAAATGCTGGCGCGGTATTCGAGATATAGATATATCAGGCCCAGGACAAAGCCCAACATATCTAAGAAACGTAGCGTGTCCATCAGAACTTAAGTGTTATGCTGCCCATTGCCGTAAAGCCAGCCATGGGGACGTAGCCAATCTGGTAGTAACGGTTCTGCTCGGGATAGTTGGTGCCGACGATGGCCGAATACACCCATGCGTTGCTGGCATAGCGGCTGTTGAAGATGTTGCGCAGGTCTACGCCAAAGACGATGTGGGGATGATTTCTCATTTTCCCATTCTCTCCATTATTCAATTTCAAATCATAGCCCAGGTGGATGTTGGTCTGCGTGTACTTGGGCAGCGAGCGGTCCTTGTTGGCGGTATTGTCGAGATACTGACGCGAAACGAAGTTGGTGTGCCACGTTGCCTCGAAGCCTTTCACGTGGAAGTCAGCAAAGCCGTTCAGAATGGCTGTGGGCGAGAAGGCAAGCGTGGAATTGTCGTAGTGCACAGTGGTGGGAGCAAGATCGTTCCAGGCGGCATCGTAGGTATCAATAACCTCATCAAAGTCGCGGATGGTGTTCTTACTGATGGCAGCGTTGGCTTCCAGGGAGAACCATTTCGTCACGTCTACGCCAGCCGACAGCTCCATTCCCAGGCGATAGCTGCGGTGGATGTTCGTTGTCAACTTCTCACCGATGTCACTGTAGAGGCCCGTCTGCACGAATTGGTTGTCGTAGTACATCGAATAGAGTCCGATGCCAGCATGCCAGCGGCCCGACCGGTAGTTGTAGCCCATTTCCACGTCGTGCAGCGTCTCAGCCTTGGGTGCGGGATAGTTACCGTTGTCGGTGAAGTTGTTGCGCTCCGGTTCGCGATGGCTAAGGGCGTAGGACACGTAGGCCGAATGGCCATTCTGATGGAACGAGAGTCCCACTTTGGGGTTCACAAAGTCGTACTGCTTCTTAATGTCAAGGGTGTGGGCTTTATAGGTGCCGTCGGCCTGCTTCACAAAGACATCATGCGTACCAGTAGTTATGTATCCCACGTGGCGATACTGCACGTCGGCAAAGGCATCCCATGCCTTCGTGATGTGGAACATGCCTTTGAGGAAGATTTGGCCGTCGGTCTTCGTGGCATCGTTGTCGTAAAAGTGATACCATCCATGCTTATCGTTGAAGAGGTCGGCCTTCAGTTGGTCGTTACTCGTGTAGGTGAGGTAGCCGTAGTGGTTGGCCTCGAAGTTCTGCAGTGAAGCGCCACCAATGACGTCCCAACGGTCGTCCTGATAGTTGACGTTCCAAACCAGTCCATAGCCGTCCTGCGTCATGCCCTTGCGGCGCACATAGTCCGCCTCGGCAAGCGTCGAGCCGTCGGAGAGCGTTGTAGGCAGGCCGAACTTCTTGGGTTTGTTCTGAAAGCGGAAACTTTGGTAGTAGCCGTGGCCGTGGGTGTAGTGCAGCGTTCCGCTGGTGCTCCAGTGTTGGTTTATGCGCCACGATAGGTTCAGCAGCGAACGGTTCTGCCAGAAATTGTCGGTGGCGCCGGGATAGAAGCTTCCATCCTTCATCAGATAGCGACTCGTGGTCCAGCCTCCGGCCCAATCTGGCGTAAAGTTTTCATAAAGTTCGTTGTAGCGGCCAAGGCCCAAGTCATACAGGTCCTTATAGGTCTTCACGCCGTCGTAGGAGTTCAAGCTATACACATTATCGCCCGGGCATACGCCGCTCCAGGCCTGCCCCGTGCGTTCATAGTTGCCGATGTTCTTGTAACTCAGCTTCAGCGTTCCCACACTATTCATATAGGTAATACCGCCATAGTAGCTACCGCTCCTGCCGTCGGTGCCATGGACGAAGCCGTCGGTGCGCGTGCCGTGGTAGGCTCCGTCTATGATGACACCTCCTCCCATTTTCTCATTTTCTCTGTTTCTCATTTTCCTCTGCAGCAATCCGCTGGAGAACGAACCACCAAAGTTCCACGTGTTGTATGAACCGCCCGAGGCCGTGAGTTCCAGTTCGGGGAAGGTGTTGGGAGCCTTGGTCTGCAGGGCTACAGTGCCGCCAAAAGCTCCGTCGCCATTAGTCGATGTGCCCACGCCGCGCTGTATCTGCACGTTAGAGAGCAGGGCGGCATATGAATTCATGTTGGCCCAGAAGACGCACTGGTCCTCGGGCGAGTTCAGTGATACTCCGTCCAGTGTAACATTGATGCGCGAGTCGCCGGCCCCACGGATACGCATGTAGGTTGTTCCCGTGCCCAAGCCGTTCTCGCTCCAGGCCGTAACGCCCGGTGTGCGTGCGAACAGGAAGGGAAGTTCCTGCCCCGTACGCGAGAACGTCTCAAGTTGTTTGCGATTGATTTTTGTCACGGCAAATGGTGCATTGTTTGGTGCCTTCACCGCCTTCACCACGACTTCGTTCAGAGCCTCCATCTTCACTGAGTCGGGAGTCTCACTCTTTTGGGCAAATCCCATCTGTGCCATGCTCAACACGAGCACGACTGCTAATAACTTTTGCATAGTCTTATGAGTTAATAAGTTGTTCATTCTCTCTACGCCGGCATTACCCGGTTCAGATTCTTAGGGTCTGTTCTCAGCCACGCCAAAAGGCGAAGCACCCCTGATTAACGACCGCAAAGGTACAAATAAATTAAAGGGATACAAAATTTATTTGTCTTTTTTTCTCATTCCGCGTGGATATGCTGGCTCACATATCCCGCTTTGTTCCACTTGCATAGATGCGAGCGGCAAGCGCCCCGCTGATGTTGTGCCACACACTGAAGATGGCACCTGGGATTGTGGCCATGGGATAAGCCGCAAAGTGGAGAGTGGCCAGCGAAGAGGCCAGACCCGAATTCTGCATCCCCACCTCAATGGAGATAGCCTTGCGCTTGGGAGCGGAAAGGTTGAGCACCCACCCAGCGGGCTATAAAGTCACAAGCTGATTGTATCACCAAAGACCATAAAACAGGAACGGGCACTTTGGTCAGTTACCAAAGTGCCCGTTCTACTATAACGTTATTATGCCTGGCGGTAATTCTCGATGCCTTCGCTGGTCATGCGAGTGACGAGAGCACTGTTCTTCTCCACGTCGGCTTCTGCCAGATTAACGTACACCTGCAGACTCTTGGCGAACAGCTCAGGAGCCTTTGTGGCGTTCTGCAACAGGAGCAAGGACATGATGACATCGCCAGTCATCTCGTAAAGGTGACGTGCACAGAGGTCATGCAACTCATCATTGCCGGCCTCCTTGACGGCAGCCGTGCAAGCGTTGAACTTGTCTGCCATCGTCTTAATGCGACTCTTGTATCCCTCGAACTCGGGCGCAACAGTCTCCTGCATCATCTCGTCAATTACCTGTGCATACATGCCGTTGGTGACGTAGCGGATGGCAGCCACGGTCTGGAGCTGCGTGGTGCCCTCGTAGATGCTTGTGATGCGGGCATCGCGATAGATGCGCTGGCAGGCATATTCGAGCATGAAGCCACTTCCGCCGTGCACCTGGATGCAGTCGTACGTGTTCTGGTTAGCATACTCTGAGTTCATACCCTTGGCCAGCGGCGTGAAGGCGTCGGCCAGACGGCTGAACTTCTTCAGCTCTGCACGCTCTTCGGGCTCCAGCTTACGGTCGCGGGCAATGTCCTCCAGGGCTTTGTAGATGTCGACGTAGCGAGCGGTCTGGTACAACAGGGCGCGTCCGGCATCCAGCTTAGCCTTGATGTTGCTAATCATTTCAGCCACTGCAGGGAACTCGATGATAGCCTTGCCAAACTGCTTGCGATCGCGAGCGTAGGCCAAAGCTTCGTTATAGGCGGTCTGACTGAGGCCCACCGACTGGGCAGCGATGCCCAGACGGGCACCGTTCATCAGTGACATCACATATTTAATCAGACCCAATTTGCGGTCGCCACAAAGCTCTGCCTTGGCATTCTTGTAGACGAGCTCACAGGTTGGGCTACCATGGATGCCCAATTTGTTCTCGATGCGACGCACATCAACGCCACCATTGCGCTTGTCGTAGATAAACATCGACAATCCGCGACCGTCGCGTGTGCCAGCCTCACTGCGGGCCAGGACGAGGTGGATGTCACTGTCGCCATTGGTGATGAAACGCTTCGAACCATTCAGTCGCCAGCACTGCTCCTGCTCATCGTAAGTAGCCTTGAGCATGACGCTCTGCAGGTCGGAACCGGCATCGGGCTCCGTGAGGTCCATCGACATGGTTTCACCAGCACAAACGCGGGGGATGTACTTCTGGCGCTGTTCTTCACTGCCGAAGCAATAGAGAGTCTCGATGCAGTCCTGCAGGCTCCAGATATTCTCAAAGCCAGCATCGCCAGCCGACACAATCTCGTTGGCAGCAGTGTATACCGTAACGGGCAGGTTCAGGCCGCCGTAGCGACGAGGCATAGTCATGCCGTTCAGTCCAGCCTTCGTCATCGCCTCCAGGTTTTCATAGGTCTTAGCAGCATAGCGCACGCGGCCGCCCTCACAATGGGGACCCTCTGCGTCGACAGCCTCAGCATTGGGGGCAACGACGTTGCCCACGATGTCGCCCACCACGTCCAGCACACGGTCATACGAATCCATGGCATCGGCCACGTCCTGTGGTGCCTCGTCGTACTGGTCTTTATCGGCGAAGTTACGCTCTTTCAGTTCCACGATGCGCTGCATCAGCGGACTGTTCTCCAGTTCAAACTGGATTTCTTTAATATCGGTATAATAGTTGCTCATATCAGGCCCCCTCCCAGCTCCCCCTTGTAGGGGGGAGAGTAGAATGTTTTGTGGGAAGGTATTCTACTATTAATAATATGTAATAATAATCACAATGTAACCGCTCCCCGCCCTACAAGGGAGGGGCAGGGGGAGGGTCTTACTTACTATTTTGCTTATAATACTTAATGAGTTTGGGAACTACCTCCTCGACGGTGCCCGTGATGACGTAGTCGGCAATCTGGTTGATGGGGGCATTCTCGTCACTGTTGATGCTGATGATGATGCCCGACTCCTTCATGCCGGCAACGTGCTGGATGGCGCCGCTGATACCGCAGGCGATATACACCTTCGGACGGACGGTGACGCCCGTCTGGCCAATCTGCAGGTCGTGGTCGGCGAAACCAGCGTCGACGGCAGCACGGCTTGCGCCCACCTCGGCGTGAATCACCTTAGCGAGCTCATAGAGCTGGTCGAAGCCTTCCTTCGAACCCACGCCGTAGCCACCAGCCACAATGATGGGAGCACCCTTCAGGTTGTTCTTGGCAGCCTGCACGTGGCGATCCAGCACCTTAGTCACGTACTCCGTCTCGGGCACGAACTTGGCCACATCCTCTATGATGACCTCGCCGGGGTAGTTCGGGTCGAGCACCTCGGCCTTCATCACGCCGGAGCGCACGGTGGCCATCTGCGGACGGTTCTCGGGGTTAACGATGGTGGCCACAATGTTACCACCAAAGGCGGGACGAATCTGATAAAGCAGGTTGTCGTAGGTCTTACCCAGCTTCTTATCTTCGTGGCTACCGATTTCCAGGGCGGTGCAGTCGGCGGTGAGGCCGCTGTGCAGCGCGCTTGACACACGTGGACCCAGGTCACGACCTACGACGTCGGCACCCATCAGGCAGATTTGGGGTTGCTCCTGCTTGAACAGGTTCACCAGCACTGCGGTATGGGGCTTCGATGTGTAGGGGCTGAGTCCCTCAGCATCAAAGATGTGCAACTTATCTACGCCGTAGGGAAGAATCTGGCGCTCCACCTTTCCCGTGATGCCACTGCCGGCAGCCACGGCTTCGAGCTGCACACCCAGTGTGTTGGCCAGCTTGCGGCCCTTGGTGAGCAGTTCCTGACTTACTTCGGCAACTTTCGTGCCTTCAAGTTCACAATATACGAATACGTTGTTCATTATCCTATTGTATGACTTGCCAATAATTCCTGAACCAGGCCGTTGATGTCCTCGTCGGAGCCCGTCAGTTGCTTACTCTCTTTTGCCTTGAAGACGATGTTCTCCACAGCCTTCACCTTGGTGGGGCTACCGGCCAGGCCGCACTGCTGGAGGTCGGCATTCACGTCGGCCGTTGTCAGTTGGGCAATCTTCAGGTATTGTTTCTTGTCATATTGGTCAGCATAGGGCAGCTGCTCGTAGGTCTGGCCCTGCGGAAGTTCCAGCGGAGCCAGGGCACGCTTGAACTTCATCACGCGCTTCACGTTGCGGGGACGGCAAGGAGCAGCGCTTCCGTTTACCGTCAGCACGCAGGGCAGCGGGCTTTCCACCGTCTCCACGCCGCCATCGATGTGGCGAGTTACGGTAATCTTGCCATCCTTCAGCGAAAGGACTTCCTCAGTGTAAGTAATCTGGTTCAAACCCAGTTTCTCAGCCACCTGCGGGCCCACCTGAGCCGTGTCACCGTCGATGGCCTGACGGCCGCCGATGATGAGGTCCACCTCGGGGCACACGTGCTTGATGGCCGTGGCCAGGGCATAGCTGGTAGCCAGCGTGTCGGCACCGGCAAAAGCGCGGTCGGTGAGCAGGTAGCCACCGTCGGCACCGCGATACATAGCTTCACGAATCACCTCGGCTGCACGGCCAGGTCCCATGGTCAGGACATGTACGGTGGTACCGGGGAATTGATCTTTCAGTCGGAGAGCCTGCTCCAGGGCGTTCAAGTCCTCTGGATTGAAAATGGCAGGCAGCGCGCTACGGTTGACCGTGCCTTCGGGAGTCATGGCATCGGGGCCCACGTTGCGCGTGTCGGGCACTTGCTTGGCAAGTACAACAATTTTCAAACTCATCTTTTTATATATTTATGATGTACCTTATACCTTATTTATATTA
>CALZQV010000002.1 GCA_945828295.1 uncultured Prevotellaceae bacterium | reverse complement strand
TGCTGCAAAGATACAACTTTTTTCTTTCATCCCCCACTAATCTTCCGCTGAGCCCCTTCTTCCTCGTGATGTAATGCCCCTCAGGCTGTAATAACAAAAAATCCTGCAAGTTGTCTTGCAGGATTCTCTTTTTGGTGGGTGACTAGTGGGACTCGAACCCACGACATTCAGAACCACAATCTGACGCTCTAACCAACTGAACTATAGTCACCATATAGGGGGTAACCCCTGAAATGCGAGTGCAAAGATACTGTAAATCTGCGAAACTGCCAAACCTTTGGCCGTCTTTTTACTTATAAAACTCCTTTTTCCCTGCAGCGAGGGTGTTGAGCATGAGCATACAGATGGTCATGGGACCCACGCCGCCGGGAACTGGCGTGATGTAGCGGCACTTGGGCGCTACCTCGTCGAACTTCACGTCGCCATTGAGTCGGAATCCGCTCTTACGCGTAGCGTCGGGCACACGAGTGGTGCCCACGTCGATAACCGTGGCTCCCTCCTTCACCATGTCGGCGGTTACAAAGTTGGGCTTTCCGATGGCGGCAATCACGATGTCGGCCTTTTGGCATTCCTCCTTCAGCGTTTTGCTGCGGCTGTGGCAAACGGTGACGGTGGCATCGCCGTATTGTTTTTGCATCATCAGTTGTGCCATGGGTTTGCCCACGATGTTCGAGCGCCCCAGGATGACGCATTTCTGTCCGCTGGTGGGGATGTTGTAGCGCTGCAGCAGGGTGAGGATGCCCAGTGGCGTTGCGGAGATGAAGCAGGGGAGGCCGATGGCCATGCGTCCCACGTTGATGGGGTGGAATCCGTCGACGTCTTTGCGGTAGTCGATTGCTTCGATGACGCGCTGTTCGTTGATATGCTTGGGCAGGGGGAGTTGTACGATGAAGCCGTCGACGTCGTCGTCGTTGTTCAGTTTTGCCACGCAGGCCAGGAGTTCTTCCTCCGTGATGTCGTCTTCGAAGCGGATGAGTGTGCTTTCGAAGCCGCATGCCTCACATGCCAGCACTTTGTTCTTGACGTAGGTTTCGCTTCCTCCGTCGTGGCCAACCAGTATGGCGGCCAGATGTGGGCGCTTGCCTCCTTGGGCAACGATGTTGTCAACCTCTTGCTTGATTTCGGCTTTGATGGTGGCTGCCGTTGCCTTTCCGTCGATTAGTTCCATATATTATTTTATTACATTTTGGGCATATTCCTCATGATGTTGGGCAGGTTCTTGCTGGTGACCATTTTCATCATCTTGCGTGTCTGGTCGAACTGCTTGATGAGTCGGTTCACCTCCTGTATGTTTGTGCCGCTTCCCTTGGCGATGCGTGTGCGTCGGCTGGTGTTGAGCAGTCCTGGGTTTTCGCGTTCCTTGGGAGTCATGCTCAGGATGATGGCCTCGATGTTCTTGAAGGCGTTGTCGTCGATTTCGATGTCCTTCATCGCCTTGCCCACGCCGGGAATCATGCTTGCCAGGTCCTTGAGGTTACCCATCTTCTTGATTTGCTGTATCTGGGCGTAGAAGTCGTTGAAGTCGAATTGGTTCTTGCGGATGCGTGATTCCAGTCGGCGCGCTTCCTTTTCGTCGTACTGCTCTTGTGCCTTTTCCACGAGGGAGACGATGTCGCCCATGCCCAGTATGCGGTCGGCCATGCGTGCGGGGTGGAACGGGCTGATGGCTTCCATCTTCTCGCCTGTTCCCACGAACTTGATGGGCTTCTCCACGACGGAGCGTATCGAGAGTGCCGCACCGCCTCGTGTGTCGCCGTCGAGTTTGGTGAGCACGACGCCGGTGTAGTCGAGCCGGTCGTTGAATTCTTTGGCTGTGTTCACGGCATCCTGTCCCGTCATGGCGTCGACGACGAAGAGTATTTCGTGGGGATGTATGGCGTTCTTGATGTCGCTGATTTGCTGCATGAGCTCCTCGTCGATGGCCAGTCGGCCGGCGGTGTCGACGATAACCACGTCGTTGGCCTTTTGGCGTGCTTCGTTGATGGCGTGCAGTGCAACCTCCACGGGGTCGGTTGCGCCGAGTTCCATGTAGACGGGCACGTCGATTTGCTCACCCAAGACGCGCAACTGCTCCATGGCAGCGGGGCGGAAGGTGTCGCAGGCGGCCAGGAGTGGCTTCTTGAATTGCTTTTCCTTGAGCATCTTGGCCAGCTTGCCGCTGAAGGTTGTTTTTCCCGAGCCGTTGAGTCCGGCCATGAGGATGATGCTGGGGTCGCCGGTGCGGCCGGGCAGGTTGAGCTCTGCCGTCTCGCCTCCCATGAGTTGTGCGAGTTCGTCGTGCACGATTTTCACCATGAGCTGGCTTGGGCGCACGGCGGTGAGCACGTTCTGTCCCAGTGCCTTTTGCTTGACGGTGTCGGTGAATGTCTTGGCTACCTTGTAGTTGACGTCGGCGTCGAGCAGTGCGCGGCGCACGTCTTTCAGTGTTTCGGCGACGTTGATTTCGGTGATTCGTCCTTCGCCTTTGAGTATTTTGAACGAGCGTTCAAGTCTTTCGCTTAGGTTTTCAAACATTTTATGTATCTACGAGTTACGAATTGTGGGCGCAAAGTTACAAAAAAACATGCTCTCTGCTATGCTGTTTGTTCATTATTTTCTTTCGTGCGGTAGAATTTGTCGACGATGAGCGCTATGGCGCCGTCGCCGGTGACGTTGCATGCCGTGCCGAAGGAGTCCATTGCGATGTAGAGTGCAATCATGAGTGCCTGCTGCTGGTTGTCGAATGCGAGCATTGAGGCGAGTATCCCCAGGCAGGCCATTATGGAGCCTCCGGGCACTCCTGGTGCTGCAACCATGATGATGCCGAGCATCATGATGAATTGGATGAATGTTGCGGGGTCGTGGGGTAGGCCCTGCAGGAGGCAGATGGTGAGGGCGCAGGCGGTAATCTTCATGGCGGAGCCCGACATGTGGACGGTTGCGCACAGGGGTATGGTGAATCCGGCAATATCGGTGCTGACGCCGTTGCGGAGCGTCTGCTTCATGGTCACGGGAATGGTGGCGGCTGAGGACGACGTGCCCAGCGCCGTGGCATAGGCGGGCAGCATGTTCCAAAGGAGTCGCAGCGGGTTGCGCCCTACGATGGCTCCTGCGATGCAGAACTGATAGAGCAGGATGACGATGTGGAGGGCGAAGATGACGAGTATGATTCTGGAGAAGAGTCGCACGACGTGGTAGGCTTCGCCGGTTACGGTCATGGTGAGGAAGATGCCGAAGATGTAGAGCGGCAGCAGGGGGATGATGGTTTTCTCTATCGCAGCGACGACGATGTTGCGGAACTCTTGGGCGGCGGACTTCAGGGTTGTCGTTTTGGGCAGATAGGCGATGCCCATGCCCACCATGAAGGAGAAGACGAGTGCCGTCATGACGTCGAGCATGGGTGGGATGTTGAAGTTGAAGTATGGGGCGATGGCGGTTGCCTTGCCCAGGGTGGTCGTCATTTGCGTTGCCTCCACCATCGAGGGGAAGAGCAGTGAGCCGGTGCCGTAGGCGAGCAGGGCGGCCAGGGTGGTGTCGAGGTAGGCGATGAGGAGGGTTGCGAGCAGCAGTCGGCCAACCTTTGTGCCCACGTCGCCGATGGCTGGCGTCACGAGGCCTACGATGATGAGCGGGATGAGGAATCCCAGGTATTGGGCGAAGATGGTGTTGAAGGTGGCAAACAGCCTTACGCCGCCCATGGGCATCACCTGGCCGAGGGCTATGCCCAGGGCGATGGCGATGATGATGCGTGGCAGGAGTCCGATGCGTTTCATGTGTATTGTCGTTGTTCGAATATTTTGCTTCCGATGCGCACGAGGGTGCTGCCGTGGCGGAGGGCGATGGGGTAGTCGTCCGACATGCCCCACGAGCATTCGCAGAACTGCTGTTCGCGGCCCTTGAAGTAGGTGGCGCGTGCGTGGAGGAAGAACTGGCGTGCAGTCTCGAATTCGCGGGCAATCTGTTCTTCGTCATCGGTGTTTGTGGCCATGCACATGATGCCCCTGATTTCCACGCCTTGGGCGTCGGCCCACTCGCCGCTCTCGAGCAGGGCTTCGGCCTGGTCGGTGGTGAGTCCGAATTTCGTTTCCTCCCGTGCCACGTGGAGTTGCAGCAGACAGGGGATGCGGCGGTGGCACTTAGTGCCTTGCTTGTCGATTTCGGCCAGCAGGCGTGGGGAGTCGACGGCGTGGATGAGTGCGACGAAGGGCGCCAGGTATTTCACCTTGTTCGTCTGCAGGTGGCCGATGAAGTGCCACTCGATGTCGGCGGGCAGTTGCTCGTGTTTGTGCATGAGTTCCTGCACGTGGCTTTCGCCGAAGATGCGCTGCCCAGCCTCGTAGGCTTCCATGATGGCCTCTTCGGGGTGGTATTTCGATACGGCCACGAGCCGCACTCCCTCGGGCAGTTCCTGCGTTATGGTATTTATCTCGTCTTTGATCATGCTCGTATCCTTGGGGCTTGGGGGCCTTAGTCCTCGGGGGCTTTGTAGGGGAAGACGTCGATGATGGGGGTCTCGGCCATTGAGGTGAGCACCCAGTCGCCCATGGTGCCCGCCATGCCTTTCTCCAGGTTAGCCACGGCGGTCTTCAAGTCGCTTGCCTGGACGAGCATGTTGGCGCTCGTGCGCTTCTCCACGGCGGTCTTCTCGTCGATTGTGATGAAGGTCACGCGTGCCTTGTACCAGCGGTCGTCGTTGGCGTCCTGGCTGGGCATCATTTCGGCCAGTCGGGGCTTGCGTATGCCTGCCACTTCGTAGTCGCCGCTCATCATGGGGGTCATTTCCTCCAGGAAGCGTCGCTCGGCCTCGGTGAAGGTGAGTGCGTCCACCATGTATGTCTCTGTTGCTTTCTTAATCTTTCCGTCGTCCATTGTCTTGTCGAAGCGGATTTTGCATTCAAACCATTGTGCCATATCTTTCTTTCTTTTTGTGTTATTGTTTCGTGTGTGTTTGTTTCTTTTTGGGGGGCAAAGGTAGTGCTTTTTACTTGAAAAAGTATTGTTTCTGCCTTTTTTTCTCTTCTGCGTCCTTGGCCGAGAACACCTCGCGCAGCGTGTAGGGGTGGTAGCCTGTGGCCCACGTTTCGGTGCTCACGGTCATGGGCGTCGGGGTGAAGTCCTGCACCTGCTCGAGCCGCAGCCCCAGCGGGCGCACCTTTTCGGCCAGGCGGGCCATGTCCTGCTCGCGGCAACCGGGGTGGCTGCTGATGAAGTAGGGGATGATTTGCTGGCGCAGGCCCTGCTTGGCGCAGATGTGGTCGAACTGGGCCTTGAACTGGTAGAACAGGTCGAAGGAGGGTTTGCGCATGAGCTCGAGCACGTGGGGCTCGGTGTGCTCGGGTGCCACCTTCAGGCGGCCGCTCACGTGGTGGGTGATGAGTTCGTGGGTGTAGCGCCGCGCGGCGTTGTTCAGTGCGTCGTCCCGCCAGTCGTGGAGCAGCAGGTCGTAGCGCACGCCGCTGCCGATGAAGCTTTTCTTCACGCCAGGCATGCGGTCGACGGCCTTGTAGATGTCGAGCAGCGGCTGGTGATCGCCCTTGAGGTTGGGACAGATGCGCGGATGGATGCACGAGGGTCGCTTGCATCGCTTGCACTGTGCGAGGTCGCGGCCGCCCATGCGGTACATGTTGGCCGAGGGGCCTCCCAGGTCGCTGATGTAGCCCTTGAAGTCGGGCATCTCGGTCACGCGCTTCACTTCTCTCAGTATGCTCTCGGGCGAGCGGCTCACGATGAACTTGCCCTGGTGGGCCGAAATGGTGCAGAAGGCGCATCCACCGAAGCATCCGCGATGGAGGCACACCGAGTGGCGAATCATCTCGTAGGCGGGTATGCGCTTGCCCTTGTATTTTGGGTGGGGCATTCGCGTGTAGGGAAGGTCGAAGCTGTGGTCGAGCTCCTCGGTCGTGAGCGGCGGGTAGGGTGGTGTCACTACCACCCAACGGCCCTGGGCCTGCTGCACGAGCGTCTGGGCCTCCCACTTGTTGCTCTCCTCCTCGATGTGGCGGAAGTTCTCGGCCTGTTTCCTACCGTCCTTGAGGCATTCCTCGTGGCTGTGCAGCAGGAGAGGGGGAGTTGGTGAATTAGTGATTTGGTGATTTGGTGATTTGGTGATTTGGTGATTTGGTGATTTAGTGAGGTGGTGATTTAGTGACTGGGGGAGGTTCGGGGTGTCGTAGAGGGCAACCGTCTGGGGCAACTGGTTGTCGCCGAGCAGTGCCTTGGCGAAGGCTTCGCGGCCGATGCAGGCCTCGCCCCCCTCGTCGTAGCTGAGCGCCGGGTCGTAGTCGTCAATCATGGCTGTGAGGCGTCGGGCAATCTCGCGTGTGGGCTTTTCGCCCATGCCGTAGACAATCATGTCGGCCCCCGAGGGCAGCAGAATGCTGGGCATCAGGCGGTCCTGCCAGTAGTCGTAGTGGGTGAGGCGGCGCAGGCTGGCCTCTATTCCGCCGAGCACGATGGGCACGTCGGGGTAGAGCCGGCGCAGGATTTGTGAGTAGACGATGGTGGGGTACTCGGGGCGCATGTCGTGGCGGCCGTCGGGCGAGTAGGCATCCTCGGAGCGCAGGCGTCGCGCGGCGGTGTATTTGTTCACCATCGAGTCCATGCAGCCCGGCGCAATGCCGAACCACAGGCGCGGACGCCCCAGTCGGCGGAAGTCGCGCAGGTCGCCGTGCCAGTCGGGCTGCGGCACTATGGCCACCCTCAGCCCCTCGGCCTCCAGCAGACGGCCGATGACGGCCACGCCAAACGAGGGGTGGTCGACGTAGGCATCTGCCGAAAACAGGATGACGTCGGCCCTGTCCCATCCGCGCAGGTCCATCTCGCGCCGCGTTGTCGGCAACCAACTTTTCAGGTCGTAGTTCATATCTCAGCGCGAAGATACAATAAAATCTGCAATCAAGGCTAAGATTGTTTTTGTTTTTTCGATTTAATTATTTCTATCAGCGATATGACAGCAGTGCAACTCTCATGAAGGAACGCGAGGCCGACCCTACGCTCAAGAGCAAGGAAGAGTTCTTCCGGATGATTGACGAGGCCCGGAAGGCCCGTCGAAACGATTTGTCGAGTCCGTCTTTGTAATCAAGGTTTTGTGCACTTCCTGCTTAATTCATATATTCCGATGGGGGCGGTCACGCGATGGCTGGTTGGTTTTGTTGTGCGGCTGGGGCGGGGGAGAGGCAGGGCCTTGCTTGTCCCACAAGGGTCGGACAAGCAAGGCGACGCATTGTCGAGGCGCTGTCGATGCATCGTTGGGCTTGTCCGACAAGGGTGGGACAAGACGAGCGTTGCGCGGTTGGCGAACGGTTGGCGGCGATATTGATGCTGGGTGATGCTTTCGTCTTTTGCCTTTCGCCTTTTGCCTTTCGCCCGCTCGGCGGCATTTTTTTCTATTGCAAACCATTGCGGGAAGCGCCGCCTTTTATTATCTTTGCAGTGCCAAAGGCCCAAAAGGCCTTAAGGACCTTAAGGACCCTAAAGACTTTAAGGACCTTAGAGACCTTAAGGACCTTAGAGACCTTAAGGACCTTAGAGACCTTAAGGACCTTTAAAAAAGAAAAGAACAAAAAGAAAACGCCATGCCGGAGCACATCATCCGCCCCTCGGGCAACTACCGCAAACTGCTTTCCTACCAGAAGACGGAGGTCATCTACGAAATGACCTATCACTTTGCCCACCGCTTTCTGGCAAAGGGTGACCGCACCATCGACCAAATGGTGCAAGCGGCACGCTCCGGCAAGCAGAACATCATTGAGGGTTGTGCCGCCAGCGCCACGTCGAGCAAGACGGAACTGAAGCTGGTGAACGTGGCAAAGGCCAGCCTGCAGGAACTCCTGGAAGACTACATCGACTACCTGCGCACCCGCGGTCACCGTCAGTGGGAGGAGGGCAGCATCGAATACGAAACCATGCGCCGCCTGGGGCGCGAGCACAACGATGCCCCTTACTTCCTCGCCCTGTGCCAGACGCGAGGGGCCGACGTCATCGCCAACATGGCCATCATACTCATCCACCAGGCCGACTACCTGCTGCACCGTCAGCTCGAGCGGCTGGAGGCGGACTTCGTGAAGAACGGCGGATTCTCGGAGCGTATGATGCGCGTCCGCAAGCAAGAGCGCGGCTATTAGCCCCCCCCTTGACCTTAACGACCTTAAGGACTTTAAGGACCTTAAAGACCTTAAGGCCCTTACCCCCGCGGCGGCGAACTTTTGGCGCGAAAGGTGACAGAAGGGCGCGGGGAGCGGACAGATTGTCGCCAGGGCGGGGTAGTGGCACGGCGGTTGTGACACATGGGGCAGAAACGAACATTAGTTAAACAAACAATTAAACAAAAAGGAGGACAAAGTTATGTTACCAGTAATGTTTAGAAACAGTTGGTTCCCAACAGTGTTTGACGACTTCATGAACAACGACGTGATTGCACACACCCACGTGACGGCACCCGCCGTGAACGTTAAGGAAAGCGCCGAGGCCTACACTATGGAAGTGGCCGCCCCGGGCATCAAGAAAGAGTTCTGCCGCGTGCACATCAACGACGACGGCAGCCTGGCCATAGCCATCGAGAACAAGATGGAGCACAAGGAGGAGGACAAGAAGCAGCACTACCTGCGCCGCGAGTTCTCGTTCACCAACTACCAGCAGAACTACACGCTGCCCGACGACGTCGACCGTGAGCGCATTTCGGCCCGCGTGGAGGACGGGGTACTCACCATCGAGTTGCCCAAACTGAAGAAGGAAGAAACGCGGGTGAGCCGCCAGATAGCCATCTCTTAAGCATCGGGCATGCCCGCGCCTTGGCGCCCATTGTCAGGGACAATCTCTCCCACCGGAGGGGTTGCCCCTTTTTCTTGCCCCGACAAGAAAATGTTGCCTCCCTGTGTGCTTAATCAGAAATTTTTACTAATTTTGTGGGAACATGAACGAGGAGAGGAAGGAAAGAGGGGGCGAGTGGCCCGAGGGCTGCCGCCTCATAAGCATACCCAGCGCCGGCGACCAGCGCGGCTGGCTGGCCTTTGCCGAGGCCTGCAACGTGGTGCCCTTCGCCATCGAGCGCGTCTTCTGGATTTACGACGTGCCCGCCGAGGCGCGACGCGGGGGCCATGCCCACCGCACGTGTGCCGAACTGGTGGTGCCCGTGAGCGGGGCCTTCACGATGGTGGTCGACGATGGGAGGTGCCGCCGCAGCGTCAGGATGGACAACCCCTGCGAGGGCATACTGGTGCCCGCGGGCGTGTGGTGCGAACTGATTGACTTCGAACCCGCCACGGTGCTCGTGGTCATGGCCTCGCAGCCCTACACCGCCGCCGGCTACGTCCACGACTACCAGCAATATCTCCAACAACGAAACACCACGCGCCAATGACCATCATCCCCTATTCCATATACTATAAGGACACCTGGAACAAGTTTGCCGCAAGGGCAAAGAATGCCACATTCCTCCACCAGCGCGATTTCATGGACTACCATGCCGACCGCTTCTGCGACTGCTCGCTGCTCATCTACGACGGCGACGTCACGGACGACGGGCACCTGGGCACCGACGGACTGAAGGCACTCTTCCCCGCCAACTGGGTGGAGGCCGAACACACCGTCTACTCCCACCAGGGACTCACCTACGGCGCACTGCTCATGGCCGTCGACATCACGCAGCAGGAGGTGCTCGAGGCCATGCAGGCCGTCATGCAGTACTACCGCGACATGCTGCAGGCCGAACGGCTCGTCTACAAGCCCGTGCCCTACATCTATAGCCCTTACCCCACGGGCGAGGACCTCTACGCCATGTTCCGCGCCGGGGCGCGCCTGAAGTCGAGAGGGGTGAGCTCCGTCGTGAGCATGCAACACCAACTGCGCATGCGCACACTGCGGCAGCGCAAGGCCAAGAAAGCCCTCGACAACAACCTCTACATCGACCGCGTCGTGGAGAGCGACACACAGGGCATCCACGACTACTGGCAACTGCTCACCCAGGTGCTCACCACGCGCCATAACGTGGCACCCGTCCACAGCGAAGAGGAAATCACACTGCTCATGCGGCGCTTCCCCCGCGAGATACGCATCTTCGTCGTCAAGCACGAGGAACGCATCGTGGCCGGAATCGTCACCTTCCTCACCCAGCAAGTGGCACATATCCAGTACATCGCCGCCGGCGACGAGGGACGCGAGTTGGGAGCCCTCGACCTCCTCTTCACACACCTCATCAACGACCGCTACAAGCAGATGGAGTACCTCGACTTCGGCATCTCGACCGAACACAACGGCCAGTGGCTCAACCAGGGGCTCATCTTCCAGAAGGAAGGATTCGGCGGCCGAGCCGTGTGCTACGACATCTATGAGGTGGAACTGAGCAACACCGCCATCAGGTGCATGACCGGCGAAGAGCCGCGACCCCAGGACGCCGCCATACGCTTCCTCGACCTGAAGGCCATCAACGACAGCTTCGAACCCCAGCTCTCGCAGGCCGTGGCCGACGTACTGCAAAGCGGATGGTACCTGCAGGGCGACAAGACACGCAAGTTCGAACAGCAATGGGCCGACTACTGCGGCACGCGCCACTGCATCATGGTGGGTAACGGCATGGACGCCCTCACGCTCATCCTGCGCGCCTACCGCCAGATGGAGGGCTGGAGCGATGGCGACGAGGTCATCGTGCCCGCCAACACCTTCATCGCATCCATCCTGGCCATCGAGGAAGCCGGACTCACGCCCGTGCTGGCCGAACCCTCGCTGCGCGACTATCTCATTGACACCGAACGCCTCGACGAGCTCCTCACGCCGCGCACCCGCGCCATCATGCCCGTCCACCTCTACGGACGCGTGTGCAACATGACCGCCATCAACGCATGGGCCCAAAGCCACGGGCTCAAGGTCGTGGAGGACGCTGCACAGGCCCACGGCGCCAAGTACGCCGGACGCCGGGCCGGACATCTGGCCGATGCCGCCGGCTTCAGCTTCTACCCCGGCAAGAACCTGGGCGCACTGGGCGACTCGGGCTGCGTGACCACCGACGACGACCAGCTCGCCCGCCTCGTGCGCATGATGGGCAACTACGGCTCAGCCGAAAAGTACGTTTTCGAGTGCAAGGGCATCAACAGCCGCACCGACGAGGTGCAGGCAGCAGCCCTCAGCGTGAAACTCCCGCGGCTCGATGACGACAACGACCGCCGCCGACAGATTGCACAGCAATATTCCAGTGGCATCGACAACCCCTTGCTGACGCTGCCCGCAATGCCGCAAAACCCCGAGGAACACGTATTCTACGTCTATCCCGTGCGCTGCCCCGCCAGGCAGAAACTCCAGGAATACCTGGCGGCCCGCAACATACAAACCCTCATCCACTATCCCGTGGCGCCCCACCGCCAAAAGGCCTTCAGCGAGTGGAACAATCGTCGGCTGCCCGTGACCGAGCGCATCCATCGCGAAATTCTCTCGCTGCCCGTCAGCCCGCTGCTGAGTGACCGGCAGGTGGCCTACATCATCGAGACGCTTAACGACTTCAACGTTGACCTATGACCCTGGAACTCATGATATGCACCATCGGCGAAGGCATCCAACGCGTGGAAGCACAACTGCTGGAGCCGCGCCCCGACGTGCGATATCTCGTTTCCTGCCAGTACGACGGTGAACCCTCTTCCGTCCCCGAGGCTCTGCAACGGCGCGCTGACGTGCGCGTCATCTTCCAGCCCGGGCGCGGACTCTCGCGCAACCGCAACAATGCGCTCTGCCATGCCAGCGGCGACATCCTCAAGGTGTGCGACGACGACGAACGGTGGACCAACGCGCGCCTCGACCTCATCCTCGACACCTTTGCCCGCCACCCCGAATACGACATCGTGCACTTCCAAATCGAGGGCACCGGCAAGCGCTATCCCAACCCCTCCGTCTCGTCGTGCGAGATGGCGTTGCGCCGCAAAACTGCCGGTCAGCTGCGCTTCGACGAGCGATTCGGCCTGGGCAGTCCCCACCTGTGTGGCGGCGAGGAGGACGTCTTCCTCTGCGACGCCCGCCGCAAGGGTCTTTCCGTCCACTACGAACCGCAGACGATTGCCTTCACGCCCGGCCCCACAACGGGCGCCGACATCCGCAACCCGCGCCTCCAGCGCACAAAGGGCGCCGTCTTCTATTACACACGCGGCCTCGCCTATGCCCTCCTTAAGTCGCTGCGCGAGTCGCTGGGCTGGGCGCTGCGCCGCCGCATGAATCCCATAACGCTCCTCGCCAACATGCTCTGGGGCATCAACTACATCCGCCGATGCCAGCCGTAACGATTGTCATTCCCGTGCTGAACAGGGCCAGCTACCTGCCGCAACTGTTCCACTCCCTCGCCGCCGTGAGCTACGAGGAGATGGAGGTCGTGCTGGTCGACAATGGCTCGACCGACGGATCGCTCATGATGTGCCGCTCGTTTGCCGAGGAGGCGCCCTTCGTGGTCACCGTGCTCACAGAGCCCCGCCGAGGTGCTTGTTGCGCGAGGAATGCCGGACTGCGATACTGCAAGACGGAGTGGGTGTACTTCTTCGACAGCGACGACGAGATTTCGCCCTCCTTCCTCGTTGAGCTCATGCCGCAGGTGAGGGAGGGCATCGACGTTATGGCCTTCCCCACGATGCAGGAACTCGGGGGCCGCATCTCGCAGCGTGCCTTCTGCCCCTCGCCTTCGGCCGCCACGCAGATTCTGTCGCTGACGCTCAACACCCAGTCGATGATTTTCCGCACGCGTTTCCTGCGCGAGATTGGCGGCTGGGACGAGTCGCTGGCCATCTGGCAGGATTGGGAACTGGGCACGCGGTTGCTGCTCCTTGGTGCGACTGTCGCTTGGCACGGCCAACAGGCCTACCACGTCATCCACGTCCATTCCGACAGCATCACTGGCCCTTCCTTTTCGGCGCGCCAGCGCGAGATTCAGCACACGCTCGAAGTGGTCGCCGCCGAACTGAAGACACGGCGCGAGCGCAACGCCCTGTTCCTGCGCTGCTCAATAGCAAACGGCCTCCTGCGACGCGAGGGTCGCAGGAGGCTGTCATCGCCTGTCGAGGTCGGGCCGTTGTGCCGCCTCGCGGGAAAATTGCTGGAAGGCTACACCGCCTTGGGTGGGCGCGGCGCTTGGCGCCTGGCCCTCTGCTGCTGCTAATCGGCGCTTGGTGTGCTGCCGTTAATTTAGCAAAGGGGCCCTGCTGCCAACCTACTTCCTAAATCAGATATTGGTCGGAAATGCTCTCGTTGTTCTGAACGCGCGAGATGGTGCTTGCGATAAGGTCGGCCACGCTGATTTGCTTCACCTTCTTGCAGTCGCCGCGATAGGGGATGGAGTCGGTGAACACCATCTCCACCAGCGGACTCTTGCTCACACGCTCGCTCGCCGGGTCGCTCATGATGCAGTGGCTGGCAATGGCACGCACGCTGCGGGCGCCGTTCTCCATCATCAGTTCGGCTGCCTTCGTGATGGTGCCACCGGTGTCTACGATGTCGTCGAGCAGAATCACGTCGGCATCCTTCACGTCACCGATAATCTGCATCGTGGCAACTTCGTTGGGGCGGCGACGCGTCTTGTTACAAAGCACCAGCGGACACTCGAGGAACTTGCTGTAGGTCGAGGCACGCTTCGAACCGCCCACGTCGGGCGTGGCGATTACCAGATTCTCGAGTTTCAGGCTTTCGATGTAGGGCAGCATGACGCTGGAGGCGTAAAGATGGTCGACGGGAATGTCGAAGAACCCCTGCTCCTGGTCGGCATGAAGGTCCATCGTGATGATGCGGTGAACACCCGCAACGCTGAGCATGTCAGCTACCAGCTTGGCGCCGATGGAGACACGGGGTTTGTCCTTGCGGTCCTGTCGCGCCCAGCCGAAGTAGGGGATTACGGCATTGATGGTGCGGGCCGAGGCACGCTTGGCGGCGTCGATCATCAGCAGCAGTTCCATCAGGTTGTCGGAGTTGGGGAAGGTGGACTGCACGAGAAAGACGTCGCGCCCACGAATGCTCTCCTCGTAGCTGACGGAGAACTCGCCGTCGGCAAAGCGGGTGATGACCAAGTTACCGAGGGGGCAACCCAGGGATGCACAGATTTTTTCAGCAAGGTAACGTGTCTTTGTACCGCTGAAGACCAGGAATTGATTGTTCATGTTGTTATGGGGTTTGAGGGGTTATTCTGTAACCTGACGCAGTTTGCGGAAGTGGGCAATGAGGTCCTTATAGTCGTAGCCGCGCTGGATGTTGAATCGCTTCCACAGGTCGCCACGGATGACCACGCCGCCGAAGCCGAACTGGCGTATCAAGGGGATGTTCTCGAGGGCAATGCCGCCCTGGGCCATCACGTGACGGTCGATGATGCCCTTGCGCGTGGCATCATGAAGGTCTTCGGGCGTGAAGCGGGCTACGTAGTTGGGTTCCGAGATGCTGTCGTAGACATTCTTCAGAATGACGTACTTGCTGTCGTGCTTGTGGGCTTGCACTTCCTCCAGCGTGTAACACGTGCGGCTCACCATGTCGTGGTAGTCGGGAGGTGCAGTGGGGTTATGATGGCTGAGGTGGATGCCCATGAGGTCAAACTCTTCCTTCAGGTAGAAATGGTCGTGCACCACGATGCGCTTGTGGTATTCATCGGGCAGCAGCGTGAGCAGTCGCTCGCAGAATACGGGCTCGCTGTTTGGCTTGCGCAGGTGAAGAATGTCAAGACCCTCTTCGAATAACGTGGTGAATATTTTGTCTTCTTCGATGAAGAAATCGGGTGAAGTAAGAAGTATGAGTTTCATTGTCGACCGATTATCGCATTGCAAAGGTACAATATTAAGTTGAATATAAAAAGGGAGACGTGGAAAATAATTTTGCAACGCTGCTTTTCATCGGGCGAGCCCGGCGATGTTTTGTGCTACGACGTAGCCCATCGTCCATGCCGCCTGCAGGTTGAAGCCGCCCGTTATGCCGTCGACGTCAAGCACTTCGCCTGCCAGAAACACGTCGGGGCGCGACTTCAGTGAGAGACTTTGGCCCTGGAGGTTGGAAAGGGCAACGCCGCCGCAGGTGACGAATTCGGCTTTGTGCGTGCGACGGCCGCTGACGTGATACGTGTCGGCCGTTAGCATGTTAGTGAGACGATTGGCCTCGCGACGGTTCATCTTGTCCCACCTGATAGTATCGGGAAGGCCGGCGCGTTGCGTCAACATTGCCCAGTGGCGCGAGGTGAGGTGGGGAGGATGCTGCTTGCCCAGCAGTTTTCCGCTGGCAAAGTAGGGCTGCAGTTCGGCGCGCACTTGCTCCTCGTTGAGTCCCCGCATCCAGTTGACGCGAATCTCGGCCCGGTAATCCTGCGCGGCCAGTTGGCAGGCGGCATACGACGATAGGCGTAGAATGGCCGGACCGCTCATGCCGAAGTGGGTTATCAGAATGGGTCCGTCGGCCTGGAACTTGGTGCCCGAGAGCGCCACGTGGCAGTCTTCGACAACGGTTCCCGTGAGGGCGTGGAGCTCGGGGTCGTCGATGTTAAGGGCGAAGAGTGACGGCATGGGCTCTGCAATGTCAACCTGCAGGGGCGAGAGAAACGACAACCCGCTGCGCCGCGGACTTCCGCCCGTCGTCACGACCGTGAAGTCGAAGCCTTCGGGCAGCGCCTCGATGCGACAACCCGTAACCAGCCGCACACCGCTCTCCTGCATCAGGCCCACCAGCGTGCGTACCACCTGCATTGCATCCTGACTGCGAGGGAAGACGCATTCGTCGTCCTGAACCACAAGCGGCACGCCGGCAGTCTCCCACCAGCGCATCGTGTCCTCGGGGCCGAAGCGGCGAAAGAGCCGCTCCATCAGCCGCCATCCGCGAGGGTAGGCCTGCTGGAGATGAGTGATGGTGCGAAAGGTATTCGTGATGTTGCAACGGCCGCCGCCCGTGATGGCAACCTTTGCCAGCGGGCGACTCGAACGCTCGAATACCGTGACGTCGGCCTCGGGCAGCATCCGCTTGAGATTGACGGCGCAGAAACATCCTGCCGCCCCAGCTCCTATAATCGCAACTTTCATGCTGCAAAGGTAGAACATAATTCATAATTCGACGCTCTCCTTTCGCAATTATTTCTTATCTTTGTCGCAAATTCAGTGTTATGATATTCATATATATATTAATAGGAGCAGTGGTGGCGGCAGGCATTGCCATCTTCTTTATTGCCCGACTGAGGACGCAGGTTGCGTTGCTCAACCAGGACTGTCAGCAGAAACAGCGTTACATCGACGAACAGAAAGAGCAACATCAGCAACAACTGTTGAAGGCCGAGGCGCAGTACCAGGAGGCGCTGAACCAGATTCACCGCCAGCACGAGAAAATGATGGAGCAGCAGTCGCAACTCATCAAGGAACAGATTAACACGGCATCGGAACACATCCTGAAGGAGCGGGCCGAAGAACTCTCGAAGACAAACAAAGAACAGCTGAGCGGCATCCTGACCCCGCTGCAGACCCACATCCAGCAGATGCGCGAGGCCGTGGAAAAGAGCGACCGCGAGCAGACGGCCACCATGCAGCGCCTGGATGCTTCCATAAAGACCAGCTTCCAACTCAGCCGCGAGGTGGGGGAGAGGGCCGACCGACTGACGCAGGCCCTGATGGGGGAGAACAAGACTCAAGGCAACTTCGGAGAACTAAAGCTGAAGCAGCTCTTGGAGGACATGGGGCTGGAAGAGGGCGTGCAGTTTGAGCTGCAGGAAACGATGAAGGATGCCGACGGACGCGTCATCTATGGCGACGAGGGGCGTCGCCTGATTCCCGATGCCATCCTTCATTTCCCCGACCGGCGCGATGTCATTATCGACTCCAAAATGTCGTTCACTGCCTTTGAGGAATACCATAATGCGCAGACCGAAGAACAGCGGCAGGATGCCCTGCGCCGCCACATTACCAGCGTGCGCAACCACGTGACAGAACTCTCGCGGAAGAACTATTTCAAGTACGGGAAGGAAGGTCGCGGACGGCTGGACTTCGTGCTGATGTACGTGTTCTCAGAGTCAGCCCTGCAACTGGCTTTGAGCAACGACCCCACGCTTTGGAAGGAGGCCTACGACAAGGGAGTGGTCATAGCCGGTTCGCAGAATCTCTACATGGTCCTGCGCGTCTTGGAAATGACTTGGAAGCAAGTCCAGCAGATGGAGAACCAGCAGAAAATCATGGAGCTGGCCAATCAGATGGTGGACCGCGTGCAACTCTTCGCAGAGCGTATGGACGAGGTGAAACGCCAGTTCCAGAAAACAAGCGATGCCCTTCTCAACGTAGAGAAGAGCACCGCAGAAAGTGGCATGAGCATCATCACGTCAGCTCGCAACTTGCTGAAGATGGGCGCCAGCGAGAACCCCAAGCGGAAGAAGTCGCTGGCGGCTGCGGCAGAAACTACTCCACTGCCTCCCAGTGCAGAACCGAGCCGTTCCGACGTGCAGGGTCAGGACCAGTGAAGTCCATCGAGTAGGGACTGCCTGTCGTGGGCGACTTGCCCAGGTAGCGGTGATTCTTTAATGATAGAAGCATAAAGTCGTGGTTGAGGAGGTCCTGCCAGAGGAACACCTCAGCCTCTTTTTCGTCGCGTGTGAAGCGTACGTCGCCGGGCAGTCCGTCGCCATAAACCTTCAGGTAACGCCCGTCGCGACATTTCAGTGCTACACGCCCGTTACCCTTGTCGATGATTTGGAACTGCGTGCGTTCTCCTTTATCGCCTGTGTTCGTGTCGTAGAGTATGCCGTGAGGGTCGCAGTTGGCGGGGCGACCGGTGGCTTTGTTGATGATGCGGAACCAGCGGTCGGCAGCCGAGGTGGCGGTCGGCGTCTTGCCGTAGGGGATGTTGCCGGAACGGTCGGCGTCGGGCTCCTCAACGGTGAAGTTGTCGAACTCGGCGTATCCTCCGTTCTTGCCCTCCTTGTTGAAGGCGAAGAGCGCGTGGCGCGAGCCTTGGAACGAGATGAGCTGGTAGCTGAGCGGCATCATGCGGCCAATCGTCTGGAAGTTCTTGCCGTCGGTCGAGTAGGCGTATTGTGCCTGGTCGTGGTCGTAGTCGCCGATGCTACGCAGCCAGATGCGTCCGTCGGTGAGCGTGATGTCCTGGTCGATGGTGTCGTTGGTCAGCTGTTCGAAGCAGCGCAGTGTGTACGCCCCCTTTCCCTTCTTCTCATTCTCTCCATTTCTCATTTTCACAACGCCAATCCAGGAGCAGGGCACGTTGATGTTGCCCAGGCCGGCGATGTCACCAGCCTTCAGGTTCTTGACGTTCAGCTCCACCGTGGTGATGGCGCGGGGGCCGATGACGCGTTGTGTCAGCGTGTTACGTGCCCACATGAGTTGTTCGGCAGGTTGGGTGCGCAGTTGCAGCTTACCTTTCTTCAGGCTCCACATCTTGTCGTCGGGGTTGTGGTTCCATTGCCAGATGCGTCCCAGTTGGTTCTGGTCGAAATTGTCGGAACGCAGGTATGGGGCATGAGGCTCGACGGGAGCGTCGCCGGCGGCATATAGCCCTTCGGCCGTCCCGGGCTTGAACCAAGTGCGTGGTGCGCGTCCCAGGTTGCCCTCCAAGCCAATCATGGGCCAACCGTCTTTCCACGTGATGGGCATCAGGCACACCGTGCGGCCGATGGAGTGGAAGTCCATCATCAGCAAGGCCCACCATGAGCCGTCCTTGTACTGTACGATGCCGCCCTGATGGGCATTGGTGCAGGCCGTGGCGTCCTTGTTGAGGGGGCCAAGGCCAAACTTTGTCCCGTCTTCTCCGATGCGATACTTGGTGCCACGTGGCACTTGCGTGAGCGAGGCAGCGTGGTAGCCATATGTCTCGTCGGCCGTGATGACGCGTGTTTCGTAGGGGCCCCAGATGCTCTTCGCGCGGGAGCACAGCGTGCGGCCGTTGGGCCGATAGTCGGTGCTGATGAGGTAGTAGATGCCGTTTATCTTATACATATGGTGGCCTTCGCCCACACCGTTGCCTTCGGGGATAATGACGCGCTCGGTCTCCTCGATGGGGCCGCTCATGTCGGGCTTCAGCTCGGTGCACTTCACCGTGCCGTAGCCGTGGATGGCGTAGATTTTGCCGTCGTCGTCGAAGAGCACGCCCAGGTCGTAGATGTTGCCCTTCATGTTATGGTGCTCCCAAGGGCCGCGGATGTCCTTCGAGGTGTAGCACTGAAGGCCCTTCCCGTTGATGTTCGTGTATACGTAGAACTGGCCGTTGGCATAGCGTATGCAGGGGGCCCACACGCCTTGTCCGTAGATTTCCTGATGGTTGCGCAGGGCGAAACGGTCTTCCGTGAAGTCGAAGCGCGGGAAGCAATAGGAGACGTTCTCCCAGTTCACGAGGTCCTTGGAGTGGAGGATGACAAGTCCGGGCACGGCATGCATGGTGGTGCCGGCCAGATAGTAGTCGTCGCCCACGCGCAGAATGTCGGGGTCGGAGAATTCGTCGTAGAAGAGAGGGTTGGTGAACGTGCCATTGCCATTGTCGGCGGTCCATGATTGCGCCAGTGCTGTCGTGAAGGCCAGCGCGGCGATGCAGAGCGTGAGTGCGTGTTTCAAAACTGTAACTTTTTAAGGATTAATGGTCATAGTTGCCAACAAAGATAAGAAAAATACGTTACATACAACGATTTTTGAAGTATAATTTTCTGTATTCAAATTTATTTTCTTACCTTTGCAGCCGCTGTCACGAGTTGGCAGCATATTTCAAACCTATTAAATAAAATTTTAACTAATGGCAACAAAAATTAGATTACAGCGCCACGGCCGTAAGGGTTATGCCTTTTACAGCATCGTGATTGCTGATGTAAGAGCACCACGTGATGGTAAGTTTACAGAGAAGATTGGTACCTACAACCCCAACACCAATCCTGCCACTGTAGATTTGAAATTCGACCGTGCACTCTATTGGGTAGAAGTTGGTGCACAGCCCACTGACACCGTACGCAACATCCTCAGTCGTGAAGGTGTATACCTCATGAAGCACCTGAAGGGTGGAGTGAAGAAGGGTGCATTCGACGAAGCCGCTGCACAGGCAAAGTTCGAGGCTTGGAAGGCTGACCGCCAGAAGGGTCTTGCTGCTGCTCAAGCTAAGCTCGCCGCCGAAGAGAAGGCTGCAGACGTAGCTCGCTTGGAGGCTGAGAAGAAGGCTAATGCAAAGGTTCAGGAGAAGGTAGCTGAAAAGCGTGCTGCCGAGGCCGCTGCAAAGGCTGAGGCTGAAGCTGCTGCTGCATCAGAGAACACGGAGGCTACAGAAGAGGCTAATACCGAGACCGCCGAGGCATAAGCTGAGAAAGAAAGTTAAAAATTTTATTCTAATAGATTTTTCCAAACAATAGCAGGGAGGGCTCAACCGTGAGGTTGGGCCCCTCTTATTTTATACCCATTGCCAAGGTGCTCCGTTGACTGAAATCCGTCGCTGCATCGACGGGGCTCCGTCGACGCATGGACGAGGCTCCGTCGATGCATTGTCGAGGCTTCGTCGACGCATGGGCTGAAAATGAGGGATAATTCGGCCGTTCCCCGCGCGATATTATACATGGAACCGCGCGATGCGTCACATGAAGCCACGCGACGCTTTACGTGAGGCTTCGCGACGCTTTGCGTGAGGCCGCGCGACGCATTATGAAGGGCCGCGCGACGCTTTGCGACGTTCAGAAGTGGGCGTCGTATTTCTTGTTGAGGGAGTAGCGCAACGTGTGGCTGTTGGCTTTTTTTCGGCTACTGTGATGGCGGTGGCGGTGGTAGTGCTTGCAGAAGATGGTGAGCAGCGCTACGCATAAAATGATGCCCACGACGATGCACGTCCACACGACTGCCGTGCCGCCCAAAAGGTCGGAATAGGTCAGTTCATCCATTTCATCGGCAAAAAGTCGCATCTCAATGGCAGCCAGTCCGTTATTGATAATGTGTATGATGCTCGTGACGAGCGCGCGCCCTGTCTTCACAAAGATGGTTCCGAGGATGATTCCAATGAAGAATGCAAAGACAACCTGGACGGGATTGAAGTGGACGATTCCGAAGACTATCGAGGAGATGAGCACTGCCTGCCAGCGGTGCAGGTTGTGGCGGCGAAGCAGGGAGCTGATGATGGCCTCGCGGAACAGCAGTTCCTCAGTGATGGGTGCCACGACGACCATTGCCAGAATGCCCCAAGGATTGTGGGCCAGCGACTTGAACTGCTCGGCCATCATGTCGGGGAGATTCAGCTGTTCGCACAGCAGGTTCATCGAGAAAATGCCGACGAGCGCGGCAACGATGAGCAGTGGAAGCCAACTCCAGCTGACGCGGTGGGGGCTAAACGTCTTCAGGCGCACCATGCGGAGCACGAAGAGTAGGGCTACGGCCAAGCTGTTGGCAATGATGAGCGACAGACCAACGGCGGTGCTGAACGGGAGCTTCATCCACTGGCTGCCGACCATTATGAACAGGCCCCCGATGAGTTGCGTTACGAGGAATATGACGAGGGCATAGATGGTTTTGCGAAAATTTTTCATCTTAATTGCTGTTTCTTTGCTGTTTTCAAATACAAATGTACGAATATTTTTTCAAATGTCGCAACTAATCATTATCTTTGTACCTACTTTTTGGTAGGCTTCATATATGAAAAATAGTCAAATTGAACATCGCGGCGTCGTGGAGTGTGTTGTGCCTCACGGAGTTCGCGTTGCCATTGTGCAGGAAACGGCCTGTGCCGCGTGTGCGGCAGCAAGTCTCTGCCACAGCGCGGAACACAAGGAAAAGGTGGTTGAGGCGCGCTGTTCCGATGCCAGCCGATACCAGAAAGGACAAGAGGTCACGCTCGTGGGCGACGTGAGCCTGGGGCTGCAGGCCGTCTTGTGGACCTACGTAGTTCCCCTGGTGCTCCTGATGACGGTGCTGATGGGTGCTTCGCGCCTCGCCGGCAGCGACGGCGTGGCCGCCCTGGCCGCCCTGGCGTCCCTTGTTCCTTATTATGGCGTACTCTATCTGCTGCGCGACCGTCTTCAGCGCCGCTTCTCGTTTCGCATAAAAGAGTAAAGATATTTGACAACTAATTAAAAATCATTAAATATTACAAAATCATGAATTTAATTGTATTAGCAATTGTAGCCTTGGGTGCCATCGGACTCATTTCGGCCGTGTTGCTCTACTTCACGTCGCGCAAGTTTGCGGTGCAGGAGGATGAGCGCATCGGGCAGGTGAGCGCCGTGTTGCCGCAGGCCAATTGCGGCGGATGTGGCTATCCTGGCTGCTCGGGCTTTGCCGGTGCCTGCGTGAAGGCTGCCGACAAGGGCTCGCTCGAAGGATTGCTGTGCCCCGTGGGCGGTCAGCCTGTGATGGAACAGGTTGCTGATATCCTGGGGATGGCGGTAGAGGCCTCGGCTCCCAAGGTGGCCGTGGTTCGTTGTAACGGAACGTGTGAGAATCGTCCCCGACTGGTTGAATTCTCGGGTGCACACAGCTGTAAGGTAGTGCAGATGACGGGCATGGGCGAAACCGGTTGTGCCTACGGCTGTCTGGGCTGTGGCGACTGTGTGGCAGCCTGCCAGTTCGACGCCATTCACATGAATCCCGAAACGGGCCTGCCCGAAGTAGACGAGGAGAAGTGTACGGCCTGTGGCGCCTGCTCGAAGGCTTGCCCCCGCCAGATTATCGAAATCCGCCTCAAGGGCCCGAAGGGCAGGAGAGTGGTGGTGCTTTGTAACAACAGGGACAAGGGCGCCATTGCCAACAAGGCATGTAAGGCCTCGTGCATCGGGTGCGGAAAGTGCGTGAAGACGTGTGAAAAGTTCGAGGCAATCACCTTGGAGAACAACCTGGCCTACATCGACGCCACGAAGTGTAAGATGTGCCTGAAGTGCGTCGAGGTATGCCCCAAGAACGCCATCCACGCCATCAACTTCCCCCCTCGCAAGCCGAAGGTGGAAAGCGCAGAATCACAGAATAACCAGAGTGCTCCGAGTGCACAGGCTACTCAGGAAACTCCCCAAACCCCTAAAGAGCAGCAAGCATGAAGACATTTAAGATAGGAGGAGTTCATCCTCAGGAAAATAAGCTGTCGGCCGCGAGCCCTATTCGTGAAGCCGCTCTGCCCAAGCAAGCCGTATTCAGCATGTTCCAGCACATTGGTGCCCCCGCGAAGCCCGTTGTGAAGAAGGGCGACGTCGTGAAGGTCGGAACATTGCTCGGCGAGGCTGGCGGATTCGTGAGCGCACCCGTCTACTCAAGCGTGAGCGGAAAAGTCAATAAGGTCGACGCCGTTATCGACGCCAGTGGCACACGCCGTATGGCTGTGGTTGTCGACGTCGAAGGTGACGAGTGGGAAGAAAGCATCGACCGCTCCACCGAACTGGTAACCCTTGCCGACCGCCCAGAACTGGATGGCAAGACCATCGTCGAGAAAATTAAGAACGCAGGCATCGTGGGCATGGGAGGAGCAACCTTCCCCACACACGTAAAGCTGTGCCCGCCTCCCGGCAAGGTGGCCGAATGTGTTATCGTGAATGCCGTAGAGTGTGAGCCCTACCTGACCGCCGACCACCGGCTGATGCTGGAGCATGCCGACGAAGTGCTCATGGGCCTGCAGCTTGTCATGAAGGCCGTGGGCGTCACGAAGGGCTATATCGGCATCGAGAACAACAAGCCCGACGCCATCAGTCTGATGAAGGAGCGTGCGGCCAAGTATCCCGAAATCGAGGTCGTGCCCCTGAAGGTAAAATACCCCCAAGGCGGTGAGAAACAGCTGATTGATGCCGTCATCGGCCGTCAGGTTCCCGCACCTCCCGCACTGCCCATCGACACAGGCGCTATCGTGCAGAACGTGGGCACCTGCTTCGCCGTGTATCAGGCCGTGATGAAGAACAAACCCCTCATCGACCGCATCATAACCGTTACGGGTAAGAGCCTGGCTCAGCCCAGCAACCTCCTGGCCCGTCTGGGCACTCCCTTCCAGCAGCTGGTCGACGAGTGTGGCGGTCTTCCCGAAGACACGGGCAAGGTAATCGGTGGCGGCCCCATGATGGGTAAAGCCCTGCTGAACCTCGACGTGCCCATGACGAAAGGCTCGAGCGGCCTGCTCATCATGAAGGAAGACGAGGCACGCCGCAGCGAACCCGAACCCTGCATCCGTTGTGCCAAGTGTGTTTCCGCTTGCCCGATGGGACTTGAGCCCTACTTCTTGTCGAAGCTCAGTGCTCAGGCCGACTGGGAGACGGCCGAAAACGAGGACATCGTTTCGTGCATCGAGTGTGGTTCGTGCCAGTTCACGTGCCCCAGCCATCGCCCTCTGCTCGACTACATCCGCCTGGGCAAGAGCACCGTTATGGGCATCATCCGCAGCCGTGCGGCAAAATAAAAGATAACCGAAAATAGACAATTGAGAATTATGTCGAAAAAATTAGTAATATCCCTTTCACCGCATGTTCACGGCGACGACAGCGTCAAGAAGAACATGTATGGTGTGTGCATAGCATTGCTGCCAGCCTTAGCCGCCAGCCTGTGGTTCTTTGGTGTAGGAGCAGCAGTCGTTATGCTGACTTCGGTTGCGGCCTGCGTCCTCTTCGAGTGGGCCATAACCAAGTTTATCCTCAAACGTGACAAGCTGACCATCTGCGACGGGTCGGCCATACTTACAGGACTCTTGTTAGGTTTCAACCTGCCCAGCAATCTTCCCATTTGGATTATCGTTCTGGGTGCCCTGTTTGCCATCGGCGTGGGCAAGATGACGTTTGGCGGTCTGGGCCAGAACATCTTTAACCCGGCACTGGCCGGACGTGTGTTCCTCTTGATATCCTTCCCGGTGCAGATGACCACGTGGCCCGACAATGCAGTTGACGTTGACACGGACGCCCTCACGGGTGCCACTCCGCTGAGCCTCATGCAGAAGGCCATCACTGAGAAAGATCCCTCACTGCTGAACGACCTTCCTTCGAGCCTCGATATGTTCCTGGGCTTGAACGACGGTTCCATGGGTGAGGTCAGCGCACTGCTGCTGCTCTTGGGCTGTGTCTTCATGCTCTGGCGCGGAATCATCACCTGGCACATTCCCGTGAGCATCATCCTCACGGTGTTTGCCTTTGCCGGCCTTCTTCATCTGGCCAATCCCATTTATGCTAACCCCATGCAGGTTATCTTCTCGGGAGGTCTGATGCTCGGCGCCTGCTACATGGCCACCGACTATGTAACATCGCCCATGACACCCAAGGGACAGCTCATCTATGGCGTGTGCATCGGTCTCCTGACCGTCATCATCCGTAACTGGGGCGCTTATCCCGAAGGTATGTCATTCGCCATCATCATCATGAACGCCTTCACCCCCCTCATCAACAATTATTGCAAACCCAAGCGTTTCGGCGAAGTAGTAAGGAAGGAGGAAGCAAAATGAGTAAGAAGTTAAAATCTACGTTGCCCAACATGGTGATTGTGCTCACCTCGATAGCCGTCATCGCAGGCTTGGCCTTGGGCTATGTGAATAGTGTGACGGAGGAACCCATTCGCCTGATTAAGCAGCAGCAACTCTCCGATGGCATCAAGGCCGTCCTGGCTGCCGACGAGCTGACGGTTGAGTCAACCGATACCCTCGAGAATGGTTCCGTGATTTATCGCACCGACAAAGGTGTTGCCGTGCAGGCTACCGACCCCAATGGTTTCGGCGGAAAGCTCACGATATTGGTTGGTTTCGACAGCGAGGCAACCATTCAGGGCTATCGCATACTGGAAACAGCCGAGACACCCGGACTTGGCGCAAAGGCCGACCAGTGGTTCCAGGAGGGCCAGAAGGGTAACATCATCGGCATGAGTCCTGCGAAAAACAACATGACCGTTTCTAAGGATGGTGGTGAGGTGGATGCCATTACGGCTTCCACGATTACGAGCCGTGCCTTCTTGCGTGCTGTCAACATGGCCTACGAGGCTCTCGGTAAAGTAGAGGTTGATGGCGAAAGCGGTGCCACAATCCAACAAAAAGAAGAAAAGGAGGTAACAAATGAATAATGTACGCGTATTTCTTAATGGATTAATCAAAGAGAATCCTACCTTTGTGCTGCTGCTGGGCATGTGCCCCACGCTGGGAACGACCAGTAGTGCACTCAACGGAATGTCGATGGGATTGGCAACAATGGCCGTTTTGGTGTTCTCGAACTTCATCATCGCCCTCATCAAGAATCTCATCCCCGACATGGTGCGCATTCCTGCCTACATCGTTGTTATCGCCTCGTTGGTAACCATCCTGCAGATGCTTATCAAGGCCTACGCTCCGGCTGTTGATGCCGCACTGGGACTCTTCATTCCCCTGATTGTGGTAAACTGCATCATCCTGGGGCGTGCCGAAGCCTTTGCGGCAAAGAACGGAGCCATCCCCAGCATTTTCGACGGGCTGGGAATCGGCTTGGGCTTCACGTGGGCACTGACCCTGCTGGGCGCTTGCCGTGAGTTCTTGGGCACGGGCAAGGTGTTCGGCTTCACTTGCTTCCCCGAGGAGTATGGTGCACTCCTGTTTGTGTTGGCACCCGGCGCATTCATCGTGCTCGGATACCTGATTGCAGTGTTTAACAAATTAAAGAAAGCATAAGACTATGGCATTCATATTGATTTTCATTACGGCGATATTCGTCAATAATATCGTACTTAGCCAGTTCTTGGGCATATGCCCGTTCCTTGGTGTATCAAAGAAGGTTGAGACGGCTTTGGGTATGGGTGCGGCTGTAGCCTTTGTGCTCACCATTGCCACGTTGGTCACCTATCTTATTCAGATGTACGTGCTTGGTGTTAACAATAATCCGGCACCTTTGTTCTTGCTCTTTGGTATTAAGGTGAATCTCGAATATCTCCAGACTATTGCCTTCATCCTGGTCATTGCAGCCCTCGTGCAGATGGTGGAGATTATCCTGAAGAAGGTTAGCCCCGCCTTGTATCAGGCACTGGGAGTGTTCCTTCCGCTAATCACAACCAACTGCTGCATCTTGGGTGTGGCAATCCTGGTGGGTAACGGGACGTATGACGCTGCTGGTATGGACCATAATCTGGTTACAGGTGTTTGGTTCGCGCTGTGCACGGCTCTTGGCTTCGCCCTGGCCCTCATCGTGTTCGCCGGCATTCGCGAACAGCTGGCGCGCATGGATGTGCCCAAGGGTATGCAGGGAATGGCCATCGCACTCGTTGTTGCCGGCCTGCTGTCAATGGCATTTATGGGCTTCAGCGGAGTGAACAACGGCTTAGCAAAAGTCTTTTAACCTTTTAAATCCAATAATATGAAAGAAACGATTCTTGTAACTGGCGGTTGTGGCTTCATTGGCTCGCACACAACTGTGGAACTGCAAGAGGCTGGCTACGATGTAGTCATCGTGGACAACCTGAGTAATTCACGTATCGAGGTGCTCGACGGCATCGAGAAGATTACGGGTATCAGACCTAAGTTCGAACAGGTTGACCTCCGCGACAAGGAAGCAACCGAGGGCGTCTTCAAGAAACACCCGGGCATCAAGGGCATTATCCACTTTGCCGCATCGAAGGCTGTCGGCGAGAGCGTGGAGAAGCCTCTGCTGTACTATCGCAATAACATCGTCTCGCTCATCAATCTGCTGGAGCTCATGCCCGAGTACGGCGTGAAGGGCATCATCTTCTCTTCCAGCTGCACCGTCTACGGACAGCCCACGAAGGAGAACCTGCCTGTTACCGAAGAGGCTCCCATCCAGAAGGCTCTTTCGCCCTATGGCAACACGAAGCAGATTAACGAGGAAATCATTCAGGACTACATCCACTCTGGTGCTCCCATCAAGTCGGTCATCCTGCGTTACTTCAACCCCATCGGTGCTCACCCCAGCGCAGAGATTGGCGAACTGCCCATCGGCGTGCCCATGAACCTGATTCCCTTCGTAACGCAGACGGCCATCGGTGTTCGCAAGCAGCTGAAGATTTTCGGTAACGACTACGATACTCCCGACGGAACCTGCATTCGCGACTACATCTATGTCGTTGACCTGGCAAAGGCACACGTGAAGGCTATGACCCGCGTGCTCGAAGGCGACGGCGAGGCTGTAGAGGTCTTCAACATCGGTACGGGCCGCGGCCTTTCTACGCTGGAAGTTGTCGAAGGCTTCGAGAAGGCCACAGGCGTTAAGCTGCCTTGGGAATACGCTCCCCGTCGCGAGGGCGATATCGAAAAGGTATGGGGCAATGTCGACAAGGCCAACCGCATACTGGGTTGGAAGGCCGACACTCCAACGGAGCAGGTGCTTGCGTCGGCTTGGAAGTGGCAGCAGAAGCTTCGTGCCGATGGCGTAATGTAATACTAACTTAAACGTTAATCAGTTATGGATAATCATGAGATAACAGGTTCGTACGACAAACTTCAGTCCAACGACTTCTCCTCCGCCTTCTCTCGTTTGATGAGAAACGTGTACTTGTGGATGACGCTCGGGTTGGTTATGACGGGACTCACGGCGATGTATATTGCTAAAAGCGAGTCTCTGATTTACGCAATCTTTGGCAATCAGGCCATCTTCTGGGTCTTGATGATTGCCGAACTGGTGTTGGTCGTTGTGCTCTCTGCGGCAATCAACCGCTTGTCCTTTGCCGTAGCGGGATTGATGTTTGCCGTCTATTCCGTACTTAACGGTGCGACGTTGTCGGTCATATTCCTGGCCTACACCGAGGCAAGCATCGCCCAGACATTCTTTGTCACAGCGGGAACCTTTGGAGCAATGTCTGTCTTTGGTTACTTCACCAAGCGCGACTTGTCGCCCGTGGGCCGTGTGCTCGTCATGGCGCTCATCGGGCTCATTATTGCCTCAGTCGTTAACATCTTCTTCCGTAATTCTGTGGTCGAAGCGATAACGAACTATGCGGGTGTGGTAATCTTTGTAGGCCTGACGGCTTATGATACGCAGAAGATTAAGCAGATGTTGCAGATGAGTTACGAACAGGCCGATGGCGACACGTTGGGCAAGATTTCCCTGATGGGAAGCCTCACGCTCTACCTTGATTTCGTGAACCTCTTCCTCCACCTTCTGGAGCTCATGGGAAGAAGAAAATAATCCCTGTGATAACTGATACGTAACTAATAAGAAAGCTCCCCCGCTGGCAAACACCAACGGGGGAGCTTCTTTATGTTTCCTTTCGGGGTCATGACTTGATGTTGGGCTCTTCGAGTCCGAGGCCCTTTCGCTTGTCGACGGCCTTCAGCAGCAGGCCCAGCAGCAGGGCAGCAACGCCTAACGAGGCCAGCATGACGAGCGGTGCTGTGTAGTCGAGTTCTGTGGCGCTTGTGCCTTCGGGGTTCGTGGCGTCAAGCACTTTGCCGATGAGGGTGGGGAAGAGCCAGAGGCCGATGTTCTGAATCCAGAAGATGAGGGCGTAGGCCGAGCCGATTATCTTGGCGTCGACCAGCTTGGGAACTGACGGCCAGAGCGAGGCGGGCACAAGCGAGAACGATGCTCCGAGAACCAGAATGGTGGCATAGGCGATGATGATGCCGCCCACGGCGCTACTCTTGAACATGGGCAGCACGAAAGCGAATGTGAGGTGGCAGCCGATGAGCAGCAGCGAGCCGAGCATCAACATGGAGACGGCCTTTCCGTGGTGGTCGAGATAGCTGCCCAGGATGGGAGTGATGAGCACGGCCAGGAGGGGGAAGACGGCGAAGATGCTCTCGGCCGTCTGGCGCATGAAGCCCATGTAGCAATAAGCGATGAGTGCAACAATCGAGAGGCAGAGCAGGCCGTAGCGACGAGCCTTCTCCTTCTGGAAGTTGCTGGCAAAGCCGGCGCCAGCCACGAGGAGCATGATGATGTATTGTGCGTAGGTTACGTACTCCGAAGCCCAGAACGAGCTGGCGTCGGGCGTTGTGAGTGAGAGGTTGCACTGCAGCATATTGACGGCGTACTTCTGGAAGGGGAAGATGGCACTGTAATAGAGCACGCAGAGCAGGGCTACAATCCAGAAGCCGCTGTCGGTAAGGATGCGCCCGAGGTCGCTAATCTTGAAGGGGTCGTCTTTTTCTTCGGCCTCGCCCGTCTGGCTGTCGAGCTTCTTGTCCATGAAGAAGTAGACAACGGTCATGATGAGTGCGATGCACATCAGCACGACACCGAAGGCCACGCTGCGGCTAACGCTCACGGAGCCGCCCAGGCGTGCGAAGTAGGGCGAGAATATCATGCAGGTTGCAACGCCCAGTCGTGCCAGCGCCATTTCGCTGCCCATGGCCAGTGCCATCTCGCGACCCTTGAACCACTTCACGATACCTCTGCTGACCGTGATGCCTGCCATTTCGCAGCCACAACCGAAGATCATGAAGCCGCTGGCTGCCAGCTTGGCCGATGCGGGCATACCGTCGTAGAAGGGTAGTATGTCGAGCCACTCGATGCCGAAGAGCGGACCCCAGTTGAGGTGTGTATTGAACCAGGCTTCGAGACCTGTGCCCATGAAGCTTTCGCCGACGGCGTACCACTTGATGACGGCGCCCACGAGCATCACGGCTGCCGAAAGCAGGGCCGTGAAGCGCACGCCCATCTTGTCGAGGATGATGCCCGCAAAGATGAGGAAGAAGGCCCACACGTTGAGGAACACCTCGGCGCCCTGCATCGTGCCGAAGGCTCGTGAGTCCCATCCTCGTGTGTCCTGCATGAGGTCCTTGATGGGCGACAGAATGTCCATGAAGATGTAGCTGCAGAACATGGCTAACGCCAATAGCAGCAGGGCGGTCCATCGCATGGCAGCGCTGTCCCTGAGAGTTTTTGTTTGTTGAGTCATAGTTATTTGTGAATGGTTAGATTAATGTCGTGCAAAGATACGAAAAAATACACACTCGCCAAGCGTCATGAGGGCGAATCTTAAAGGTTGGCGGCGAGGAAGCGGCGCATGATGTCGGGGGGCAGGTTGCGTCGTTTGGCATAGTCGTGGAGTTGGTCTTCGCCGATGCGCCCGATGGCGAAGTGGGTTGCCTTGGGGTGGGCGAAGAGGAGGCCGCTCGTCGATGCGTGCGGCATCATGGCTCCGCTTTCGGTCAGGCTCACGCCGATGCGGCTCATGTCCAGCAGCGAGTCGATGAGGAAGTTGAGGCTTTGGTCGGGCAGCGAGGGATAGCCCACTGCCGGACGTCGCCCGACGTATCTTTCCTGAAACATTTCTTCGATGCTCAGATGCTCGTCCCTGGCGTATCCCCAATAGCGGGTTCTCACTTCCTCGTGCATGCGTTCGGCCGTGGCTTCTGCCAGTCGGTCGGCCAGTGTCTGGCTGAGCATTTGGCGGTATTCGTCGCTGTGAGTCCCTGCGGTGCCTGGGAGGGGTGCGTTCTCAACCATCGCTTTGTCGACGGAGGTCACGAAGACGCCCACGTGGTCGCGTTGCCCCGTTGAAGACGGCATGAGATAGTCGGCCCAACATTGGCACGTGTCGCCGCTTTGCTGCCTCAGCATGGGCATGAGCACATCGCCGTTGTCGGTGTGGATGATGATGTCTTCGTCGCTGCCGTTTGCCTCGTAGAGGCCCACGAGGGCGTGGGTGCGGACGCTCTCGTCCAGCTGTCGCAGCAGTTGTCGCGCGTCGTCATAGAGGCGCTGCACTTCCTGTGCCTTTGCCCTTTCGCTTTCGTCGAACGAGGCCAGCCATTGTGCCCGGCACGAGGGGCAGTCGTGCAACTGGGCCACGTTGGCAAATCGTGGGGGAAAGCTCCAGGCGTTGAAGAAGTAGAGCCAGTTGATGTAGGGTTCCACTTCGTGCGGCTGGTAGTGCAGTTCTATTTTCTTCATCTCGGCGTGATATTTTGTCTGGGTCGAAGCGACGCATTGTTACGGTCGGAGCGATGCATTGTTACGATCGAAGCGACGCATTGTTATGGTCGGAGCGACGCTTTGTTGAGGTCGGAGCGATGCTATGTTTTTTCGCCAGCGGTGCGTCAGCCCAGCAGATGCTGCCCGCGGTGGCTGTCGTCGATATGTCCTCTATCGTAGGCGTGATGGCCGTTCACGAAGGTGTGCTTCACTTGCCAATGCAGGGTGCGCCCTTCGAGTGGGCTCCAGCCGCACTTGCTCAGGATGTGTCCAGCCTCGAGTGTCCATTCCTTGCGGCCCACGATGGTGAGGTCGGCCTTGTAGCCCTTCCGCAGGAATCCCCTTTGGGGAATGCTGAAGAGAAGTGCCGGCTGGTGGCACATGGCGTCGACCATGCGCGTGAGCGACAGCACGCCCTCGTCCACCAAACCCAACATGCTGACCAGCGAGAACTGCACCATGGGCATGCCTGAGGCCGCCGTCCGGCATCCGCCTTGCTTCTCGCTGAGCAGGTGGGGCGCGTGGTCGGTGGCGATGGTCAGCAGCCGTCCGTCGGCCAAGGCCTGTCGCAGTGCGTCGCGGTCGCGCTTCGATTTTACGGCGGGGTTGCATTTTATGCGCGTGCCCAGCGTGGCGTAGTCCTCATCGCAAAAGAGAAGGTGGGCAACACACACCTCGCCCGTCACGCCCTTTCCCGGGTTTATGAGTTCCAACTCACGCTCTGTGGTCACGTGGGCAATATGCAGTCGGGCGCCCGTCTTCTCGGCCAGTTCGATGGCGAGCGACGATGAGCGGTAGCAAGCTTCTGCGTCGCGAATCCAGGGATGATGCTCCGGGGCGGGGTCGTCGCCCCAGCGCTTCTGCGCCTCTGCCATTCGATTGCTGATGCGCGGCGTGTCCTCGCAGTGGGCGACAATGGGGTAGCGGTCGGCAAACTCTGCTCCTTGCCGAAATACTCGAAGTAGGGCCTCGCGGCGGTCCACCAGCATATTACCCGTCGAACTGCCCATAAACAGCTTGATGGGGATGGGTTTGCTTAGCGCCGAGTCCGCCTCGTTCGTGGCTCCGAGATAGTAGGCATAGTTGACGCGACTGTGTTGCTTGCCCAGCAGCATACGCTCTTCCCAACGCTCGATGCTCGTTGTTGGCGGCACCACGTTGGGCATATCCATGACGCTCGTCACACCGCCAGCCAGCGCAGCACGGCTCTCGTGCTCGATGTCGGCCTTGTGCGTGAGCCCTGGCTCGCGAAAATGCACATGGGTGTCGATGATTCCCGGCAGCAGCAATGCGCCTTCGGCATCAATGATTTCTATTTGGGGATTTCTGGATGCTATCTGTTCCAGCTGTGTGGCAAGCGCTGCGTCGTCGCCCTCAAGCACGTCGGCAATGCATTCGCCCTCAATGAGCAATGCCCCCCGAAAGCGCCGGCCCTCGTTGGCAATCTCTGCGTTCTTGATTAGTGTTCCCAATGCTTTTCCTTCTACGCTGAGTCCTCAATTCTCCGCTTTCTTGGGATACTTGCGGAACCAACCGTCCCACCTCAGGCGCATAACGCCGAAGAGGGCTTCGGAGAAGATGCCGCCCGACATCTTGCTGGTGCCCAGCTCGCGGTTGACAAATATCACGGGCACTTCCTTAATCTTGAATCCACACTTGTGTGCCGTGAACTTCATCTCAATCTGGAAGGCGTATCCCTTGAAGCGAATCTTGTCGAGCTCCAACGTCTCGAGCACCTGCCGACGATAGCAGACAAAGCCGGCCGTTGTGTCGTGAATGTCGAGGCCCGTCACCATACGAACGTATTTCGAGGCAAAGTACGACATGAGCACGCGCCCCATGGGCCAGTTCACCACATTCACGCCAGTGACGTAGCGGCTGCCGATGGCCACATCGTAGCCTTCGTCGCGACATGCCGCGAGCAAGCGGGGCAGGTCGGCGGGCGCATGACTGAAGTCGGCATCCATCTCAAAGATGAAGTCATACTCGTGCTCAATGGCCCATTGGAATCCGCGGATGTAGGCAGTGCCCAATCCCAGCTTGCCCTGACGCTCAACGAGGAACAGGCGCTCGCTGAACTCGCCCGCCATCAGACCTTTCACAATGTCGGCCGTTCCGTCGGGCGAACCGTCGTCGATGACCAGCACGTTGAACCCCTCCTCCAGCGCCGTAACGGCACGAATGATGTTCTCAATGTTTTCTTTCTCGTTGTATGTCGGAATGATGACAATAGAGCGTGTCTGCATAATAAATAATATGTTATATGGTGCTTAGTTCTTTCCTGATATTATCGGCTCAAATTATCGGCTCAACGAAGCCAAAGTTACGAACAATATTTTAAAATAATGTATTTTTGCTTGCTAATTATAATGGAATGGGGGCGAAATGCAGGAAATTTCATAAAGTTTCGCATTGAGGAACGCTGATTTCACCGGCAAGAGGCGTGCTCATCAGCTTGCGCACCTCCTCTGCGTCCAGGTCTTGGGCGAGCAGATACATGAGCTTCGTGACGGCGCATTCCACTGTCATGTCGCCGCCGCTCACGACTCCGGCCTTCAACAGCTGGTTCCCCGTCTCGTAAAGTCCCATCTCAACCGCGCCCGCGTCGCATTGCGTCACGTTAACCACCACTTTCCCCTCTTCCGTGGCAGCGGCAATGGCATTCAGCAACCAAGGTTGTTGGGGAGCATTGCCCGAGCCGAAAGTGCGCAAGATAATGCCGCGCAGGTCGGGATTCTCAAAGACATATTCAATGAACTGCGGACGAATGCCAGGGAACAACGTGATGGCAATGACGGAGTTGTCGAGCTCAGTGTGAGGCGTGAAGCGCTGTTCTCCGCTCGGGTGCAGTATCTGGTTCTGATTATAATTGACGTTGATGCCAATGGTGGCCAAGGGAGGGCAGTTGTATGAGGCAAAGGCGTCGAAGTGGTCAGCGCTGGCCTTTGTCGAACGGTTGCCACGCAGCAGGCGATTGCCAAAGCAGATGCACACCTCGGGAACCATCGGGCGCCCCTCGTCGTCCGCTGCCGCCGCCAGTTCAATGGCATTTATCAGGTTCTCCTTGCCATCAGTGCGCAATACGCCAATGGGCAACTGGCTGCCTGTGAGGACAACAGGCTTCTGCAGTCCTTCGAGCATAAAACTCAGGGCCGATGCTGTGTAGGCCATCGTGTCGGTTCCATGAAGAATCACAAAACCGTCGGTCGATTCGTAATGTTCAGCGATAATGTTAACGAGACGAGCCCATAGGGCCGGGCGCATATCGGAGGAATCGATGGGGGGATTGAACTGGTGGGCTGATAGATGGTAGTCGAACTCTTGCAACTCGGGCAGATGGCGCTGTATATTGTCGAAGTTCAGGGGCTCCAGCGTGCCGCTTTTCGCATTCTTAATCATACCGATAGTACCACCGGTATATATGATGAGCACCCGACGTTGTGGTGATGGCTGTGTTCTCATTCCAACGATATACTTGTTTGCTTGCGAGCAAAGATAAAAAAAAGTGGTCACTCTTGCAAGTGACCACCCGTTTTATTGTAAGAATGTTATCTTTAGAAGGTGAAGTTGTAACCTACGCGTACCACGTGGTCGTGGGGAGCGTGTCCGTTGTTGAACAAACCACCAAAGCCGTAACCAACGTACATACCCTTCCAAACATACAGACCCATGGTGAAGTCAAGCGCAAAGCAGTTTACGTTGTAACCATCCTGGAAGTCTGCACCATAACCCAGGTCCAGAGCAGCGAATGCCTTCAGGTCGGGACCGAAAGAGGGAGAGAAGCCACGAACACCTGCCTGAATGGTGATTTCGTTGTTTGCGCTCTGGTCTCTCCAATCGTAGGCATACTTAAGGCTCAGCACATCGACAGCGAAATACTGGTTGAAGTTGTATTGTGCGCGGCCACCCAGTTCCAACTCGGTTCCAACGCCAATTTCACCAGCATAAGAAAGTCCCTTCTCGGGAGCTTGAGCCATCAGCGATGTTGCACCCAGCAACATTGCTACTACCATAGATAAAATCTTCTTCATAATTTAGTTAATTTAAAGAATGTGTGATGTTAAATAATCCTAAATCCGATACAAAGGTAAATAAAAATATTGTACGCTCAAACTAATATTCTAATTAATTACAATATTTATTGTATCTTTGCAAGGCTTATGGAATTAAGCGAACTACTTCAACTCTACAGAAGACATCCGGGGGCAAAGGCTCTCGGACGCATGCTGGTTGGGAAAAGTCAGCACATGCACGTTTCGGGTGGGCGAGCTTCCTGCCTCCCTTTGGCGTTTGCCTCACTGACAGAAGTGGAACCCGACGCCCTGCGCCATCCTTATCTGTTCGTGCTCGACGACCAGGAAGAGGCGGGATATTTCTATCATGACCTTGTGCAGATACTTGGCGACCAACATGTTCTGTATTTCCCCAGCTCCTATCGTCGCGCCATAAGATTCGGGCAGCGCGATGCGGCCAATGACATTCTGCGGACGGAGGTGCTCAGTCGTTTTGTCAAGGCGGACAGGGATTCGCTGCTCTTTGTGGTGACTTACCCCGATGCCCTTGCCGAGCAGGTAGTCTCGAAGGAACGCCTGGCCGACCAAACGCTGATGCTGCGTCGCGGACAGCAAATCGATATAACGGAGGTAGAGTCGACGTTGGTAGATTTCGGTTTCCAGCGTGCTGATTATGTCTATGAACCTGGTCAGTTTGCTGTGCGCGGTAGTATCATTGATGTATACAGCTATTCGCACGAGAATCCCTTCCGCATTGATTTCTTTGACGACGAGATTGACTCCATACGCACCTTCGAGGTGCAGACGCAGCTCTCACTGGAAAAGCAACAGGAGATACGCGTCGTGCCGGAACTCAAGGGTGATGCCTATCGTGAAAGCATGCTTGCCTTCTTGCCAAAGGATACCGTTGTGGTGCTGAAAGATATATCGTTTCTGTGTGAAATGATAGCATCGACCTACGACAATGGTTTTTCGCAACAAGCCCTTTCGGAGCAAACTTCTACTGGTTTGCCCCAGTCGACCTTAAAGAAAGAGACGATGCTCGTCGACGGGACTTCGTTCCAAAGCCAGCTGCTCCAGTTCCGAACGGTGGAATTCGGTCCTCAAACCTCGTTGGAACCGCAAGAAGAGGCGTCGTTTGACGTCACCCAGCAGCCCATATTCCATAAGAACTTCGAATTGCTGGCTCAGACGCTTCGTGACTATCTCTCACAGGGCTATGCGCTATACGTGTTAGCCGACTCGCAGAAACAGAACGAACGCTTGAAGGCAATCTTTGATGATAGCCCTGTTGGCGAGACGGAATGGGGGAAGATACGCTTCACCCCCGTCAGCCATACGCTTCACGCAGGGTTTGCCGATAACGCGCTGAAGGTGTGCTTCTTCACCGACCATCAGATATTCGACCGTTTCCATAAGTATAGTCTCAAGTCCGATAAGGCGAGAGGGGGCAAGGTTGCTCTCACGCTGAAGGAACTCCAGCAGTTCGAGATTGGCGATTATGTGGTGCACATCGATCACGGCGTCGGACGATTTGGCGGGCTCATTCGTATTCCTGAGGGTGGGCAGATGGTGGAGAAGATAAAGATTATCTACCAGCACGACGACATCATCTATGTCTCCATCCACGCCCTGCATAAGGTGTCGAAGTATAAGGGGAAAGAGGGCGAACCTCCAAAACTGAACCGTTTGGGTGGTGGCGCTTGGGAACGCCTGAAAGAACATACGAAGGAGAAGATAAAGACCATAGCGCGCGACCTTATCCGGCTCTATTCCAAACGGCAAAAGGAACGTGGCTTCCAATTCTCGCCCGATTCGTTCATGCAGCACGAACTCGAGGCCTCTTTCCTCTACGAAGATACGCCCGACCAGATGAAAGCCACCCAACAGGTGAAGCAGGACATGGAGCGCGCCAAGCCCATGGACCGCTTGGTGTGTGGCGACGTGGGATTCGGAAAGACCGAGGTCGCCATACGTGCCGCGTTTAAGGCGGCATGCGACGGAAAGCAGGTTGCCGTGATGGTGCCGACCACGGTGCTCGCCTATCAGCACTACCGCACATTCTCGGATCGCCTGCGCGACTTTCCTGTGCGTATAGAGTATCTTAGCCGGGCTCGCTCAACAAAGCAGACGAGCGAAATCCTGCGCAACCTGAAGGAGGGCAAGGTGGACATCATCATCGGCACACACAAACTCGTCAGCAAGACGGTGGAGTTTCACGACTTGGGCTTGCTGATCATAGACGAGGAGCAGAAGTTTGGCGTTGCGACAAAGGAAAAGTTGCGACAGATGAAGACGAACGTCGACACGCTTACCCTCACCGCAACTCCTATTCCGCGTACCTTGCAGTTTAGCCTGATGGGAGCACGCGACCTTAGCGTCATACAGACACCTCCCCCCAACCGCTATCCCATACAAACCGAACTGCACACACCAAGTAGCGAGGTTATTGCTGAAGCCGTGAACTTCGAGATGAGCCGTAATGGGCAGGTCTATATCGTATGTAACCGCATCAGCCGTTTGCCTGAAATCGAAGAAATGGTGCACAACGCCGTTCCTGATGCTCGTATTGCTGTGGGACATGGGCAAATGCCCACCGAGCAGCTGGAACACATCATCCTGGACTTTGCCAATTACGATTACGACGTACTCATCTCCACAACCATCATCGAATCGGGCATCGATATTCCTAATGCCAATACCATCATCATATACAGCGCCCAGAATTTCGGACTCTCTGACCTCCATCAAATGCGAGGGCGTGTGGGACGTTCAAACAAGAAGGCATTCTGCTATCTGCTGTCGCCACCTTTGTCCACACTCACGGCGGAAGCGCGACGTCGCTTGCAGGCATTGGAAAACTTCAGCGACCTGGGTTCGGGCATCCACATTGCCATGCAAGACCTCGATATCCGAGGGGCAGGCAATCTTTTGGGGTCGGAGCAGAGCGGATTCATCGCCGACCTGGGATACGAGACCTATCAGAAGATACTTGCGGAGGCCGTGTCGGAACTGAAGACGGAAGAGTTTAGTGACCTCTATGCCGACGAAATCGCCAAGGGAGAGGACGTCGACGGGTCGCAGTTCGTCAACGAGTGTCAGGTAGACAGCGACATATACATGAACTTCGCGGAAGATTACGTTCCAGGAAGCAGCGAACGTATGTTGCTGTACCGCGAACTGGACGGACTGGAGAGCGACGAGCAGGTGGAGCAGTTCCGCCGGCGGATGCTGGACCGCTTTGGGCCCATTCCCAGCGAGGGAGAGGAGCTTATCAAGGTTGTCGCGCTCCGACGACTTGGCCGCCAGTTTGGTGCCGAGCGCATAGTCCTCAAGAACGGCCACATGCGCCTCTACTTCGTGTCGAACACCTCGAGCGCCTTCTACCAGAGCAAGGCGTTCGACCAACTCATAGCCTACGCAACAACGTCGGTGGCTCGTTGCCGACTGGCGGAAAAAGATGGCCGACGCACGATGCTCGTCAGCGAAATCCACAGTGTTGCCGAAGCCGTTGCCTTGCTTCAGAACATTCAAAAGGTGAAACCATAATTTTTAGGCTTTAATTTTCTATTATTAATTTAAAGTCGTACCTTTGCACGTGATATGGCAACATTTGATCTGACACAGATTAAGGCCCGCTATGGTATTATTGGCCGCGACTCTCGTCTCGACCAAGTGCTCGATACCGCCCTGCAGGTTGCAAAGACCAACCTGGCCGTCTTCATCCAGGGAGAAAGTGGTACGGGTAAGGAAATCATTCCGCGCATTATTCACGACCATTCCCTGCGCAAGACGAAGCGCTACATCGCCATCAACTGCGGCTCCATTCCCGAGGGCACGATTGATAGCGAACTCTTTGGGCACGTCAAGGGCTCGTTCACGGGCGCAATAAGCGACCACGACGGTTATTTTGGTGCGGCCAACGGAGGAACCCTCTTCCTCGATGAGGTGGGGGAGTTGCCGCTGTCCACACAAGTCCGCCTGCTGCGTGTGCTGGAGACTGGTGAATACATCCCCGTGGGCGGCAGTGAGCCCAAGAAGACCGACGTGCGCATCGTTGCAGCCACCAATGTGCAGATAGAGAAAGCCATACGCGAGGGAAAGTTCCGTGAGGATTTGTATTACCGCCTGTGCACTATCAGCGTCAAGATGCCCCCTCTGCGCGAGCGCGGCGAGGATGTGCTGCTGCTGTTCAAGAAGTTCGCAATGGACACGGCCCAGCAGTACAGCATCCCCGAACCGTTGCGCCTGACGCCAGAGGCTGGTCGCGTGATGATGTCGTACAAATGGCCAGGCAACATCCGTCAGTTCAAGAATGTTGTTGAGCAGATGAGCATCCTCTCGGAGCAACGAATCATAACGCCTGAGATTCTTCAGCAATACGACATAACGCCCTCTGCGGAAACAACTGATTTGGTGCTTCGCGATGCATCAGTTGCCACTCAGCCATCGGATGGCACTGTCGAACACACGCTGAAGATGATGCAACTCATGATTCACTCCCTGAAGATGGACGTGGAGATGCTTAAGGAGAAGGTGGACAACGGCTCGCGCGACTCGCATCTCGTGCATCAATTGCCTGCTCCCATACAATATTCCGAACTGTCCGAGCGCACCGACTATGCCGAAACACCAGAGTTGCCTGACGACGAGGACGAGGAAGACCTGAACCTGGAAAAGATGGAGCGACGCATGATTGAGAAGGCATTGCGCCGAAGCCGCAATCGCAGGAAGGTTGCTGCCGACGAACTGGGCATTTCCGAACGCACCCTATATCGTAAAATAAAGGATTATGGCATCGAGGAGTGATTGTGAGAATGAGAGAATGAGAAAATGAGAGAATGAGAGAATGAGAGAATGAGAAAGGAAATGATGTATAGAAGAATAGGGAGGAAGGGAATAATGCTATTGTTGTTCTCTCATTTTCTCATTTTCTCATTCTCTTATTTTCTTACCGCCTGCACGGTCAGCTACAAGTTCAATGGAGCAAGCATCGACTACACGAAGACCAAGACAATACAGATTGACAACTTCCCGATACGCTCGGCTTACGTGTGGGCCCCGATGCAAGCCATCTTCCAGAATAAACTGACCGACCTTTATGCATCGCAGACAAAACTGCGCCAGGTGAAGAAGAACGGCGACTTGCAACTCTCTGGCGAGATTACCGGATTCGATCAATATAACAAGGCCATATCGGCTGAGGGATACTCGAGCCAAGTGCAGCTGAAGATGACGGTGAACGTGCGTTTCACAAATAATGCAAAGCATTCCGACGACTTCGAGCGACAGTTCTCTGCAACTACCGAATATGACAGCAGCCAGCAGTTGATTAACGTCCAAGAGGAACTGGTAACTCAGATGGTTAAGGATATCGCAGAACAAATATTCAATGCCACCGTGGCCAACTGGTAATTAAGAGTTAAGAGTTAAGAATTAAGGAGAGACGTGGCAAAGCGAATTACCGAATATATAAATGCCAACAAAACGAGCGGCAATGCTGCGCTGAAGCAGTTGCGGCAGTTGGTCGACAAATACCCTTATTATCAGGCGGCCCGCCTGTTGCTGCTGCGCATGATGTACGAGGCCCACGACCCCTCTTTCGGGCAGGAACTACGTCGTGCTGCGCTATATGTTCCTTCGCGTCGCGTATTGTATGACATTATCGAGGCCGACCGCCTGAAGCCGGTTCCTGAGCCGAAGGTTCGTAAAGCAGCCGAAGAGCTGGATGATGCCGTAGACCGTACCTATTCGCTCATCGACGACTTCCTGAGCACCAATCCCCAATCAAACGATAAACCTGAGCGCCGCAATGTGCGCCCATCCATTGATGCCTCGACTGACTATATGGGCTATCTCATGCAGGTAGAAACAGATACGACGCCGTCGACAAAGGAAGACCCACCTGTCACCTATGGGCAAGAAATCTTGGACAATTTCCTTGAGCAAGGCAAGATAACCATTCAGGAACATCCCGACGAGGAATTGCAACGACCGGAGGAAGTCTCAAATAGCGAGGTGCTTACGGAAACCTTGGCGCGTATATACATTAAACAAGGTAAATATGACAAGGCACTTGAAATTATTCGTCGACTTTCCTTGAAATATCCAAAAAAAAATCGTTACTTTGCAGACCAAATGCGCTATCTCGAGAAATTAATCGTAAATAATAACAATAAATAAACCATTTTTCAAATGTACAACGCAATCGTTATTTTAATAGTTTTGGCCTCAGTCTTGATGTGCCTCATCGTATTGGTACAGGAATCAAAAGGCGGCGGCCTGGCAAGCGGTTTTGCCGACAACAACGCCATGCTTGGTGTTCGTAAGACCACTGATGTCGTTGAAAAGACGACTTGGTTCCTTGCAGCCTTCATGGTTGTCATGAGCGTGCTCAGCGTAGCAACCCTCAGCAGCACGTCTTCTGAGTCCGCCATCATGGAACAGGCCGTAGAACAGCAGGCTACCAATCCCAACAACCTGCCCGCCATCCCCCAGGGCGAGACGCCTGCCGAGACGCCCGCTCCTGCCGAGACGCCCGCAAACTAAGTCCGCGCACACACATTTTGGACAGAAACAACGAAGGACCGCCCATCCCACATTCGGATGGCGGTCCTTCTCTTTTGGGGCAGTTACAGGTTCACGGTGTAGCAGGCACTGGCCGTGGCGGCGCCCCCGAGGGCGGCCATGAGTGCCGTCAGGAATTTCCACAGGAACTTCACGAGCTCCTTCTTCGTAGTGTCTTTCATGGTGATTTGGTGTTTTAGTGAATTAGTGATTTGGTGATTTAGTGATTTGGTGATTTAGAGGTAAGAGGTAAGAGGTAGGAGGTAAGAGGTAAGAGGTAGGAGGTAAGAGGAGTGATTTAGTGGTTTGGTGATTTGGTGATTTTGGTGTTTAGTGATTTAGTGTTTTGGTGATTTAGTGATTTGGTGATTTAGTGATTTAGTGATTTGGTGATTTAGTGATTTAGTGATTTAGAGGTGAGAGGTAAGAGGAGTGATTTGGTGATTTGGTGATTTAGTGATTTAGAGGTGAGAGGTAAGAGGAGTGATTTGGTGATTTAGTGGTTTGGTGATTTAGAGGATTGTCTTGCGGGGGGCTGAACATTCCTCCTACCTCCTACCTCCTACCTCTTACCTCCTGCGCGACGCGCCGTGCCGTGCCGTGCGAAGCGATGCTCCGCCCGAGCGAAGCGCCGTGCCGTGCGAAGCGATGCGCCCTTCTCCCTCTCACACTGCAAAGTTACAACACGGGGGAGGCGAAATCAAGCATTTGGCCAAAACGATGCCGCGCGCCCCGCGTTTTCCTTCTTGCTTGCCGTCGCAGCGCGCTCATTGTCAACCGCTTAGT
>CALZQV010000001.1 GCA_945828295.1 uncultured Prevotellaceae bacterium | reverse complement strand
CGCACGCCCGTCTCCAGCAGTTTGAAGGGGCGGGGCTTCTGCTTGTAGTTGGTCATGGCGAACTTTACGGGCCAGTGCTGAACCATGTCCACCTTCACCTCCTGTCCCTGCTCGTCCTCGAGCACGGCAATGGTGTCGTGGATTTTGTACTGGCCGGCGGGCACGATGCTCTTCACCGTGGCCACACCCTTCAGCTGGAAGGGTACCATGATTTTCAGGGGCTGGTGGTTCTCCTCTACCTTACCCAGCCAGTCGCTCTCCTGCACCTTGTCGCCCACCTTGGCCAGGGGCTCGAAGTCCCAGAGGCGGTCGGCGTCGAGGGGCTCGGTGTATTGTCCTCTCTTCAGGAACACGCCTTCCATCTTGTCGAGGTCGTTTTGCAGACCGTCGTAGTTCTTACTGAGCATGCCGGGGCCAAGTTGTATCTCCAGCATGTGGCCGGTGAATTCGGCCTCTGCGCCTACTTTAAGGCCGCGGGTGCTTTCAAACACCTGCACGTACACGTCCTGACCGATGACCTTGATGACCTCGGCCATCAGACGGTCGCCGCCGGTCGTGATGTAGCATATTTCTCCCTGCTGCACGGGCCCGTCCACGCGGAGGGTGACCATGTTGGAGACTACGCCACTGACTTTTCCTTTTGTAACCATATATCTTTATCGTTTATTATTTTCTTATAAATTCCTCGGGCACCTTGGCTTCGGAGCGCAGGTCGTTGATGATCTGTTCGAAGGTGGCGCGGCCTTGTTCGGCGTCGAGCCGTGCCCAGCGCTCCTGGATTTCGAGTTTGCAGAGGTAGGCAAAGACGGCTTCCACCGAGAACGTGTCGGCAAAGGTCTTCTCGTCGAGCCACAGCCACTTGAAGGCGTCGAGCCGGCGCTCCTTCTCCACGGGGTCTTGCTCGTCCACGATGGGCATGATGGCTGCCGTGTAGTCGAGCAGCGCGCCGAGTCCGAAGTCGTGGCTGTCGTTGGTGCGTATCATGTCTACGACTTCTCCCTCGCCCCTGACGTATTCGCTGGCATTCCATCCTTGCTTGCGGGCAATCATGGCGGTCATGATGTTGGTGACGTCGAGGTTCAGCTGGAACCACTGGCGCACCATGCTGTCGCTGCTCTGGCTGATGCCGTACTGGTAGTAGCGGATCAGCATCTCGTCTTCGGCGAAGAAGCCGGCTTGCTGCTGCATGTCGGGGTATTGGTGTGCGAAGTCGACAAGGAATGCCGGGTACTTGCTCGCGCCCAGGTCAATCTCGCTGGCTTCCTGTAGTATCTGTCCGTACTCTTCGCGGCTGTAGAGGCCGTCGGCCGTCACCTCGGCCTCGGGGTCCTTCAGCAGGGCCACGAGGTTCTCGGCGTCGTGCCTGAGGAATAGCAGACTGAGCAGCCGGCGGTCGGCGTCGGTGAGCTCGGGCTCCAGCTGGGCGCGCATGTCCGCTACCGACATTCCAGGCTTGGCGTCCGCCAGTTCTATGGTGGGCGCGCCGGCCATTGTGCAATAGTAGTTACTCATCTGTTAGAATAGCATGTCAACGAGTTGCGGACGCAGGAAGGCCTTGAAGTAGGTCTCGAACTCTTCCTTTCCGAATTGTACTTTGTAGCTTCCGTCCTCGGGCTGGATGGTGAACAGGGTGTCGATGCCGTTAACCTTCTCGATGCGCACGCCCTTGTCCAGCAGGTCCTTGGCGTGCTTCATGAAGTAGGCCTTCAGCCCCTCGGCGTCCTTGGCGCTGATGACGGCGGGTTCGTTGCTTGTCCACTTCTCGGCCAGGCTGACGGCAAACTTGCCCAGGAAGTCCTTGTCCTGAACCAGCTTCTCCACGTCCTGACCCACGACCTTGTCGGTCAGCACGTTGGCCACCTCGCTCTTCAGGGCGTTCAGGGCCTGGCCGGTGTACAGCTTCAACTCGTTCTTCGTGTTGGTCTCCAACTCCGTGGCCTTGCGCTTTGCCACATTCTCGATGGCCTGAGCCTGTTCCTTGGCCTCGGCTACGATTTTCTCGGCCTGAGCCTTAGCCTCGGCAATGAGGCGGTCGGCTTCCTGCTGGCCTTTCTCGACTCCCTCGTGGTAAATCTTCTCGGTGAGTTCCTGAATTTTTTCCATGCGTGTTATACCTATTATTATATTATTTGTATTTCACGCCGCGAAGATAAGAAAAATACTTTGTATTTCCAAATTTCAGCCTACAAACATCTGCTTCCGCTCCCCTCCGCCTGTCAGCCCCCCTCCGCGCACGACACCGAATAAATCCTAAATTATCTGTCGTTTTCTGGATTATAATCCAAAAAAGTCATCATTATTTTGGATTTAAGGATTAATTATAGTAAGTTTGCACCATCATTTATATTGCTCCTTATGATTAAACGCGAGTTACAGGCAAAGATAGAGCAGAAGCTTTTTAAGGGCAAGGCCATAGTTGTCGTGGGCGCACGTCAGGTTGGCAAAACGACTCTGTTAAATGAGATACTGCGCGGGCGCACGGAAAAGGTCCTGCGTCTTAACCTTGATGAGGCAGATGCCCGTGAACTCCTGACGAATTCAACATTGACAGACCTGCAGCAACTGGTTGCAGACAACCAGATTATTATGGTCGACGAGGCACAACGTGCTGTTGACATAGGGCTTACCTTGAAGCGCATACAGGATAATTACCCTCATGTCCAGTTGCTGGTGACGGGTTCCTCTTCTCTCGATTTGCGTGCGCGCATCAATGAGCCCATGACAGGTCGAAAGTGGGAGTATATGCTATACCCCATAGCAACAAGCGAAATCCTCCAGTCGAATGGTATCCTCGCGGTCAAACAGGCCCTCGAAAGCCGTCTTATCTTTGGGTCCTATCCGGACGTCCTTAACTATCAATCCGAGGTCAGGGAAACTTTGACAAATCTCACGAGCAGTTATATGTATAAGGACCTTCTCGAAATTGAGGGAATCCGGAAACCGGCATTGTTGGAAAAACTTTTGGTGGCTCTGGCCCTGCAAATCGGGAGTGAGGTTTCCTACAATGAGTTGGCCCAAACCGTAGGGTCCGACAGCAAGACCGTGGAGAAGTATATCGACCTTCTGGAGAAATGCTTTATTGTCTTTCGCCTCCCTGCTTTTAGCCGAAACCTGCGCAATGAACTGAAAAAGAGCCGAAAGATATATTTCTACGATAATGGCATACGAAATGCCATTCTGCGTAACTTCACCCCCCTGGCATTGCGTGGCGATGTGGGCGCTCTTTGGGAGAACTTCTTCATTAGCGAGCGCCTAAAGGCCAACCACTATGCCGGGCGCTATGCCCGGAGCTACTTCTGGCGCACCAAGTCCCAACAGGAAATTGATTACATCGAGGAGATCGATGGCCAGTTCTTCGCTTTTGAGATGAAATGGAATCCTCATAAGGCAAAAGCTTCCTTCCCAGCGTCTTTCATTAAGGCCTACCCTGTGGCTGAGGCTGTTGTCGTTACGCCAGAAAACTACCTCCAGTATTTATAGAGGGCGGCAACGTACGCATCAAGTTCTCGTTGGCCATTGGCAAATGAAATTTGCAGTGAAGCGACGGGACAACTGCCGCCATCGCCCTTCCCCGTCCCCGTCCCTCTGTGCGTTTCCCGTCCCCTCAGGTGCGGATTATATCCGCGCCTATCATCCCCCCTCTCAATAACAGGGAAAAGGACGTGTCAGTTACTTTGACACGACCTTACATCCTAATATATGCCATTGACTTATTGTTTTCATTCGGCCAAATAATCGGAGCGTTTTTTAACGTCGGGGTGGAGTGGGGATGATGCACGACGGAGGGCGGTGGCTACGAAGGGGGATGGACATGCGATGTGTGGCTCGGCTTGTCCGACAAGGGTGGGACAAGAGGGGCGACGCATTGTCGAGGCGCCGTCGATGCATTGTTTGGCTTGTCCGACAGGGGTGGGACAAGAGGGGCGACGTATTGTCGGGGCGGCGTCGATGCATTGATGAAGGCTCGTCGATGCTTTGTCGGAGGCTCGTCGATGCATTGTTGATGGGGCGGCGATGCTTTGTCAGAGGGACGGCAGTGCTTGGGCGGGCGTGGGGCGAGGGGGCGGCGGGAAAAAGTAAGCGGCCCGTCCGGTGAGGGACGAGCCGCTTTGGGTTCTTCTGTGTCTGAAATTTAGAGGCTGATTGCGCCAGAGGGGCAAGCGTCAGCGCAGGTGCCGCACTCGGTGCACTCGTCGGGGTTGATGCTGTAGATGTCGCCCTCAGAGATTGCGCCAACGGGGCATTCGTCGATACATGTGCCACAGGCAACACAGTCGTTACTGATTACGTAAGCCATAATATAAGTGTTTAAGAGTTTATGTGTTTTATTGTTTGACCGAGGCAAAGGTAATCAATTTTGATGATTCACGCCTAATTTTCAGCTGTTTTTTTCACTTTAGGTAACCAAAAATAGTGATTCGGGCAATAAAAGGCGCCCGTGCGACGTTTTTTTTTCATGTAGCCGTTGGCTCGTGGCCAAGGGCTTTTGCCGAAGATTGGGATGAAGAATGCGAAAAGGCGATTGTGGCTTCTTGTGGTTGTGCTCGTTGGCGCGACCCGCTTTTCAATGCTCAATTTTCAATTCTCAATTGGCGAAGCCCACGCCCAGGCCCGCAAGATTCAGCACCGGCCCTACCTCGACAACCGCCGCCTCCACTGGGGCTTCCTCTTCGGCATGCAGATTCAGGACATGGAGGTGAAGAACAACGGGTTCATCGACCCTACGACGGGTGAGCAGTGGTACACTGACGTCGACACCTACAGCCCGGGCTTCACCGTGGGCATGCTGGGCGAACTGCGGCTGAATAAGCACTTCTCCCTGCGCCTCACCCCCGCCATGGGCTTCGGCCAGCGCCGCATCTGGTTCCACGAGCAGACGTCGGGCCGCGACACCACCCAGGTGCTCAAGAGTGCCTACCTGCTCATGCCGCTCGACGTGAAGTTTGCAGCCCCGCGCTACAACAACTTCCGCCCCTACTTCATAGCCGGCGCCTCCCCGGCCATCGACCTCACGAGCCACAAGCACCGCGCCCTCAGCACCAAGCCCTTCGACTGCTTCATCGAGGTGGGCATGGGCTGCGACATCTACCTCCCCTTCTTCAAGCTGAACCCCGAGCTAAAGTTCTCCTTCGGACTGCTCGACATCCTAAAAAAGAAGCGCACCGACCTCATCGACGGTACGCTCATGAAGTACACCAACTCGCTCGATGGTGCACATTCCAAAATGATTACCCTCACCCTCTACTTCGAGTAGCCGGGAGTCTCGCCCCAACCCTTTACCACTGGAACTGGAGCACGCCCACGAACCGGGCGTTCTTGCCCTGATGGTCGAGGGGAATCTCGCGGCCGTCGGCGTTGGGAAGGTATTTCGTGTATTCAAAATAGGAGTGGCTGTGGCCGCCCAGAACGACGTCGATGCCCCGCGTGCCGCGAATGACGGCCGGGTCTTGGTCGTCGGCCGTGCCGTAGCCCAGGTGGGAGAGGCAGACGACGAAGTCGCACTTCTCCTCGTTGCGCAGCTTGTCGACCATCTGCTGGGCCACGGCCGTGGGGTGGTGGTAGACGACGCCCTGGCAGTTGGCAGCCGAGACGAGGCCCTCCAGCTGTGGGGCCAGGCCGAAGATGCCCACGCGCATGCCTGCGCATTCCTTTATAATATAAGGCTTCACCAGTCCCTCGCACACGGTGCCCGTGAAGTCGTAGTTGGCGCAAACGATGGGGAAGCGGGCCATGCGGAACAGGCGGGCCATGTTCTCCATGCCGCAGTCGAACTCGTGGTTGCCTATGGTGGCGGCGTCGTAGCCCATGAGGTTCATCAGCTCAACCTCCACTTCGCCCTTGAACAGGCTGTAGTAGACGCTGCCCTGCGAGAAGTCGCCACAGTCCAGCAGCAGCATGTTGGGGTGCTCCTGACGCAGTTCCTTGATGAGCGTCACGCGGCGTATGAATCCCCCCTTGTCGGCCTGTTTGGGCTTGATGTCGTGGGGCGAGATGGGCTCGATGCACGAGTGTGTGTCGCTGGTGTGCACCAGGGTCAGCGTCTGTGCCGAGAGGGAGAAAACGAGGAAATAGGAAAATGAGAAAATGAGGGATAGTATCGTGCGCTTCATATGACGTGTCTTAACTCTTAATTCTTAACTTTTAACTCTTAACTCTTAACTCTTAACTCTTAACTTTCAACTATTTCACCATGATTCGCCCTTCTATCTTCGACGTGATGGGCGAGTGCTCCCGGACGTATTTCATCATGCAGTCGCGGGTGAACAGGTCGCTCACATCCACGCGGATGGCCTTCTTCAGGGAGTAGAGCTTGTCGTTGCCCTCGGTCAGATAGTCGAGCGTGGCGATGCGGTACGTGCGCTCGGGGTCGATGGGTTGGCCGCTGATGGTGGCGTCGAGCAGCTTGCCGTCGCTGGTGATGGTCATGCGCACCTCGTGGCTCACGCCCTCGCCGTGAACGGCGGCAATGTCTTGCATGAGGGCTGTGAGGTCGCTGCCCTTCAGCTGCACGATGGCCAGGCGGTTGTCGAAGGGCGAGATGAGGATGATGTTGCCCCTGCGCACGGTGCCCTGTGGCATGTTGTTCCTGAGGCCGCCCACGTTAACGAGCCCCAGGTCGGCGCGCTTGCCGTCGAGGAAGTCGCTGTACTCAACCATCACGTCGGCTGCCCAGTTCGAGAGCAGGCTTTCGGGCCTTCCGGCCGTCATGCCCACCAGGCTCTCGCCCAGCACGGGAGCCATCACGCTGTCCACCGCAGGCTTGTATCTTTCCATGATGGTCATGGCCTCGCGGTCGGGCTGGGCGTCCAGGCGGTTTGTAACTTCGATGCGTTCGGTAATGATTTGCTTCTGTGCCACACAATACACGGGCACGAAGAGCAGTAATAAGAGAGCTTTGCTTTTCATAATGCTGCAAATTTACAAAAAATGAGAGATGATGTATTATTTTTTAAGCTTTAATTTTTCAGTTTTAATTTATTTCCGTACCTTTGTCCCCGCTTTCCGCCCAAGGTCGCTGGCAGGATGCAGAGTTCCCTGTTATGCCTCGGGTTGAGATGTACAACAATTTAAATAACCAAAACAATGGCAGATTTAATTAAAATTGCTGAGGAAGCATTTGCTACCGGTAAGCAGCACCCCGAGTTCAAGGCTGGTGACACGGTTACCGTAGCTTACAAAATCATCGAGGGCAACAAGGAGCGCATCCAGCTCTATCGTGGCGTTTGCATCAAGATTAGCGGCCACGGTGACAAGCGTCGCTTCACTGTCCGCAAGATGTCGGGAACCGTTGGCGTTGAGCGTATCTTCCCCATCGAAAGCCCCAACATCGACAGCATTACCGTGAACAAGGTAGGTAAGGTACGTCGCGCCAAGCTGTACTACCTGCGCAACCTCACCGGTAAGAAGGCTCGCATCGCTGAAAAGCGCGCCGCCATGACGGCTGAGTAAAAAGCGAGCGTTTCGGAACATGACTGAGAAAGGCATCAAGAGCAAACGCTCCGGATGCCTTTTTTGGTGATAAGGAAAACGACACAAGACCAAGGGCGATATGAAAGACAACCTGGAACTGGGCAGAATGAACCGCCTCACCGTGGTGAAGCGGGTCGACTTTGGCCTGTACCTCGACGGGGGACAGGTCGACGGAAACATACTGCTGCCTGCCAGATACGTTCCCGAGGGTACGAAAGTCGGCGACGACATCGACGTCTTCGTCTACCTCGACCAGGAGGAACGGATGGTGGCCACGACGCAACGGCCGCTGGCCCAGGTGGGCGACTTCGCCTGGCTCGAGGTGGCGTGGGTGAACAACTTCGGCGCATTCCTCGACTGGGGCCTCATGAAAGACCTCTTCGTGCCCTTCCGCGAGCAGAAGATGAAGATGCAGAAGGGCAGCCGCTATCTCGTGCACGTCCATCTCGACGAAGAGAGCCATCGCATCATGGCCTCGGCCAAGGTGGAGCGATACCTCAGTCGCGACATCCCTCCCTACCGCACGGGCGACGCCGTGGAGATACTCATCTGGCAGAAGACCGACCTCGGCTTTAAGGCCATCGTCGACAACCGCTTTGGCGGACTGCTCTACGACCAGCAAATCTATCGCGAGCTGCACTCCGGCGACCGCCTTACGGCCTACATACGGCAGGTGCGCGACGACGGTAAAATCGACCTCATGCTGCAGCCCGTGGGCCAGAAGGCAGCCACGGACTTTAGCGACGTCCTGCTCGAACACCTGCGGACCAACGGCGGGCGCACGGTGCTGGGCGACAAGAGCCCTGCCGAGGAAATCTACGCTGTGTTTGGCGTGAGCAAGAAAGTATTCAAGAAGGCCGTGGGCGACCTCTACAAGCGTCGCCTCATTGTCATCGGCAGTGACGGCATACGCTTAACCGACAATCCATAAGAAGACCATGATAAAGTTACGCAACATCACCAAGAGTTTTGGCGCGCTTCAGGTATTGAAGGGCATCGACATCGACATCGAGAAGGGCGAAATCGTAAGTATCGTCGGGCCCAGCGGTGCCGGAAAGACCACGCTGCTGCAGATTATGGGCACGCTGGACAAGGCCGACACGGGCAGCATAGAGATAGACGGCGTCGACGTCGGCCGCCTGTCGCAGTCGAAGCTGAGCCGTTTCCGTAACCAGAAGATTGGATTCGTGTTCCAGTTCCATCAGCTGCTGCCAGAGTTCACGGCGCTGGAAAATGTGATGATTCCCGGCTTTATCGGCGGCATGGGCCGCAAGGAGGCTCGCGCCCGTGCCGAGGAACTGCTGGCCTTCATGGGCCTGAGCGAGCGTGCCGGCCATAAGCCGAACGAGCTGTCGGGCGGCGAGAAACAGCGCGTAGCCGTGGCTCGTGCCCTGATGAACGAGCCCGCCGTGGTGATGGCCGACGAGCCTTCGGGCAGCCTCGACAGTCAGAACAAGGCCGAACTGCATCAGCTCTTCTTCGACCTGCGCGAGCGCTTTGGCCAGACGTTCGTCATCGTGACGCACGACGAGGAGCTGGCACGCCTGACCGACCGCACGATTCACATGCGCGACGGTAGGGTTGAAGAATAAATTACCTGTTACTTTTTGTTGAAGATACGCTGGAACCAGTTGGTCTGGCGCGTCACGGCCTGCCCGTTGGGCTGGAAGATGGAGTGCGTGTCGGATGGCTCGCCCCACTGGTCGGGGTAGAGCAGCATGACGCTTGTCTGCGTGAAATAGCGATGGACAACCAGGGGAAGGTTGCTGAAGTGGTGCTGGTAGGAGATGGAGCCGGGGCGTGCGGTGACGAAGATGAACATATTGTCCTCGTTGCTTAGCGACGAGAGCGACTCGATTTGTTTCCAGCGCATCATTTCGTTAAACTCGCAGCGCAGGTTGCCATGCTTCTGCCGCATGTAGGCCTGGATGTAGGGAAGCGTGTCGGGGTGGGCGTGGAAGTCGAGGTGGCAGTCGAGTTGCTCGCCGATGCGGCTCACGTGCTCGAGCCATTTATAAAAGCCCACTTCGTACTCGGCCTTCTGTGGCACGCAGACGATGACGCGCCGCAGTGTGCCCGGGGGCACGATGCTGCGCAGCACCATCACCTCGCGGTGGCTGCCTTCGAGTATGTTGTCGATGATGGTTCCCAGCGTAGCTTTGGGCAGGTCGGTCGAACGGTCGGTCAGGTTCACGATGACCTCGCCGCAGTCGTTCTCCACCATGGTGTGCAGGATGCCGCTGGCGATGTTGGTGCTCACGCGGCTCATGGTCACCATTTGCACGTCTGCCGCCGTGGCAATCTCCTGGGCCTTTTGCAGCATGCGGCGTGCCTGCTGCTGGTGTTTCTTGCCAACCTCGTCGTCGAAGGATACGGTGAGGCCTATCAGGCTTTCGGGTATGTAGGGGTTGCGGATAAGCATGGCCAGTTGGGTGGTGAAGTCGACCGTGGCCTCCTGGGAATAGGTGACGAGGCATCGGCCGTGGTACGAACCCTGGTTGTCTTCGAATTGCGTGTCCTTGAGCACGAGGTGGCGCGCCCCGTGGTTTGTGGCCAGCGAGGAGATGATGCAGGAGAAGAGGATGAGCATGACCGTACCGTTGAGCACGGAGCTGTCCATGAGCCGGACGGCGGGGTCGGTGCCAATCATGACGATGGCCAGTGCACCGGCGGCGTGGGCGTTGGTCAGGCCGAACATAAGCATGCAACTGTCGCGGTCGCCGCGCGAGGTCAGGGTCATCACGACGGCGGCCAGCCATTTGGTCAGCGTTGCGGTGAGAACCATGATGGCAACGATTTCCATGGTGCGCACGTCCTTAAAGAGAATCTGTATGTCAATAATCATGCCCACGCCGATGAGGAAGTAGGGGATGAAGAGCGCGTTGCCGACGAACTCGATGCGGCTCATCAGGGGCGACGTGCGGGGGATGAGGCGGTTGACAACCAAACCGGCGAGGAAGGCTCCGAGCAGCCCGTCGAGACCCACGAGCTTGGCCAACGAGGCGCTCAGGAACACGAGGCCCAGGATGAAGATGTACTGCATGACGCTGTCGTCGTAGCGGCGCAGGAACCAGCGGCCCAGTCGGGGGAAGACGGCTACGACGAAGGCCCCGTAGAGCACACACTTGATGGCGAAGCTCAGCCAGAAGTGCCAGTCGGCATCGTCTTGCAGCCGGCCCACGGTCACGGCCACCATGAGCAGGGCCAGGAATGTGGCAATCGCCGTGGCCACGACGCTGATGACCACGCTGCGGTGGCGCCCGATGCCGTATCGGGAGACGATGGGGTAGGCCACAAGGGTGTGGGAGGAGAAGATGCAGGCCAGAAGAAGGGAGGTTTCGGTCCCGAAGTTCAGGAGGTGGGCTACGGCCAGATAGCCAAGGACGAACGGGATGACGAAGGTGAGCAGCCCGAACTGCAGGCCGCGGCGCCCATAGTGCGACACGCTGCCCATGTCGAGCTCGAGGGCTGCGAGAAACATGATGTAGTAGATGCCCACCTGACCGAAGATTTCGAACGAGCGGTCGCGCTCGATGACGTGTAGCCCGTAGGGGCCGATGAGCACGCCGGCCAGCATGAGTCCGATTATGGGAGGAATGCGCAGCCGACGCAACAGCATGGGAGCCAGGAGGATAATGACGAGCACGAGGAAGAATATCCACGTCGGGTCGCTAATCATGGCATTGGTCGCAGTCATACTGCAAAGTTACGAATAAGTGAGCAAAAAGTCAAGCGTGTCTCCACATTTTCGAGGGCAGGATGCCAAGGTCTTGCGGGCGGAGACGCGAATAAGTGTGGAAAAGTTAAAGGATTATGGATTAAAATTCGTACCTTTGCGCCCATTATGGACAGGCTTTGGAATGCGAACTATTGCAAGGTGATGGCGGCCAACTTCCTGCTTTTCGGCGCCTTCTACCTTTTCACCCCCTTGCTTCCCATTTACCTTAGTGAGCACTTCGGCGCCACAAAGGATGTCATCGGCATGGCCCTTTCCGGCTTCTCGCTGACGGCGCTCCTTTGCCGCCCCTTCAGCGGGTTCTTTGTCGATTCGTTTCCTCGCAAGCGTGTGCTCATGGTGTTTTTCCTTTTGTTTACCGTATTCTTCGTGGGCTACCTGACGGCAGGCACGCTGCTGATGTTCACCCTCGTGCGCACCCTCCACGGTGGGCCCTTTGGCTCGCTCACGGTTGCCAACAGCACGGTGGCCATCGACGTGCTCCCCTCGTCGCGCCGCACCGAGGGCATCGGCTACTATGGGCTCTCCAACAACCTGGCCATGGCGCTGGCCCCCACGGTGGGCGTCAGCATCTATCGCTTTACGAGCAGTTTTGAGTTGCTCTTCTGGATTGCCCTGCTGATGGCGGTACTGGGCATGGCGGTCGACGCCACGGTGCGTCTGCCCCACAGGGAGGTTGTGAAGAGCAAGGCGCCTTTGTCGCTCGACCGCTTCTTCCTCCTGCGTGGCTGGCTCCTGGGAGCCAACATGGTGGCCTTCGGCTACAGTTTCGGTGTGCTCAGCAGCTATTTGGCCATCTACAGCAAGGAGTCGCTGGGCATAACCGGCGGCACGGGCACCTACTTCATGCTTCTGGCCGCGGGCCTCATGATGTCGCGGCTCCAGGGTGCGCGTTCCCTGCGCCAGGGCAAGCTCACCAGCAACGCCGCCCACGGCATGCTCTTCTCGCTCGTGGGCTACATCCTGTTCATCCTCATGCCCATGCTTGCCCGTTGGTCGGTCGTCAGCCACCAGTGGGCCATCGTTCTGGGCTACTACGGGTCGGCACTGCTCATCGGCCTGGGCAATGGCCATCTGTGGCCGGCCTTCCAGAACATGACCATCTCGGTGGCCACAAACAACCAGCGCGGCACGGCCAACAGCACGCTGCTCATCTCGTGGGACATCGGCATGGGACTGGGCATGCTGGGCGGAGGCGTCGTGGCCGAGTACCAGGGCTACGACGCGGCCTTCTGGGGGGTGGTGGTGGTCAACGCGGCGGGCGTCCTGACGTATTTTCTTGCCACCAAATCGTTCTTCCTGCGTCGAAATCTGAACCAGAGCGTAAGGTAATTACAAATAAATTCGTAACTTTGCAGCGTAATTAACTAAATGATAAGACTATGCGAGTAGCAATTGTAGGCGCCAGCGGCGCAGTAGGGCAGGAATTCCTGCGAGTGCTCGACGAGCGAAATTTCCCCATTGATGAGTTACTGTTATTTGGCAGCGAGCGCAGTGCCGGTCGCAAGTATACGTTTCGCGGTAAGGAGATAGAGGTGAAGCTCCTGCAGCACAACGACGACTTTCGTGGCGTTGACATAGCCTTCACCAGTGCCGGTGGCGGAACGTCGAAGGACTTCGCCGAGACCATCACCAAGCACGGCGCCGTGATGATTGACAACAGCAGCGCCTTCCGCATGGACGAGGATGTGCCCTTGGTGGTTCCCGAGTGCAACGCCGAGGATGCCCTCAACCGTCCGCGTGGCATCATAGCCAATCCCAACTGCACGACCATCATGATGGTTGTCGTGCTGCAGTGCCTCGAGCGCCTGAGCCACATACGCCGCATCCACGTGGCATCGTACCAGGCCGCCAGTGGTGCCGGCGCTGCCGCCATGGCCGAGCTTGAACAGCAATACCGCGAGGTGCTCGATGGCAAGCCCGCCACGGTCGAAAAGTTTGCCTACCAGCTGGCCTATAACGTGATTCCCCAGATTGACGTCTTCACGGACAATGGTTACACGAAGGAAGAGATGAAGATGTTCAACGAGACGAAAAAGATCATGCACACCGATGCCCTGTGCTCCGCCATGTGCGTCCGCGTGCCCAGTCTGCGCAGCCACAGCGAGGCCGTGTGGGTGGAGACCGAGAAGCCCGTCTCGCCCGAGGAGTTTGCCCAGGCCGTTCGCGAGGGCGAGGGTGTGCAGCTGATGGATGACCCGAAGAACAAGGTATACCCCATGCCGCTCTTCCTTGCCGGAAAGGACGACGTCTACGTGGGTCGCATTCGCAAGGATTTGGCTAACCCCAACGGCCTGACCTTCTGGCTCGTGGGCGACCAGATTAAGAAGGGCGCTGCCCTGAATGCCGTGCAGATTGCCGAATACCTGATTCGTGTGGGCAACGTCGGCCGCTAACCTTCCTGTATTTCCTTTTATGCGACTACGCGTTCTGCTCCTGTGCGCGGCGTTGGTGATGTGGCACCCCGTAGTGAGGGCCCAGACCGACACCGTCGAGGTGGAGCGCGAACGCTTGGTGCGCCCCCAGCAGATTATTGTGCCGGCGGCCATGATTACCATGGGCGCCGTGGCGGTGGGCAACCATCGGCTGTGCGAGATGAAGTACGACGTGCGCGATGCCATGCAGCGCGGTCGCGGGTCTCACCGTAAGGCCAACGTGGAGACGTGGCTCACCCTGTCGGCTCAGGTCGGCGTCATCGCCCTTGGGCCGCGGTGCAAGCACTCCTTTGTCGACCGCCTGATGGTGAAGGCCACGAGCTACGCCCTGCTCTATACCACCATGCCCGTCGTGCGCCGTTGTGTGCGTGAGCCCCGGCCCGACGGCCATTCCAACCACTCTTTCCCTTCTTTCAAGACTGCCAATGCCTTCATGGTTGCCGAGCAGACGCGCATCGAACGCGGCTGGGCCTGGGGCATGGGCATGTATACCTTTGCTACGGGCATCGGTGTGTTGCAGATGTATAACGACCGTTGCTACGTCAACGACGTCGTGGCCGGCGCCGGCATGGGCATCCTGGCCACCCATGCGGCCTATTGGCTGCTGCCTGCCGAGCGCCGCTGGTTCGGGCTCGACAAGCGCAAGCGCAAGGCTGGGAGCGAGGCGGCCATCGTGCTCCTGCCCACCTACGAGCCCGTGAGCCGCACCGTGGGCCTGGCCTTCACGGCCCAGCTCTGAGGCTTATTCCTCGCTGCCTTCGTCCTTGCGGGCAGGCTCGGCCTCGGCGGGAGTTTCGGATTGTTTGGGGCGGTCGAAGAGTCCGTAGGTCGTGCGCAGTACGCGGAACTCGGTGCGTCGGTTCAGTGCATTACAGATTTCTTGGTACTCTTCGTTCTCGATGGCCAGTATGAAGGCCTCTGTCAGTGTGTCGCCTTCGTGCAGGAAGGCGTTGTTTTCGGCAATCTTTCGGGTGACAATCTTGGGTTGGCCCTCGCCGTATCCGACGGGGCTCAGGCGGTCTTCCTCGATGCCGTGCTCGATGAGGTAGCGCACGACGCTTTCGGCGCGGCGCTGGCTCAGGCGCTCGTTGTAGGCGTCGGGGCCGCGATAGTCGCAGTGGCTGGCCAGCTCGATGGTGATGTTGGGGTTCTCGCGCAGCAGGTCGACGAGCGAGTCCAGCGCCTGGGTGCTGTTGGGGGTGAGTTCGGCCGAGTCGAATTCGTAGAAGACGTTGCGCACGAGCACGGGAGCCGTGATGCTGGCCAGGGGGAACTGGAGCGTGAACTGGCGGCTGACGGAGCTGGTGTCGATGCGCAGTTCCTCCTTGTGGTTGAGGTAACCCTTGCAGGTAGCCAGGAACAGGTAGTCGACGTTAGGCTTTATTTCCTGTTCGAACGAGCCGTCGCCGCGCACGCTCAGCCTGAGGTTCGTGCCGTCGTTGCCCACCATGTAGACGAGTCCTTCGGGCAGTTCGTAGCCGTCTTTTTCGTAGACCCACCCCTTCACGGTCTGCAGCACTTCGGGGCACACGAACGACATGATGTGGTCCCAGCCGCGCGCGTCGCCTCGGTTGGTGGAGAAGAATCCGCGGTTGTGGAGCCCCTCGAAGGTGATGCCGAAGTCGTCGCCTGCCGAGTTCATGGGCACCTTCAGGTTTTCCACGGTCCACTGTTCGGTGCTGTCCTGCTTGGCGCAGAAGATGTCGAGCCCGCCCATGCCCACGTGGCCGTTGCTCGAGAAGTAGAGGTCGCCGTTGGGTCGGAAGACGGGGAACATCTCGTCACCTTCGCTGTTGATGGGTTCGCCAAGGTTCTCCACGCCGCCCAGTCCGCCGTCGGTGATGGCGATGCGCCAGATGTCGAGGCCTCCCAGTCCGCCTGGCATGTCGCTCACGAAGTAGAGCCAGTGGCCGTCGGGCGAGACGGCGGGGTGGGCATAGCTCGATAGGGTGTCCTTGCTGATTTCCAGCAGGGTGGGCTTGCCCCATGAGGCGTCGCTGCGGCTGCTGGTGTAGATTTGGGCGTATCGGGGATAGCTGGGGTCGTGGCCACAGCGTGTGAAGTACATCGTCTTTCCGTCGGGCGAGAAGCAGCAGGCACCTTCGTCGTATTCGCTGTTCACCTCCGACTCAAGGGCCTCGGGAGCCTGCCATTTGCCCTTCTCGTCTTTCTTCGAGAGGAAGAGGTCGCCGGCCTTCATGCCTGTGATGCCGCTCATTTCGTTGCCCGAGGCCTGGGGGCGGGTGGTGGAGAGGTAGAGCTGGTCCCACTCGTCGCCGTAGAGGGCGGGGCAGAAGTCGGTGCGCCGCGAGTTCAGTATGGGCTCCTTCTTCACGGTGTAGAGCGTGGGTTTCTTCTTCCAGATGGGGGCCTGCGTGCAGCTTTGCAGTCCGCGGAGGGCGCGCTCGTCGTTGGGCACGAAGTCGAGGAAGTGCTGGTAGTTCTTGGCGGCATTCTTGTAGTCGCCCTGTCGGTGTTGCATCTGTGCCAGGCGCAGTACGGCCATCGAGTCGGGGTAGCCGTATCGGATGGCGTTCTGATAGGCGCCGATGGCCTTTGCCGCGAAGTTGATGCGGCGGTAGCACTCGGCCATCTTCCAGGCGCGTTCGCCTCGCTTGGCCTTTTCCTTGGTCGAGGTGCGGCTGTAGCCTTTCTTGTATTCGGCAGCGGCGTCGAAGTATTCGCCTATGGCGTAGTGGGCGTCGCCTTTCTTGATGTTCTGGTCGGCTCCGCAGCCGGTGAGCACGATGTGGGCCGCGACAAAAGCGACGAGGCACAGGAGCAACCTGATGCCCCCGTTTCTTCTTTGTTCAGCGCTTTTATTGAAATGATTTCTTTCCACGGCGTGCGGCTTTACCATAATATATAACGCACGCGCCCGCGAAATATTGTGTCCCCGTGCCTGCTATGCCTCGATTATGGGATTGGTGTGGTGGTCAGTTAATCTTAGCCTGCCCGTTGTCGGAGAGCACGGAGATGACCAGCTCGGTGACCATCTGCTTCAGTTCGTCGATGAACTGGCGGGCCTCGTACTTCTGGCTTTCGATGAGGCGTAGCTTGCGCTCCCACTGTCCCGTGAGCTCGGCGCTCTTCAGCAGTTCGTTGTGTATGAGCCCGATGAGCTCGATGCCGGTAGGCGTGGCGATGAGGTTCTTCTTTTCCTTACGTATGTACTTGCGGTTGAAGAGCGTTTCGATGATGGCCGCGCGGGTTGAGGGGCGGCCGATGCCGTTCTCCTTCAGTGCGTCGCGCAGTTCCTCGTCGTCGACGAAGCGGCCTGCCGTCTCCATGGCGCGCAGGAGCGTGGCCTCGGTGTATGGCTTGGGCGGCGTGGTCTGTTTCTCGGCGAGTTCGGGCGTGTGGGGGCCGCTTTCGCCCTTGGTGAACTCGGGCAGTGTCTTTTCCTCGTTGCCCTTTTGCTCGTCCGAGTCGTCGCGCTGCCACAGGATGTGCCATGCCGCGTCGGTGATGTGCTTGCCCGTAGCCTTGAACTGGATGTCGCCCACCTGGCCGAAGACGTTCGTCGTGTCGAACGTGCAGTCGGGATAGAAAATGCCGATGAAACGGCGCGCAATGAGGTCGTAGACCTTGGCTTCGGCGTCGGTCATGGCCTGGGCCGGCACGCCGGTGGGGATGATGGCGTGGTGGTCGGTCACCTTCTTGTTGTCAAACACCTTCTTGCTCTTCTGCAGCGGCTTCCCCTTGATGCGTTCCATGAGGTGGAAGTAGTTGCGCAGTCCGTTCATGATTTGCGGGCACTTGGGGTAGACGTCGTCGGGCAGGAAGGTGGTGTCGACACGCGGGTAGGTGGTGTACTTCTTCTCGTAGAGGCTCTGGATGAGCTGCAGCGTCGTGTCGGCCGAGAAGCCGTAGCGTTTGTTGCACTCCACCTGCAGCGCCGTGAGGTCGAACAGGCGGGGTGGGGCCTCGGTGCCCTTCTTCTTCTCAACCTTCGTGACGGTGAAGGGCAACTCCCGTATGGCAGCCAGCGCGGCCTCACCCTCCTCGCGTGTCTTGAAGGATGTTTCGCCACCGGCCTGTTTCTCCTTTTTCTCCGATGAAATGGGCTTTTTTTGCTCTTTCTCCTGCTCGGGCAGGTAGAGGCTGAAGAGCACGTCGCGGTATTTTGTCGTGAGCACCCAGTAGGGCACGGGCACGAAGTTCTCAATCTCCTGCTGCCGCTTCACGATGAGAGCCAGCGTGGGGGTCTGCACGCGCCCGATGCTGAGCACGTGCTTCTCCTGGCTCGTCGATGCGCCATACTTCTTCGTGTAGAGGCGGGTGGCGTTCATGCCCAGTGTCCAGTCGCCGATGGCGCGGCTCAGTCCGGCCTCATACAGGCTTTGGTATTCGCTCTGGTCCTTCAGGCTCTGGAACCCCTCGCGGATGGCCTCCTCGGTCAGCGACGATATCCACAGCCGCTGCACGGGGCAGCGGGCGCCGGTCATCTGTATGACCCATCGCTGTATGAGTTCGCCCTCCTGGCCGGCATCGCCGCAGTTGATGATGCGCTCGGCCGCAAGCATGAGGCGCTTGATGGTGTTGAATTGCTTCTCAACCCCCTTGTCGCTCTTCAGCTTGATGCCGAAGCGCTGCGGTATCATGGGCAGCTGGCCCAGGCTCCACTGCTTCCACAGGGGGTTGTATTCGTGAGGCTCCTTCAGTTCGCACAGGTGGCCGAAGGTCCACGTCACCTGGTAGCCGTTGCCCTCCATGTAGCCGTCGCGCTGCTGCGTGGCGCCCAGCACGTGGGCAATGTCGCGGCCCACCGAAGGTTTCTCTGCTATGCAAACTATCATGCCTTGCCTCTTCTTTTACGTTCTTTTCCAACGACAAAGATAAGCAAAAAATGCGACATAGTTGCGAAAAATGCCGGGCCTTTTTGCAATCCCTCCGGCGCCAAATTGCAAGCCCTGCATGGCAAAGTATATTCATCGCCCGACGAATGTAAAACCGCCGCCGATGAATGTACGCGCATCGAACGATGTTTGTATATTCATCGCCCGATGAATATAGAATGGTGTGCAGGGATTGCATTTTTGCGGTGGAATATTGGGGCAAATGCTTGTGCTTTTCGTCGATTTATCGTACATTTGTCTTAATTTACCTTAAATAAATAAACGTGTACGCGCAAAATATGAGAAACAAGCAGACAACCCTTTTAGCAGCGATTCTTCTTTCGTGGTCTTTCTCCCCGGCAGGGGCACAGACGGCCCTGACGTCGAGCGAGATGAAGACGATGACGACCCAGACGAACGGCTCGGTAGTGAGCATCCACGACCCGTCGGTGGTCTACCGCGACGGTATGTTCTACATCTGGGGCTCCCACCTTGGTGTGGCCCGCAGCAACAATCTTATCAACTTCACCGGGCTGGTGGCCGACAACCAAACCTTTGCCAAGCCCGACGGCACGCTCTGCGACTTTAATACAGCCTTCAACGAGCAGGCCGTGAAGACCGTCGTGAACTACAAGGGTGAGACGGTGGACTTCCCGCAGATTGACGGCGAGGCCTGGTGCTCGTGGTATGCCGCGGATAAGCAAACGTGGGTAGCTGGCGACATGTGGGCCCCCGACATCGTCTATAACGAGACCATGGGGAAGTGGTGTATGTACCTGAGCCTGAACGGCGACAATTGGTCGTCGGTCATCATCCTGCTCACGGCTCCCTCGGCCACCGGCCCGTTCACCTACCAGGGCCCCGTCGTGATGGGTGGATTCACGGGCGGCAGCCACAAGGATGGCAACGGAAACTACATTGCCGCACCATCGTATAAGAACACCGACATGGCCATTGCCCTCGGGGCGCAATCCAGTTTGCCCGCGCGCTACAACCAGGGCGGAAGCTGGGGAACCTTCTGGCCCAACTGCATCGACCCCTGCGTCTTCTTCGACGAAGAGGGCGAGCTGTGGATGGCCTACGGCTCGTGGAGCGGCGGCATCTTCATGCTCAAACTCGACAAGACGACCGGTCTGCGCGACTACACCTATACCTACCCCTCGGAATACGAATCGAAGGGCGCCAACGGACTGAGCGACCCCTACTTCGGCAAGAAGATAGCCGGCGGATACTACGTCAGCGGCGAGGGCCCCTACATCCAGCACATCGGCCAGTACTACTACCTGTTCATGAGCTACGGCGGCTTTGCGCCCGACGGCGGCTACGAGATGCGCCTGTTCCGCTCGAAGAACCCCGACGGGCCCTACGTCGATGCACAGGGCACGCTGGCCACCTACACGGGCGGAGCGTACAACGTGGGCCCGGGCGCCACCACCAACCGCGGCCTGAAACTGCTGGGAGCCTACAACGGCTGGGGACTGCAGGACGTGGGCGAATGTGCCCAGGGCCACAACTCGGCCTGTCAGGACGGTAAGGGCCGCTCGTTCGTGGTCTACCACACGAAGTTCAACGACGGCACCTTCGGACATCAGGTGCGCGTGCATCAGCTCTTCCTCAACAGCCTCGACTGGCTCGTCTGTGCCCCCTTCTGCTACCGCGGCGAGACGACGACCGACGCCGACATCGCCACGACGGCCATCCCCGCCGATGAGGTCGTGGGAACCTATCACTTCATGCTCCACCCCTACAAGATGGACCACGCCAACTTCCAGGAGATAACACCCACGGAAATTACCCTGGAGGCCGACGGAACGGTGACCGGAGCCCAGACGGGCACGTGGGAGGTGAAGGAAGGCACCTCGTACATCACCCTGCGACTGGGCACGGTGTCGTACTTCGGTGTGCTCGTCGAACAGGAAGTCAACGGCGCCACCACCCGCAACTACATGACCTCGCCCATGAAGGCCCTCGCCTTTACGGCCGTGGCCACGAACGGAGTTCCCATCTGGGGCTATAAGCTCAAGCCCAAGTACTCCGTGGCCTGGAACTACGTCAACAACACCATCGCCGTGAAGAACGGATACAACGTCAGCAAGAACCTGAGCCTGATGTTCCCCACCACCGACAATGCCGTGCTGAAGTGGACCTCGTCGGAGCCCGACGTCATCAGCGAAACCGGCAAGTATGCGCCCCGCGAGGAGGCCGTCCCCGTCACCCTGACGGCACGCCTCAGCTGTGGCGACTACTACTGGGAGGACAGCTACGACGTGACGGCACAGCGGGCCACAACCCCCTCGGGCGACTACCTGACGGGCATGCTGGCCTACTACAACATGGACGAGTCGCCCTGCTACAACGCCTACAACAGCGAGCAGCGCACACGCTTCCTCTCAGCCGGCTCGGGCGTGAAACCCGACCTCACCAGCGACTATGACCGCTTCGGACAGGTCGTTCACCAGTATTTCGGCGACCAGAAGAACTGTTCTTACACGCGCATGGAGAACCCGCTCTACGGCGCCGAAGGGCTCACGGGCTTCACCGTAAGCATGTGGGTGAAGCGCACCGACGCCAACCAGTATGATGCCCTGTGGGGCTTCTTCAACAGCACCAGCGCATCGGCCTCCGGCCCCCGCCTGTTCCTGACCGGCAATAACTACATGGGATACAACGACAACGCCTCGGAGTGGTTCGACATCAACCATCCCGTCAACGGCACCTATACCGACATCCCCGTGGGCACGTGGACACTGGTCACCGTTACCGTTGGCCCCGACGGCGGCGTCCGCACCTACATCAACGGCACGAGCAAGGTGGCCCACGCCATCTCTGCCAGCTCGGGCGTGACGAAGGTCAAGGAACTGCCCATCGCGAACGTAGTGGCCAAGGTGGCCTCCATGAGATACTTCTACCTGGGCCTGGGCTCGTTCTGGGGCTCGGCCGACTGCTATTTCGACGACGTGATGATATACAACCGCGAGATGTCGGCCTCCGACGTGCGTGCCCTCAACACGATGGCCAACCGCGTCACCGACTTCTCGAAGGGCACCGGCACCGGCATCCAGACCATCATGGCCGCCGGGCAGGAATCGGCCCCCTCGGGCATCTACGACCTACAGGGCCGTCGCGTAGCTAATCCCTCACGCGGCCTCTACATCGTCAACGGCAAGAAAATTCTCATCAAATAAACTATGGCAAGCAAAAACGAAAACAAATCCCGTAGCCTCTTGGCACCGCTGCGACGCGTGCTGGCCGTAGTCTTCTGGCTCGGCCTGACGCTCCTGTTCCTCGACTTCACCGGCACGGCCCGCCACTATCTCAGTTGGATGGCCAAGGCTCAGTTCCTGCCCGCCGTCCTGTCGCTGAACGTCGTCGTGGTGGTCGCCCTGGTGCTGCTCACCCTGCTCCTGGGGCGCATCTACTGCTCCGTCGTCTGCCCCCTGGGTGTCATGCAGGACATCATAGCCTGGCTTGGCAAGCGCAAGCTGTTCCGCAGCAAGAAGACCAAGCTGGCCAACAAATATTCCTATACGCCAACGCGTCGCGTGCTGCGCGGCCTGGTGCTGCTGCTCTTCCTCGTGCTCATGATTGCCGGGCTCAACAGTCTGGCCATCCTGATTGCCCCCTACAGTGCCTACGGGCGCATCGCCACCAACCTGATGCAACCCCTCTACCTGTGGGCCAACAACGGCCTGGCCGCCATTGCCGAGCACTACGAGAGCTACGCCTTCTATTCGGTCGACGTTTGGATGCGCTCCGCCATCTCCGTTGCCGTGGCAGCTGTGACGCTGCTGATTGTCGGCATCCTGGCCTGGCGCAACGGCCGCACCTACTGCAACACCATCTGCCCCGTGGGCACCCTACTGGGCTACATCAGCCATTTCTCGCTCCACGGCCCCGTGTTCGACAAGGATAAGTGCAACGGCTGCCGCCTCTGCGAACGCAACTGCAAGGCCGGCTGCATCAACGTGGCCGACCATCATGTCGACATGACTCGCTGCGTGATGTGTGGCGACTGCATGGAACTTTGCCCCCAGGGCTCCCTGCATTTCGGCAACCGCCTCAAAGCCCTTAAGGACCCTAAGGACCTTAAAGACCTTAAAGACCTTAAAGACTCTGACCGCCGCAATTTTCTGAAGGGCCTCGCCCTCGTGGCCAGTGCTGCCACCGTCGATTCCGTGGCCAAGACCGTGGACGGCGGACTGGCTGCCATCGAGGACAAACAGATACCCGCTCGCAAGACGCGCCTCACACCGCCGGGCTCGCTCTCGGCCAAGCACTTCGCCCAGCATTGCACCGCGTGCCAGTTGTGCATTGCCGAGTGCCCCAACCAGGTGCTGCGCCCCAGCCAGGACCTCGAGACCCTGATGCAACCCGTCATGCAGTACGAGCGTGGCTATTGCCGCCCCGAGTGCACCCGCTGTTCGCAGCTCTGCCCGACGGGCGCTATCCGTCCCATAACGCGCGAGGAGAAGACTGCCCGGCAGATTGGCCACGCCGTGTGGATTCGGAAGAACTGCGTCGTGGTCACCGACGGTGTGACCTGTGGCAACTGCGCCCGCCATTGCCCGACCGGCGCCATCGAGATGGTGCCCCTGGAGGACGATGACGAGCGCCTCATTCCCGTGGTCAACGAGTCGAAGTGCATCGGATGTGGCGCCTGCGAAAACCTGTGCCCCTCGCGTCCCTACAGCGCCATCTATGTCGAAGGCTACGAGGTGCATCGCGAGGTGTAGGATAAGTGACAACCAGACTGACGATTATGGAAAGAAGAGAATTTATCAAGATACTGGGCGCAGGAGCCGCCACGGCAGCCCTCGCCGGCTGTAAGATGGGGAAAAACCCGACCGACATCGACCCCCTGGGCCACCACACGGGCGAGATTCCCACGGACAAGATGACCTATCGCGAAAACCCGAGCACGGGCGACCGCGTGAGCCTCCTGGGCTACGGCATGATGCGCCTGCCCAACAAGGTGGCTGGCTCGCCACGCAACACCGACGCTCCCGTGGAGGAGGAGATTGACCAGGAGGAGGTGAACCGACTGGTGAAGTTCGCCCTCGACCACGGCGTGAACTACTTCGACACCAGTCCAGCCTACTGCCGCGGCCACAGCGAGGAGTCGACGGGCATTGCCCTGAAGGCCAGCGGATACGCTCGCGACAAATATTACATCGCCACGAAGCTTTCCAACTTCTCGCCCGAGCAGTGGAGCTACAAGGAGGGCGTGAAGATGTTCGAGAACTCGCTGAAGTACCTGCAGACTGACTACATCGACTACCTGCTCCTGCACGGCGTGGGCATGGGAGGCATGGATGCCCTGAATTCCCGATACATGGACAACGGCCTGCTCGACTATCTGCTCAAGAAACGCAAGGAGGGCGTAATCCGCAACCTCGGGTTCTCCTATCACGGTGACATCGAGGTGTTCGACTACCTGCTGGAGCACCACGATAAATACCACTGGGACTTCGTGCAGATTCAGATGAACTACGTCGACTGGCACCTGGCCGACGAGACGAACGCGCGCAACACCGATGCCGAGTACCTCTATAACGAACTCGACCGCCGCGGCATCCCCGGGGTCATCATGGAGCCCCTGCTCGGCGGACGACTGGTGAAGATGCCCAACCACATCGTGGCCACCCTGAAGCAGAAGCGGCCCGAGGACAGCGTGGCCTCGTGGGCCTTCCGCTATGCTGGCTCGAAGCCCCGCATTCTCACCGTCCTGTCGGGCATGACCTACATGGAGCACCTTGAGGACAACCTGCGCACCTACAGCCCCCTTGAGCCCCTCACCGACGAGGAGCAGCAATGGCTCGAGAGCGAAGTGGCAAACCTCTATGTCAGCTATCCCACCATCCCGTGCAACGACTGCAAGTACTGCATGCCCTGCCCCTACGGAATCAACATCCCGGCCATCCTGCTCCACTACAACAAGTGTGTCAACGAGGGCAACGTGCCCGAGAGCATGCAGGCCGAGAACTACCGGAAGGCACGCAAGGCTTTCCTCGTGGGCTACGACCGTTCGGTGCCCCGACTGCGCCAGGCCAACCATTGCATCGGATGCGGCCGCTGCATGGTGCACTGCCCGCAGCGCATCAACATCCCACGCGAGATGGAGCGAATCGACTCTTTTGTTGAAAATCTAAAGCAAAATAAACTATGACACATCCCATGTTCTTGGGCGGTATAGGATTGCAGGAGCTGCTAATCGTCCTGGTCCTCGTCTTACTTCTCTATGGAGGAAAGAAGGTGCCCGAAATGATGCGCGGCCTGGGCCAGGGCGTAAAGGCCTTCAAGGAGGGCATGAACACCGATGACCCCGCCAAACCCGCCGATGCCACGAAGACCGCCGAACCGGCCGAACCAAACCCTGAAAAGGGGGAGAAGGAGGAGGCTTGACGTTTGGTGAGCATCTCGACGAACTGCGCGGCGTGATTATCCGTTGTCTGGTAGTCACGCTTCTGTTCATGATTGTGGCCTTCATCTTCAAGGATGAGGTGTTCGCCGTCATACTGCGCCCCAAGGACGAGGCGCTGCAGCTTATCAACACGGCGGTTACGGGTCAGTTCGTTACCCACATGATGGTGTCGTTCTACGTGGGACTCATTGCCGCCATGCCCTACATCCTCTACGAGGCCTTCCACTTCGTTGCCCCAGGCCTCTACGAGCAGGAGCGCCGGCTGGCCCTGCGCCTGATAGGGAGCAGCTACGTGATGTTTGCCGCCGGGGTGGCCTTCACGTACTTTGTCATCTTCCCCTTCACCCTCCGCTTCCTGGCCCATTATCAGGTGAGCAGCGACGTGTGCAACCTCATCTCCCTGGAGAGCTATATCGACACGCTGACCATGCTCTCGCTGATGATGGGGGCCGTCTTCGAGTTGCCGGTGGTCAGTTGGCTGCTGGGGCGCTTCGGCCTGCTCACGGCCGACCGCATGCGGCGCTACCGGCGTCCGGCCCTTTTGGCCATAGTCGTCGTTGCGGCCGTCATTACGCCCACGAGCGATGCGTTCACGCTCATGCTTGTCTCCGTACCTATTTATCTCTTGTACGAAGTCAGCATTCTCGTGACCCGAAAATAATACAATATTATAATATAGTAGGGGAGAGGGGGCTCCGATTAGAGCCACCCGGCCTGGCGATACCACCGGACGGTGCGGCGCACGCCCTCCTCCAGCTGCACCTGCGGCTCATAGCCCAGGTCGCGCTTCGCGGTGGAGATGTCGCATTGCCAGTTGCGCTGGCTGAGGATGTGGTACTTGTCAAGGTTTAGCGTGGTGAGTTTGCCCAACCATCGGTTTACCGTGCCGCTAACGGCGCACACAAGCCACAGGAACCACAGCGGGGCCTTGATGTGCAGGACCCAAGGGTTGCCCAGTTCCTTCTGCAGGAGGTCGCTGAAGGCGCGGCTGTTGTAAACCTCGCCGTCGCTCAGGAAATATCCCTTGCCCACGGCGTCGGGCGCATCGAAGGCTTTGAAGACGGCCTGCACCACGTCGTCGACATAGACGAAGGTGATGTCCTGCGGGCGATAGCCCACGGCAAAGTCAACGTGCTGCTTGATGCTCTTGGCCATGATGTAGTAGTCGCGCTCGCGAGGCCCATAGACGCCCGTGGGGCGCAGGATGACGTAGGGGAATCCGCCCTGCTGGCGGTCGAGACCAACCTCTTGCTTGATGCCTTCCAGGAATTGTTCGGCCTGCATCTTGCTCTCGCCGTAGGCCGTATTGGGGACGGGGGTGTCTGTGGTGAGGATGGGCTGGTAGGGATACGGCTCTTCGCGAATGGCGCCGAAGATGCTCAGCGAGGAGACGAAGACGAACCGCTGGGGCACCATGTCCTCGGCCATCAGGGCGCGCACCAGATTCTTTGTGCCTTCGGTGTTGGTGTGGAAGAATCCTTCGCGGGTGAGGCTCTTTGTGGCTCCCGCTGCATGCACGACGTAGTCCCAACCCTGGCCTTCCATCTCTTGCTTGTAGCGGCGCAACTGCTCACACAGCGTATCGTAGTTGCCCAAGTCGAGCTGTGCAAACTTCAGCCGCTCGTCGCTGAGGTACTGACTGCTGCTGGTGCGGCGCATGCCGGCCCACACGTCATAACCCTTTTCCAGCCCTTCGCTGCAAATAAAACTACCGATGAAGCCCGAGGCTCCCGTCACAAGAATCTTCTTCATAGCCATATATTTTGATACAAAAGTAAGAAAAACTTTACAATTATTATTATCTTTGTGAAACAATCAATAAATAATCGCCATGGGAAAAGGAAAGAACAAAGGTGCCAAGCGCATCACGAAGAAACAGATGGTGGAACGTGTGATGGGATTGTTCGAAGGACATCCCACACAGCGTTATGAACTCAAGGAGGTGTTCCGTCTGCTGGGACTCGATACCCACCCGGCCAAGATGACGTGCTACGATGTTATAGAAACCATGCTGGCCGATGACTACCTGACCGAGAAACCCAAATACTGTTACGGACTGAAGCAGCAAAGCCAAGTGATGGAGGGAATCTTCCACCGCAAGGCCAACGGCAAAAATACTTTCCTGCCCGACGAGGGAGGCCAGCCCATCCTGGTGGCCGAGCGTAACTCGATGCATGCTATGGACGGCGACCGCGTCCGCGTGTCGATGATGGCACGCCGCCGCAATCACGTGCGTGAAGGGCAGGTGACCCAAATCCTTAAACGCACCGACAAACAGTTCGTCGGGCGCCTCGAGGTGCACCGCGACCTGGCCTACCTGATAACGGAAGACCGCACACTGGCCAACGATATCCTTATCCCGCGCCGCAACCTGAAGGGCGCAAAGCAGGGTGACAAGGTTATTGCCAAGATTGCCGAATGGCCAGCCGAGGCCAAGAACCCCATCGGCCGCGTGGTGGAGGTGCTCGGACAGTCGGGCGAGAACGAGACGGAGATGCATGCCATACTGGCTGAGTTCGGGCTGCCCTACACTTACCCGCAGCAGGTGGAGGAGGCGGCCAACCGCATCCCGGACCAGATTCCCGAAGAAGAGATACGCCGCCGCGAGGACATGCGTGATGTGATGACCTTCACCATCGACCCGCGCGATGCCAAGGACTTCGATGATGCCATCAGCATACGAAAGGTGAGCACGCGTATGTGGGAGGTGGGTGTGCACATTGCCGACGTGTCGCACTATGTCACCGAAGGGAGCATCATCGACCGCGAGGCGCAAAAGCGCGGGACCAGTGTCTACCTGGTCGACCGCACGGTGCCCATGCTGCCCGAGCGCTTGTGTAACAACGTGTGCTCGCTGCGCCCCGATGAGGACAAACTGACCTATAGCGTTATCTTCCTCATGGACGAGGAGGCCGAGGTGAAGGATTGGCATTTGGCAAAGACCGTCATACGAAGCAACCGCCGCTTCGTCTACGAGGAAGTGCAGCAGGTGCTGGAGGCCCACGGCGAGGCAAGTCCCGAGGATTACCAGAACCCCGGCGACCATGCCGACCCCGAGAAACCCGAGTACGAGCCTGCCGAGAACTTTGCTGACGACCTTATCACCCTCAACAGCATGGCCAAGGCGTTGAGGAAACGCCGCTTCCAAAATGGCGCCGTCGACTTCGACCGCCAGGAAACCAGGTTCGAGATCGACAAGGACGGCAAGCCGGTGAGCGTCTACTTCAAGGTGGCCAAGGATGCCAATAAGCTTGTGGAGGAATTCATGCTGCTGGCCAACCGCACGGTGGCCGAGAGTATTGGGAAACCGAAGAAGGGAAAGAACCCGAAGGTCAAGGACAATAACTCGAAGGTGTTTGTCTACCGCATCCACGAGCAGCCCGACCAGAATAAGCTCATTAATCTTTCGGAATTCGTGACGAAGTTCGGCCTCAAGCTAAAGCCCACGGGCTCGAATGCGATGGTTAGCCAGAGCATCAACAAAATGCTGCACGACGCCAAGCAAACCAAGGCGCGCAATCTGGTGGAGATGGTGACTTTGCGCGCCATGATGAAAGCGAAGTACAGCACAGAGAATATCGGCCACTATGGTCTTGCCTTCGATTACTACACCCACTTCACCAGCCCCATCCGCCGCTATCCCGACCTGATGGTTCACCGTCTTCTGGCACGCTATGCCGAGGGCGGGCGCAGTGTGATGCGCAGCAAGTTCGAGGAGCAGTGCGAGCACGCCAGTGCGATGGAGCAGACTGCCGCCCTGGCTGAGCGCGCCAGCATCAAGTACAAGGAAGTAGAGTTCCTGCAGGACCGAATCGGGCAGGAGTTCGATGGCACGATATCCGGCGTGACCGAGTATGGCCTCTACGTGGAGATTAATGAGAATAAGTGCGAGGGCATGATACCTTTGCGCGACCTTGACGACGATTACTACGAGTTCGACGAGAAGCAATACTGCCTCTGGGGGCGCCGAACCCACAAGCGCTACTCGTTGGGCGATGAGGTGCGCATAAGCATTGCCTCGGCCAACCTCGACCGCAAACAGCTTAACTTTGCCTTAGTCAGCGAGTGATTTCTTATTAGGGACGGAACCCTCTGTCAGCCATGGCTGCGTTGTCAGCACTGAATGTTGAAGCGCAGGTTGGTTGCGTCAAAGGACAAGTGGCGACTGGGGAAGTATTGTGGGATTTCGTTCACCAGCTCTTGTGGCGTGCCTATGGCAAACTGCCGTGGCTGTTGTGTTCCTGTGGCAGGCTGCTGAGCCTGGGACGCCGCGTCGGTATCCTTCTTTCCCATCAGCCATAGACGGTCGGCTGTCTGCAGGGCCATGTCGAGGTCGTGGGTGGAAAGGAAGATGCTTTTCCCCATCTCGTGGGCCAAGCGTCTCAGCAGCAGCATTACTTCGACCTTGCTGGGGAAGTCGAGGAAAGCCGTGGGCTCGTCGAGCAGAATGACGGGTGTCTGCTGAGCCAGCGCCTTGGCAATCATCACCTTTTGCCGTTCGCCATCGCTCAGCGTCGATATTTGCCGGCTGGCAAAGGATGCGACGCCCACCTGCTCCATGGCTTCGTTGATGTAGTGGTGGTCGGTCTCCGTCAGGTGGCCCCAGAAGTTGGTGTAGGGGCTTCGTCCCATGGCTACCATGTCGCGAACGGTGATGCCGGCGGTGCGGATGCGTTCCGTGAGCACAATGCCCACCAGGGTGCTCAGCTCGCGTGGGGCGATGGCCGAAAGGGAACGGCCGTCAAGCAACATTTCGCCCGACAGCGGTGACTGGAAGGCAGCCAGCGTGCGCAGCAGCGTGCTCTTGCCCGCGCCGTTTGCCCCCAGCAGGCAGCAAAGTTCACCCTGATGTAAAGAAGCGGTCATCGGGCCTGCCACTTCGTGACCAGGGTACCCGATGACCAGTTCGTGTAGTTCGTAATCCATTATTCTTGTTTCGAGCAGTAGGTGTAGCCCAGTTTGCGGTACAGCTTGAGCATTCGGGGCAGACGGCTCTTGAAGTTCTCAAAGTCCTTCTTGTCGGCCTCCATCCACTGTACCTCGCTAATGGCGTCAAGACGGGGCAGCAGCATATACATGGCGTGCTCGGGGTAGGCAACGTATTCGGTCCAGAGGTTCACCTGCGGGCCAAGTATATACTTAGCCTCCTCTTCCGTGAGTTCGGCCGTGGGCTCAAAGCTGTACACCTTCGACATGGGCAGGTAGCCACCGATGGCCATTGGCTGGTACCATTGTTCCTTGAGCTGATAGTAGTCGATGTAGCAGTGGCTGTTGGGCGACATGATGACGCGGTGGTGCTGGCGTGCAGCTGCGATACCACCCTCTGAGCCGCGCCACGACATGACGATGGCTTTCTCGCTCAGGCCGCCTTCCAGTATCTCGTCCCAGCCGATAAGGTCGCGTCCCTTCTTCTGCATGTAGGCCTCCAGTTCCTTATTAATATAGGTCTGCAGCTCTGCCTCGCGCGTCAGCCCCAGTTCCTTCATCTTAGCCTGGCACTTCGGACAATCCTTCCAACGGTTGCGTGGACTCTCGTCACCGCCGATGTGGATGTATTTCGAGGGGAACACGTCGGCCACCTCGTCGAGCACCTTCTTCAGGAACTCCAGCGTCTTGGGATTACCGGCACAGAGCACGTCGGCCGACACGCCCCAGTGGGGCCATACCTCGTAGGGGCCTCCGGTGCATCCCAGCTCGGGATAAACGTGCAGCGCACCAAGCATGTGGCCGGGAAGGTCGATTTCGGGAATAATGTTGATAAAGCGCTTGGCGGCATAGTCGACAAGCTCGCGGCACTCTTGCTGGGTGTAGTATCCACCATACTCCTTGCCGTCGTAGAGCCCGGTGTTGCGACCAATCACGGTTTGTTTTCTCACGCTACCCTTCTTGGCCAGTTCAGGCATGGACTTTACTTCGAATCGCCAGCCTTGGTCCTCGGTGATGTGCCAGTGCAGGTTGTTGCAGCCGTGCAGGGCCATCACGTCGATGAATTGTTTGAGGAAATCGATGGAGAAGTAGTGGCGGGCGCAGTCGAAGTGCACACCGCGATAGGGGAAACGGGGTTCGTCCTGAATGGTTACGTAGGGCAGTTCCACCTTGTCGCCGGCTTCGGTGCCGATGGCCTTGCGCAGGGTCTGTATGCCACGGAACACGCCCTCGGGTGTGTTGGCCTTAATGGCCACGCCCTCCTCGCCCACGGTGAGCAGGTAGGCCTCGGGTGCCTCGGACAGAACGGGTGCGCCCTTCTTTGCTTTAGCCTTCTGCTTGCTGTCGGCCAGTTGCAGCACGATGGATGCGCCCTTCTTGACGTCGGCCTGCACCTTGACGTCGAAGTTGGCGTCGCTCTTCAGGTAGTCGGCCAGCAGCTTAGCGTTCGACGCCATGGCGTCATCCCCGCTGGCGAAGGTTACCAGTGCACCCTGTGCCAGCGTAAAGGTTTCGGATTTCGGACTAAGTTCGATACTGCGCGGCAGGGGAATCACTTCGTAGCTGACTTGGGCATACGAGACGAGAGCCACCAGGGCTGCACTCAAAAGGGAAAGGATTCTTTTCATGGGATTATGTTTTAAGGTTATTTGCTACAAAGATACGATTAAGTGCGTGAAATGTCAAATTTATTTCAACATTTCCTTGCCCGAGTGCCTTGGGTCTGCTGATTAGTGTTCCAGACGAAGGATTACCCACAGCACGACCGGGGCGCCGATGATGGGGGTGATGACGTTGATGGGGATGACGCCCGACTCGCCCGGCAGGGTGCTGACGATGTTGCAGACGAGCGAGAGCGAGGCGCCCGTGAGCAACGTGGCCGGCATGAGCGTGCGATGGTTGGCGCTGCCCAGGAACAGGCGGGCCAGATGGGGGACGGCCAGTCCGATGAAGGCAATGGGGCCGCAGAAGGCGGTCGACGCTGCCGTGAGCAGGCCGGTGGTGAGCAGCAGCAGGGTGCGTGTGCGACGGATGTGTATGCCCAGGTTGCGGGCATAATAGTCGCCCAGCAGCAAGGCGTTCAGCGGTTTGATGAGCAGGAAGGCCAGGGTGAGCCCGAAGAGGCAGATGCCCACCATGTAGGGCAGGCGGTCGAGCGTGACGCTCGAAAACGAGCCCATGCCCCACAGCGTCATGGCATGTACGCCCTCGGCGGTGGCCTTGAAGTTGAGCAGGCTTATCATGCTTGAGGCGATGTATCCCACCATCATGCCGGCAATGAGCAGCATGACGTTGTTCTGCAGCACGCGGCTGAGCATGAGCAGGATGGCCATCACGCCCAGGGCGCCGACGAGCGCGGCAAGGATGACCAGGGCAAAGCCGCCAAGGGTCAGGCTGCCGGCGGTCATGGTTCCGCCTGCGACAAGGATGACGAGGGCCACGCCCAGATGCGCACCGCTGTCGATGCCCAGCACCGACGGGCCGGCCAGGGGGTTGCGGAAGGCCGTTTGCAGCAGCAGGCCGGAAACGGAGAGCGAGGCTCCGCTGAGCAATGCCGTGATGGCCTGGGGCAGACGGTTCTCGAGCACGATGTACTGCCACGAGGGGTGGTCGGGCGTGCTGCGCCCCATGAGGATGTCGGTGATGGCCGACATGGGAATGCTGACACTGCCGTTATAGAGCGACAGCACGAACAGCACCACTACGGACAGGAACAGGGCGATGAGGGCGGTTGTGTGTTTCATAATGAACTACTCGACCTTGCAAAAATACGCTTTTCCTGCTTCTATTCCTAATTCGGGATGGATTATTTCCACCAAATTCGACAGCAGGCGGTCGGGGTGGTAGGGCGTCTCCTCGTAGAAGCGCGACGTTTCCTGGTTACATCCGTAGATGCGCCCCGTCTGGAACGAGCGGAAGTGGGCGAAGAGCGGATAGTCGGCCTTCAGCTGCTCCCGCGTGAGCGGGGTGGATTGGTTGTACTTGATGAGCCAGATGTCGGCCTGCTGGCCCACCTCGAACACCGTCTCGACGGACAGCGCCAGGCTGCCGCTCTTCTGGCGGTCGGCAAACAGGTAGTCGGCTCCGGCGTCCTGATACAGGATGCCCATGGCGCTGTTGCCCCCCGGTACATACCACACGCCCGAATAGGGTTTCTCGGCCACGAGCGTCGGCCGGTGGTCGACCTTGCCGACACGGGCGCGCAGCGATACGTAGCTTTGCTCTACGCTGAGGAACAGGCTGTCGGCCCGCTTGCCCTGTCCGAACAGCCGACCGTAGAAGCGCATCCACTCGGCTCGCGCTAAAGGGCTGTATTCCATGTAGTCGGCACATTCGATGATGGGGATGCCAAGGCGCTCGACGCGCCCGTAGCCGCCCGAGTTCTCGAAGGGCGAGATGAGCAGACCGTCGGGCTGTGCGTCCATGATTACCTCGATGGTGGGCTCCATGGCGCTGCCGAAGTTGGCCACGCGGCCTTCCTTCACGGCTTTGCGTATGCTGGGGATGTTGATGTACTCGATTTCACAGATGCCGCGGATGGAGGGTTCGCAGCCCAGTTCCTTCACCAGTCCGCAATGCACGGCCGTGAATATGCCGGCGCGCCTGAGGGGCACGTTCACCACGGTGGCGCCGTGTGGCAGCGTGGCCTGGTTGCCCTGCTCCACGAGGGCGTAGTGGTGGAGCACGCATGTGGTGTCCCAGGGGTTGCGAATCATCACTTCGGTGTAGCCCTCGTGCGCCACCATGGTCAGGTTGCGGGCATAGTGCATGGGGATGGTGTCGCCCTGGTCGGTGCTGCCTTGTGTGTGCCTGCCGCAGGAGGCAAGCATGGCCACGGCAAGGATTCCTATGAGTCTACTGCATTTCATTTCTTTTTATGTTTGTGCCACTGGGGCTTTATTTCCAGGAAGATTTCGAAGTTGCGGCCAGCCATCGGGCGCGACAGCACGGTGACGTATTCCGAGCCCAGGAGGTTGTTGACGCAGCCCTTGAGCGAGGCGTGGCATTTTCTCCATTGGAAGGTCTTTTCCAGCGATATGTCGTTCATGAAGTAGGGGCGTAGCCGGCCAGTGATGTACGACACGTCGTTGCTCGTCGTGGTGAAGCGTTCGCTGTAGTGGGTCCATTGGTAAGTGAGGGTCCACGTCTTCCACGAAAGGCGGCCCGAGAGGTTGGTGGAGTGGCGCGGCACGTAGACCAGCTGCTTGCCGTAGGAAGCATCGTTGTCGGCCAGGCGCTCGCTCTTGTTGATGCTGGGCGTGAAGGCGTAGTTCCCAGTGAGCGTGAGCTTCCAGTGGTGTTTCATCCTGACCATTGCCGTGGCCGTCATCTCTGTGCCGTAGTTGTGCACCTTCTTCAGGTTCGACGGCTGCCAGTAGCCCTTGGCGTTTGGCGTCCACAGAATCCAGTCGGTGATGTACGAGTCGAAGGCCGAAAGGTTGGCCGACAGCGAGTAGCGCTTTTTCTCGATGCGGCACTCCAGGCCCCCGTCGTAGGTGATGCCGCGCTCGGGGCGCAGGTTGGGGTTGCCGCCCGGTTTGTAGTAGAGATCGTCCATCGAGGGGTAGCGGTAGTTGCGCGCCACGGAGGCTTTCACCACGAGGTTCCAGGGCCGGTGGATTACGTATTCGGCAAAGAGGGCTGGAATGACGGGCACAAAGTCGTGGCGGTAGCATTCCTCGCGCAGGATGGCCGAGAGCGAGAGGTTCTTGACGGGCCTGTATTTGGCCGACAGGCTCAGGTTGTACTCCATGCGCCCCAGGTTGTAGTTGTCGCCGATGTGGAAGGGGCTTTTGTCGGTGCTGCGCACGTGGTTGTAGTAGAGGGCCAGGTCGGCCGTCACGAGCCAGTTGGCGCGCGGCATCCAGTCGGCGTTGGCCTGCACGTAGCCCTGCTGGCTGCGGCTTCGGGCGTGGGTGATGTCGGTGCTCACGGTCTCGCGCGTCGTGAAGTAGTCGTAGCGGTTGTCCTGCCAGAGGTAGCCTCCTCGAACGCCCACGTTCCACTGGTCGAGCGTGCGGTCCCAGCTGACCACGGCGCGGGCGGCGTCGTGGCGGTGCTCGTTCTTGAAGTCGGTGTTGTTCTTGTAGTCGACGCTCAGGAAGGGCAGTCCGCGCAGGCTGTGGGTGTACCAGCCCATCAGTCCGATGCGGTTCCCCTTGCCGTCGCGGTAGTAGACGTCCTGCATGGCGTGCACGTCGTCGAAGTATCCGCTCTTGTTCCGCTCCGTGGGGTGGCCCAGCTTGTCGTAGTTGGTGTACTTGAAGTCATTCTTCGAGGTGGAGTAGACCAGGCGCGTGCTGCTGCTCCAGTGCTCGTTGCCGTAGGTGTAGCGCAGGAACTGGTCGAACGTGCGGAACGAGCCGGCTCCCTGGATGTACTGCAGGCTGTGGCCCTGGTCGAAGAGGGGCAGCGTGTGCATGTCGACGGCGCCGCCCAGTCCGCCTCCGGTGAGGGTGAGCGACGAGGCGCCGTGAAGCAGGTTGGCCTGGTCGACGAAGTAGGCCGGAATGGTGCTGAAGTCGACGGTGCCGAGCATGGGCGAGTTGATTTTCATGCCGTTCCACAAGACCTGTGTGTGGCTGGGCGAGGTGCCCCGGAATTCGGCTGTCGACTCGGTGGCTCGCCCGTAGCTTTTGATGAAGAGCGTGGAGTGTTGCGTGAGGATGTCGGACATGGAGAGGGCCACGTTCTGGTGGAGCACCAGCGAGTCGAGGACGGTTCGCTGCACGCCGGTGTCGCGCAGTCGCCGCTGGCCCGTCACCTGCACCTCGTCAAGATCCATGGACAATTGACAATGGACAATGGACAATTGAGCTCCGCCCCAAAGGACCGCCAGCAGGACTAATAATCTTTTCATTGTCAATTGTGCATTGTCAATTGTGGCAATCACCGATGTAGTACACCTCGGTGCTGATTTCCCCGAGGTTGGGCGTTGAGCCTGTCTGCGCGGTTTGCACCTTTATGAAGTCGACATACTCCAGGTTGGCGGGCTTGCCGTCCCAGGTGCGTGCGTTGGCAATCTTGTAGTATCCCATCTTGCCTGCCGGTCCGTTGAAGAGGTCGCCCAGGTTGTCGGCGTAGCCCCAGTCGTAGGGCGGAATGTCGGAGATTCCGTTCTCGTAGGTGCTGCGGTCGCGCAGTCGCGAACCGAAGAAGGTCATCTCGGTGCTGCCCATCTGCCAAGGCTGCCAGTAGTAGGCCGAGGGGTTCCAGTAGCTCATGTAGGGGATGTAGCCCGTTTCGTTGTTCGAGTCGCGCCAGCCTACGGCCGACTTCTTCTTCTCGGGCCGGAAGTAGGTGATGGCGTATTCCGTGGCGTGGTTGTCGGTGCCGTATTCCGAGCCGGCCAGCTCGAACCACTGGTCGTTGGGCAGTCCGTCGCCGTTGTCGTCCTGGCTCACCCAGATGATGCCGGGCTCCGACTGGTAGCTGAAGGGGTTGCCCTTGATGCACAGGTCGTAGTCGGCGCCGCCGGCTGTCACGCTGTGGTCGAAGCCGGCGATGAGGTAGCCGCCCTGTCCGCCAAGGCTCACCGACCACTTGCGGCTGAAGTGGGCCAGCACCGAGTCGCAGGCCTGCTCGTGGGTGCAGTCGTCGGGATAGGATTTGCCCGTGATGATGTAGCCGTTCACCTGGTGGCCCGGGGCGGGCATGTAGGCGTAGACGCGGTTGACCATGGTCTGTCCCTCACTGCTGCGGCGGTAGGTGCCGGCGGGCGGACAGACGTTGATATTGAACTCCTGCTCTTGGCCCGTGGCGTCGTCGGAGAGCACCACCTTGTGGGTGCCCTGCTCGCTGGCCGCGAAGACGGTGCTCAGCCGTCGTCCGTCCACGTAGGCCACGACGTTGATGGTGCGCCCCTGGGCCACGTTGATGCCCGACCAGGGATAGCGCCATCCGCTGTGCTCCGGTATCTCGGGCAACTCAGTGTTCTCGGCCTCCTCAACGGTGATCTTCACTTCGTCGCTCACTGCTCCGTAGCGGTTGCTCACGGTCAGTTGGATGAAGTAGACGCCGGCGGAGTCGGTCGTGAAGGTGTAGTAAGTGTCGTGACCAATGGTATCGCCCTCCATGGTCCAGGTGTAGACGCTGGTCTCGTCCAGGTGCTCGATGTCGGGCACGAGCTGTATGCTTTCGCCCGTCTGGATGCGGAAGCGGCCCGACGACATGACCCACGTAATCACGGGCAGCGGGCCTTCTTCGTGCTTCGGTGCGGCATCGTCTTCTCCGCAAGACACCAGCAGCGTCAGGAAAAGACAAAAACAAATAATTCTATTAATCATAATTCTAAAGTATCGTCCCTTTAACTTCCCTTCACCTTCCCTTCACTTAAACGCAAACCCGTTAGGGGTTATGCCCACGCGGAACTGGTCGATGAGCGTGCCCTCGGCAGAGTAGCGGTAGACCATGCCCGCCTGGCGGTAGTCCACGGCATCGCCCACGTAGATGTCGCCGTTGTGGGGGTCGACGCCGATGCCGTAGAGGTAGTTGCGGGTGCCGTTCTTGTTGCGCCCGGCCTCGATGAAGGGCCGCACGGGGACGTGGCTGGCGGTCACCTCCATGCGGTAGACGTCGTTGTTGATGAGGTAGAGCACCGTGCGGTCGGGGTTCATGGCCAGCTGCACGTTGGCCTCGTCGGTGTCCAGCGGCTGGTCGCTTTCGATGGCGAGCGTCGTGGCGTCGATGCAGTAGAGGTGGGGGATGTTGTCGCCAAAGGAATCGTCGCCCGTCGAGTAGCCGCCGTCGGTGATGACCCACAGCTTGCCTCGGCTGTCCAGGGCCATGCTCTTGGGCTGCCAGCTATCGAGCACGATGCTGTCGCACACGACGTCGCGGGTGGTGTCGATGACCAGAATCTTGTTGGAGTAGCTCCAGCAGTTCGTGAATACGCGGTTGCCCCACTGCACCATTTCCTCCGTCGAGCTGTAGCCGAACGAGATGGCCTGACGCGTGGAGATGCTGCCCGTGTACTGCATTGTGCGCGGGTTGAAGACGGTGATGTAGGGCGAGTAGAGGTCGGTGACGTAGGCCTTTTCCGAGGACAGGAAGTGGATGTAGCGCGGGTTAATCATGTGCTCCGTCTCGCCGGCGGTCAGCTGTCCGCGCACGCGGAACGTGGCGGTGTCCAGCGCCCAGATGATGCCACTGTTCTCCATGGCAACATAGGCCACCCCGTCATATATCTGGATGGACTGGCCCGTGTCGCCCAGTTTGGCGCCGTTGGCTCGCTGGAATATGCCGTTCTCGACCTCTCGCGTCGCGGGGTTGTAGTACGACAGCGTGCTGTTGCCGGCCTGGTAGTTGCCCTCGCACAGGATGAACACGCCGCGGCCCGTTGCCCCGAACGCCTCGGGCTCGATGCCCGGGTCGGAATTGGAACATGCTGCCGCCAGCATGAAGGCTGACAGCAGCATGACCACTTTATACTTATTATTATAGATAGAGAGTTTCACGCGCTACGCGTTAGAGTTCAACAACGACATTGTCGAAGGCGAAGTACTTGGCGGTATTCTCGTCTGTGCTCTCGAAGTTGAATACAACGCCCGTTACGGCACCCAGCGAGCTGAGGTCGACCGTCGTCCAATCTTCTACGGCTGTTGCACCCTCGGCAAGCACAATCTCCAGATTGCCTTTTTCCACTTCGCCAACCATGCCGGCAACCTTGACGGCGAACTTGAAGCCTTCTCCCAGCGAGGTCTTGATGCTGCCAAGGCCGTAGGTTGTGTTCATGATCTGCATGGATTTAATCACATGTGCCTTTCCGTCGGTGAAGGTTAGGGCGCTGTTGCTGTCCCATACCACAGCAAAATTCTTGCTTCCGTTAGTCTTAGGAACTGACAGCTGGTACATGTAAGTAGCGTGTTCGGCATCCACATAGTTGGAGATGGCAATACCGTTGTTCCAGCCATAGCCCATGTTCCACTGTGTCCAGTCGGCCTTGATGCACTCAGACGAGAGCTTTGTATTGCTGTCTTCCCACTTGTACTCGTCGGCGCTGTAGATCAGCGGACCGCCGTACTGGGGATTGTCAATCAGCTTCGTCCACTTGTCACCTTCGAAGTCGAGCGTAGCGGTTTTCACAACTGGTGGAACATCGTCATCGTCGTCACACGATGTCATGGCAAAGCCCATGCAAAGGGCAACTGCCAAATAAAAATACTTTTTCATTTGGATATAATTATAGTTAAACAATAAAATTGGTTCCTTCATACTGTCCTCGCAGTTGACTGTGGATGGCAACGTCGGCAGGTCTTCTGACTTGTCCACCCCTCTTCGGCTCCGGCGTCGTTCTGCGCCTGCCTCTTTGTGGTACCTTCCCAGCCTTTCGGTCGGCCAGTGGTCAATTGCCACGAGGGTTGTGTGTGGACTTACAGCAGCGGGACTGTTCAGGACTTTCACCTGATTCCCTTATCCGCATTGCGGTTGCAAAGATAAGCATTTATTGTCATAATCGCGCAAGATTGCGTCGATTTTTTTCTTTAGCCCCGAGGCAAAGATGCAATCGCTGCATGACATTCTTCCGCCATCGGCGACGGATGCACATTCATCGCCGACGGATGTGCGTTCATCGCCGACGGACGGACATCCGTCGAACGGCGGCGGAAGATTCCGACGCGTCGGTTGCAAGAAGGTGGCGGGCGGATGGGGCCTTTGTGCTACGCGCCCAGCATGGAGGCCAGGGCAAGATAGGCCGAAAGCTCGATAATCAGGAACAGGGCGCCGCAGCAGTCGCCCGTGTAGCCGCCCAGGCGGCGGTGGATGAAGAGGTAGAGGAGGTACATCACCAGTGCAGGCACGAGGATGAGGGTCGTCCAGTTGACCGTCTCGCCCATGAACCACAGGAACAGGCCCAGCGGCAGCAGACCCTGGACGGCCAGCCCGATGCCTGCCGCGAGGCCATATTTGCGGTAGACCACGTGCGCCTTGGCCGTCTGCTCGTTGCGGGCGTAGGGCAGCATCCTGACGGCCTGGGCCGAGAGCATCTTGGCATAGGGGTCGAAGGCCAGGATGGCGAGTGCGCCGTGGACGGGCTGCATGGAGTGGAGGCAGGCAAAGAGCAGCAGCACGTAGAGCACGAGCGCGAGCACGCCGTAGGTGCCGATGTGGGAGTCCTTCATGATGGCCAGGATGCGCTCGCGGTCGTTGCCCCCGCCGCCGAAGCCGTCGCAGAAGTCGGCCAGCCCGTCCTCGTGGAGGGCTCCCGTGAGCAGTATGCGCACCACGATGGCCAGCCCCACGGCCACCGCGTAGGGGAGTATCATGCTGCCGAAGAAAAGCGTCGCTGCCGTCGCCGAGGCCGTGAGCCAGCCCACCAGCGGCCACCACTCGACGACGCTCTGATAGGCCTCGGTGGGCGGTTGGTGGATGCGCCACAGGGGCAGCCGCGTGAAGAAGATGAAGGCTGCCCAGGCGCGGTTAAAAGTATTTAGTAATGTTTGCATGGCTGAAGTTGTTCATTTCGTTAATCATTCTCACGGCGGAGTCGACGAGCGGAAAGGCGCACAGGGCGCCGGTGCCCTCGCCCAGCCGCAGTCCCAGCGTGAGCAGTGGCGTTGCCCCCATGGCGTCGAGCATGGCTCGGTGGCCGCTCTCGTCGCCGCAGTGGCAGAATATCATGTAGTCCTGGGCCTCGGGGTGGAGCCGGCAGGCAGCCAGTGCGCAGGCCGTCATGATGAAGCCGTCGACCAGTATCAGCGTCTGCCGCTCGGCAGCCCTGAGCATGGCGCCGATGGCCGCCACCATCTCGTAGCCCCCGAACTCGCGCACGATGTCCTCCGTCGTGGGGCTGGGGTGCTCTTCGAAGAATCGCTTGCGGGCCTGGCTGAGCACGTCGTACTTGTGCCTTATGCCCTCGCTGTCGATGCCCGAGCCGGCGCCCACGCAGTTGCCGAGCGGAATCTGGCACAGCAGGTGCATCCACAGACTGGAGGGCGACGTGTTGGCGATGCCCATTTCGCCGACGCACACGACCTTGCAGCCATCGGCCAGACAGTCGTCGACAAGCGCCGCCCCAGTGTCGATGGCGCGGTCCATTTCCTCCTGCGTCATGGCCGACTCGAAGCGGAAGTTCCTCGTGCCGCGCCTGATTTTGCGGTCGATGATGCCGGGCACCGAGGAGAGGTCGTGGTCGACACCCACGTCGACGATGCTGAGCCTGAAGCCGTGCTGCCGGCAGAACATATTCACGCCGCCGCCGCCTCGCGTGAAGTTAATCATCTGCTGCCACGTGACCTCGCGCGGCGACAGGCTCACGCCCTCCCGTTCGATGCCGTGGTCGCCGCCGAGCAGGAGGTGGCAGGGGTGGGCCAGCGAGGGAGTCAGCGTCTGCTGCACCAGGCACACCTGCATGGCCAGGTCCTCCAGCCGCCCCAGCGAGCCTTTCGGTTTGTTCAGGTTGTCTATCTTCTGCTGAATCTGGGTGCTCAGCCCCTGGTCGGGCCGATGAATGTCGAAGGGCCTCATCTTGGTTCGTGTTTCGTCGTGGTGGTTTTGATGGTTACGGGCAGTCCGCTGACCATGAGCGTTACCTCGTCGGCACGGCTGGCCACGTACTGGTTAAGCCAGCCCAGCAGGTCGGTGAACTGGCGCTGGACGGGGTCGACACTGGTGCCGCCCGAGCCGATTTCGTTCGTCACGAATATCAGCGTGGCATCCTGTGCCGTCAGGCGGTCGAACTCGGCCTTCAGTTCCTGCAACGCCTTGTCGCTGTCTTTCAGCTCGAAGAAATAGTTCGTGGCCCACAGTGTCAGGCAGTCGACCACGGCCACGCGCCCCGTCAGGTCGTGGCGGCTCAGCTGCCGCTCCTCCTCGATGTTCTCCCACTCGGGGCCGCGGCGCTCCTGGTGCTTCCTCACGCGCTGGCGAAACTCCTCGTCCCACACGTGGGCCGTGGCCACGTAGACGGGCCGTGCCGACAGCCCTTTGGCCAGTTCTTCGGCATATCGGCTCTTGCCCGAGCGTTGTCCGCCGGTAATCAGTATAATCTTTTTCATAGCAAACTATATATTGATATGATTGTCACGATGGTCACAACCTCCACGCTGCGGCTCAGCCTGACGGAGCGCTCCATGTCGGCGCTCGTCAGCGGTCGGTCGCGGTCGCCGATGTAGGGCTTCTCCACCAGCTCGCCGAAGTAATGGTGCGGACCGCCGAACCGGCAGCCCAAAATGCCCGAAAGCGCCGCTTCGGGGTAGCCGCTGTTGGGGCTGGCGTGGCAGCGCCCGTACTTCCACACATAGGAGAAGAGCGACCACCGACCGCTCAGCACCACCATCAGCATCGCGGTCAGCCGGGCCGGCACGTAGTTTGCCACGTCGTCGATGCGGGCTGCCCAGCAGCCGAAGTCCTTGTAGCGCGCGTTGCGATAGCCTATCATCGAGTCCTGGGTGTTTATCATCTTGTAGGTGAGCATGGCGGGAACCCCACCGACAGCCAGCCAAAAGAGTGGTGCCACAACCCCGTCGCTCAGGTTCTCGGCCAGCGTCTCGAGGGCGGCCGTGCGCACCTCCTGGGCCGATAGTTGTGCGGTGTCGCGCCCAACGATGCGGCCGACCTGGCGCCGGCCTTTGTCGAGCGAGCGGTCGACGGCGCGGAACACCTCCCGCACCTCGCGAATGAGCGTGGTCCCAGCCAGGCAATAGAAAATCAGGATGCCCGAAACCACGCAGGCAACATAGTGGGGCAGCGCGTCGGCATGAAGGATACGAAGCAGGAAGAAAGTGGAGAAAAACACGATGGAATCGAGCAAAATCGTCATCAGGGCACCCTTGGCCATGCGGTGGCTCCCGCGGTTCAGCATCCGCTCGCCACGGGCAATCATGTGGCCAAAGCCCACTACGGGATGGGGCAGCCAGCGAGGGTCGCCAAGCAGCAGGTCGGACAACCATGCTGCCACAAGCGGAAGGATGAGTTCATGACACATAGTCAGTAATCACTTTTACCAGCGTGTCGTTCTCCTCTGGCCGTTGGGCTGCCACGCGGAAGTGGTGGGGCGTCAGGCCCGGGAAGTTCGAGGCGTCGCGGATGAGTATGCCGTGCCTTAGGGCAAGGTGTTCCTTCAGTTCGGCGGCCGTGTGCCCGTCGATGGTGCAGAGCATGAAGTTGGTCTGGGTCTGTCCGACGTGGATTCCGGGTATTGTGTCGAGCAGGCTGCGCAGCCTCTGTGCTTCGCGCAGGTAGGCTGGCATGTCTACCATCCGGGGCTGTTCCTTGGCAAGCCACAGGCCGGCTTCGATGGCCAGTGCGTTGACGGCCCATGGCCGGCGCTCCCGTCGCACCATGTCGACCACGGGCGCTGGGGCCGTGAGGTAGCCGAGGCGCAGGCCTGGGATGCAGTATTTCTTTGTCATGGAGTGGAGGCAGATGACGTTGGGTAGGCTACCCACGTCGGGCAGTTGAGCGGCCGCGTAGTCCTCGTAGGACTGGTCGACGACGAGCCACCGGTGGCGCTGGGCCAGCTGGCGGATGAAGGCCTCGTCGCGGATGGTGCCCGTCGGGTTGTTGGGGTTGCAGAGCCAGCAGCTGGTGCCTTGCTCCGTCGGGCGCATGCCGAACATCTGGCATGCCGAGTCGTATTCGCTGAACGTGGGGTGGAAGACAGTGTATGTGCGCTCCTCCTCCGCGCATTGCCGGGCAAGGGCCTGGGCAATGAGGTATATCGCCTCGGTGGCCCCGCTGGTTACCATCACCTCACTGGCTTTTCTGCCGATGGAATGGGCAATTTTGGCCTCAAGCGCCTCGCCGGAGGCTTGCGGATACGAGGCGATGGCAGCGAGGCGGGAGTAGAGGTGGGACTTCAGGGCAGAGAGGTCGGCAAAGGAGGGGATGTTCGAACTGAAATTCATCCGAATATCGTTGTACCTGTAGATGTCGTCGCCGTGCCCGTCAATCATCGCTCAGAATGTTGTAAAGGGTTTGCATGTCGAGGTGGCGTCGAACGTGGTCGGCCAGCCGGTCGTAGGCCAGTTCGCGTTCTTCCTCCGCGCTCAGCCGCTTCGCTTCCCGCTGGGGGGCGCTCTTCAGCAGGAAGTCGATGACGACGGCGTTGTCCAGGATGCCGTGGATGTACGTGCCGATGCAGTTGTCGCGCACGACCACGGGCTCGGAGAGCGTGGATGTGCCGTGGTGTATCTCATAGCCCTTGCAGGCGACGCCCTGAAAGGTGAACTTCACCTGCCGCGTGGTCTTTACGGGCGACATGGTGGTGTCCATGGGGAGAAGGCCGAGTCCGGGCGTCGACAGACGGCCGTCTTCTATGCCGTCGGGGTCTGAAATGCTGCGGCCCATCATCTGGAATCCTCCACAAATGCCCATGATGGTCTTGCCGGCCTCACGGGCTTGCAGGATGGCGGATGCCATGCCGCAGCGCCGCAGGTGGTAGAGGTCGTCGGCGGTGGACTTTGTGCCGGGCAGAATGATGATGTCGGCCTCGGCCAGGTCCTCCGGTCGGGCGGTATAAAAAAGGAGCACGCGCGGGTCGCGCTCCAGTTTGTCGAAGTCGGTGAAGTTGGAGATATGGGGAAGCTGCACAACGGCCACGCGCGTTTTTTCCGTCGGTGCCGATTTGCTGTTCTTCCGGTGTTCCAGCGCCACGCTGTCTTCGGCATCGATGTGAAGGTCCTCGAGGTAGGGGACGACGCCCAGGACGGGAACCCCGCAGACCGCTTCGAGCATGCGTCTACCATCGTCGAACAGCCGCAGGTCGCCCCGGAACTTGTTGACGATGATGCCCTTGATGCGCCGCCGGTCCTCTTCGTCCTGAAGCATAATGCTCCCGTAGGCAGAGGCAAAAATGCCACCGCGGTCGATGTCGGCAACCAGGATGACGTCGGCGTGGGCGTAGCGGGCCATGGGCATGTTCACGAGGTCGGTGTCGCGCAGGTTTAGCTCCGTGATGCTGCCCGCGCCTTCCATGACGATGGGGTTGTAGCGGCCTGCAAGGGAGTCGTAGGCCTGATGTACCACGGGCTTGAACTTATCCTTGCCTTCGCGCCGCCAATAAGTAATCGCCTCGCGGTTGCCAATGGGGCGGCCGAGCACGACGACTTGGCTGCTGTGGTCGCTTTGCGGCTTCAGGAGCAGGGGATTCATGTTTGCCTCGCAGGGAAGGCCGGCGGCTTCGGCCTGTACGGCCTGTGCGCGCCCGATTTCCAACCCGTCGGGGGTGACAAAGGAGTTGAGCGCCATGTTCTGGGCCTTGAAGGGTGCCGGCCGGTAGCCATCCTGGCGGAAGATGCGGCAAAGGGCAGTGGCAAGTATGCTCTTGCCGACATCGCTGCCAGTGCCTGCAAGCATCACGGGATGGAGGCGCTTGGGCTGGCTCATGGTTCGACGGAGGTGACGATGAAAAGTTTGTCGCTGGGACGTACCTTGACGGGAATGGGGATGCTGATGTGCCAACCCTTCTTCGCTGTCTCAACGGGGCGCAGGTCGAAGCGTATTTCCGAGGCCGTGGCATATACGGCCCCTGTGGTTGGTCCAGTGATGAGAATGCGGTCGCCCCGATGCAGTTCGCAGGCCTCAATCTTGAATTCTGCGACTCCCAGCTTCGAGTAGTATCGGATGCCCTTTCCGCAGTAGGTCTTCTTCTCCGTGGCCGAGGAACCAGGCTTCTTGGTCCATTCGCCAAGCAGCTGGCCTTGGTAGTAGCCGTCCCAGAAGCCGCGGTTGAAGACGCGCGACAGGCGCTCGTTCCATGCGGCCTTGCGCTCGTCGGTGAAGCTACCGTCCTCCACGGCCTTGATGGCTTCCTTGTAGCAGCGCACCACGGTGTCGACATAGTCGGCTCCGCGTGCACGGCCTTCTATCTTGAAGACACGCACGCCTGCCGCAATCATTTTGTCGATGAAATCGATGGTTTTCAGGTCCTTCGGACTCATGATGTACTTGTTGTCGACCTTGAGCTCGAGGTCGGTTTCGGCATCGCGCACGATGTAGCTGCGGCGGCAGAGTTGCATGCACTCGCCACGGTTGGCCGAGCGGCCCATGTTGTCGAGGCTCAGGTAGCACTTGCCGCTGACGGCCATGCACAGGGCGCCATGACAGAACATCTCGATGCGCACTAAATTGCCGCTGGGGCCGGTGATGTGTTGCTCCTCAATCTGACGGTAGATTTCTGCCACCTGTTCCATCTTCAGTTCGCGGGCCAGCACCACGACATCGGCAAACTGGGCATAGAAACGCAGGGCCTCGATGTTGGAGATGTTGAGCTGGGTGCTCAGGTGCACCTCGATGCCAATCTGGCGGGCATAGGTCATTACGGCCACGTCGGAGGCGATGATGGCCGAGATGCCTGCTGCCAAGGCGGCATCCAGTATCTGGTGCATCAGGTCGATGTCCTCGTTGTAGATGATGGTATTGACGGTAAGGTAGCTTTTTACACCGAATGCCTGGCACTCGCGGGCGATGCGGCGGAGGTCGTCGATGGTAAAGGTCGATGCCGAGTGGGCACGCATGTTCAGTCGCTCGATGCCGAAATATATGCTGTCGGCTCCGGCACGTAGTGCTGCTGCCAGTGATTCGGGTGAACCCACCGGGGCCATGACCTCAAAAGAGGTAGAAGGTTGGGGGTGAGAGGAAGGAGGATTCATTTAGCAAATCAAATCTTTTGTCTGTTCCATTATGTCAAAAAGTTCGCTCACGGTTTCGGCACGGAGCATGCGGATGCGTGTCTCGCGGAAGTTGGGGATGCCCTTGAACAGGGGCGAGGCTGCCAGGTGGCGCCGGCTATGCAGTATGCCGCGGTACTCACCCAGTCGATCTACACTGACAAGCACCTGCTGCTTCAACACGTTGAGCTTCCACTCGGGAGAGAGGTAGGAGGTAGGAGGTAAGAGGTAGGAGGATGCTTTTCCCTCTTCGAAATCTTCTTGGGAATCTAATTCATTTCTCTTACCTCTTACCTCTTGCTCCTTACCTCCTAAAAGTTCCTTTATCTCGCGGAAAATCCAGGGGCGCCCGAAGGTGGCGCGGCCCACCATGATGGCATCCACGCCGTACTTCTCGAAACACTCGCGGGCACGCTCAGGTGTGGTGATGTCGCCGTTGCCGATGATGGGGATGTGGATGCGCGGGTTGCGCTTCACTTCGCCAATGAGGCTCCAGTCGGCCTCACCGGTATACATCTGCGAACGGGTGCGGCCATGGATGGTCAGGGCCTGGATGCCGCAGTCCTGCAGCTGTTCGGCCAGGGTGGTAATGATAAGATGCTCCTGGTCCCAGCCCAGGCGGGTCTTGACGGTGACGGGAATGTTCGGCACGGCATCCACGACGGCACGCGTTATCTCCAACATGAGGGGGATGTTCTGGAGCATGCCGGCTCCGGCACCCTTGCCGGCCACACGCTTAACGGGGCAGCCGAAGTTGATGTCGAGAATATCGGGATGGGCCTGTTCTACGACAATCTGTGCGGCGTCGCGCATCGCTTCGACGAACCTTCCGTAAATCTGGATAGTAACGGGGCGCTCCTCGTCGCAGACGGCCAGTTTCTCGATACTGCGGTTCACGCCTCGAACCAGGGCGTCGCTCGATACAAACTCTGAATAGACAAGGTCGGCCCCCATTTGCTTACAGAGCAAGCGGAAGCCGATGTCCGTCACATCCTCCATCGGAGCCAGGAAGACGGGGTGAGGGTCGGAGAAGGATACGTTGCCTATGTTCACTATCCTTGAACTTTAACTGATTGGCTTACTTCTTAGCCCTTGGCCTGAAAGGCAAGAGCATACAGTTTCATTTGTTTGATCATGGCAAGCAGACCGTTGCTGCGGGTGGGGGAGAGGTGCTCGCGCAGCCCTATCTTCTCAATGAAATAGAGGTCGGCATTGAGGATGTCGTGGGGCGTTTGGTCGTTGAGGACGCGCAGCAGCAGGGTGACAATGCCCTTCACGATCAGGGCATCGCTCTCAGCCTGAAAGTGGATGCGGGTTCCGTCGAAGTCGGCTTGCAGCCACACGCGGCTTTGGCATCCGTCGATGAGGTTCTGCTCTGTCTTGTATTTCTCCTCGAGAGGCTCCTGCTCGCTCCCCATGTCGATGAGCAGCTGATAGCGGTCCATCCAGTCGTCGAGCTCGAGAAACTCTTCAATGATTTCGTCTTGTATTTCGTTGATGGTCATTGGTTTGTTAT